>JAHBUY010000012.1 GCA_019637795.1 bacterium | reverse complement strand
CCGACAGCGGCAGCTCCCCTTGCTGCGGGCCCGGCGACGCGGCGACGCCACGGCCGGATCCGGCACGCGCGGCCGTCGCGCCCGGGCGCGACAGGCTGCCGACGCGCACGCCGAGCAGCCGCAGCCGACGTACCGCCGGTACCCGGTCCAGGCACTCGAACGCCGCGCGGCGGATCGCCGCGTCGTCGTCGGTCGCCTCGGGCAGCGTCAGGTCGCGGGTCACGATGCGGAAATCGTCGTAGCGCGCCTTCACGCCGATCGTGCGCCCGGCGTAGCCGCGGCGGCGCAGGTCGGCGGCGACGTCGCGGCACAGCTCGGCCAGGCAGGCGGCGAGCGCCTGCCAGTCGCGCCGCGGGTGCAGGTCGTGCTCGAACGTGGTCTCGCGGCTCATCGAGACCGGCTCGCTCGCCGTGACCACCGGACGCTCGTCGCGGCCATGCGCGGCCTCGTGCAGCCAGCGCCCGTAGTTGGCGCCGAAGCGGGCGACGAGCATCGACGGCGGCGCCGCGGCCAACTCGCCGATCGTGCGCAGCCCGAGCTCCTCGAGCTGCAGGTCGGCCTTGGGCCCGATGCCGTTGATCCGGCGCACCGGCAACGGCCAGATCAGCACCGGAATGTCCTCCGCGTCGACGATGGTGAGGCCTGCCGGCTTGTGCAGGTCGGAGGCGATTTTCGCGAGGAGCTTGTTCGGCGCCAGGCCGACCGAGCAGGTCAGGCCGGTGGCCTCCAGCACGCGGCGCTGGATGTCGCGGGCGACCGGGGCGCCGCGCTCGATGCGGATGCCGGGCACCGCGGTGAGGTCGAGGTAGACCTCGTCGATGCCGCGGTCCTCGATGCGGTCGGTGACGGCGGCGATCGCCGCCTTGAACATCCGCGAGTAGCGACGGTACTCGTCGAAGTCGACCGGCAGGAACACGCATTGCGGGCACAGCTCGGCGGCGCGCCGCAGCGCCATGCCGGAGCGGATGCCGAACGCGCGCGCCTCGTAGGTGGCGGTCGTGACGACGCCGCGGCGCGACGGCTCGCCGTGGCCGCCGATGGCGACCGGCCGGCCGCGCAATTCGGGCCGGCGCAGCAGCTCGACCGACGCGTAGAACGCGTCCATGTCGAGGTGCGCGATGCGGCGCCAGTCCATCGGGTCGGGGTCGGGTCGCTGGCGGATTGGGGGGTGGCGCGCGTTCGAGCCGCGGCAGGCGGCGGCGGCGCTACTCAGGCAGTCAGCGGCAGGTCGATGAAGAACGTCGATCCGCGCCCGGGCTCGCTGCGCAGGCCGGCCGTTCCGCCGTGCAGTTCGGCCACCCGCTTGACGATCGCCAGGCCCAGCCCCGAGCTGCCGCGGTGCTCGCGGTGCCGGCTGGTCTGGTAGAAGCGCTCGAATACGCGGGGCTGGTCTTCCGAGGCAACGCCGGGACCGGTGTCGGCGACCTCGATCCGCACGCCGTCGCCCTCGCGCAGCGCGCGCACCAGCACGCGGCCGCCCGACGGCGTGACCCGCAGCGCGTTGTCGATCAGGTTCGACAACGCCCGCTCGATCAGCGCCGCATCGGCGCGGGTGAGCGGCAGGCCGTCCGGATACTCGACGCCCAGC
>JAHBUY010000011.1 GCA_019637795.1 bacterium | reverse complement strand
ACCGTGTTCACCGCGCGATCGACCAGCCCGCTGCGGTCGTAGAACGGCACCACCGTCATGCCCGTCGGCAGCGACGGCGCCAGCTCGGCCAGGCGCGTCTTCACGGCCGAAACCACCTGTCGCGCGTTGGCGCCGCGCAGGCCCAGCACCAGCCCCTCGACCGCCTCGCCAGCGCCGTTGCGCGTCACGGCGCCGTAGCGCGTCAGCGCCCCGGTGCGCACCTGTGCGACGTCGCCGACCCGCACCACGCGACCGTCGCTCGCGCGGACGACCGTCTGGCGCAGGTCGTCGAGCTCGCGCACGGCCCCTTCGGCGCGCACGATCAGCGCTTCCTCGCCGTTGTTCAGCCGGCCCGCGCCGTCGTTGCGGTTGCCGGTGACGATCGCCTCCTCGAGCTGCGCGAGCGTCACGCCGCGCGCCAGCAGGGCCACGGGGTCGGGCACGACCTCGAAGGTGCGCACCTTGCCGCCGAGGCTGTTCACGTCGGCCACGCCGGGCAGCGTGCGCAGCGCCGGCCGCACGACCCAGTCGAGCACGCGGCGCTTCTCGTCGAGCGACTGCGGGCCCTCGAGCGTGAACATGTACATCTCGCCCAGCGGCGTCGTGATCGGCGCCAGGCCGCCGCTGGCGTTCGGCGGCAGGTCCTTGATCGCGCCGGCCAGCCGCTCGCCTACCTGCTGGCGAGCCCAGTAGACGTCGGTACCGTCCTCGAAGTCGAGCGTGATGTCGGCCAGCGCGTACTTGGACACCGAGCGCAGCATCACCTGGCGCGGAATGCCGAGCAGCTCCTGCTCGATCGGCATCGTGATCCGCGTCTCGACCTCTTCCGGCGTCATGCCGGGCGCCTTCAGGATCAGCTTGACCTGCGTGGTCGACACGTCGGGAAAGGCGTCGATCGGCAGGTTTCGATAGGCGACGGTGCCCGCTGCGACCAGCATCACCGCGAGCACGAGCACCAGCAACCGCTGGCGAAGCGAAAACGAGATCAGCGCAGAGAGCATCGCCGTACGCGCTCCGCTACTTTCCGGCCTCGGGCGTCGCGAAGATCGACTTCAGCGCCGCCGTCCCCTGAACGACCACGCGGGTGCCCGCGTCGATGCCCGTCACGGTGGCCATCCCGT
The DNA here is from genome assembly GCA_019637795.1 of bacterium. Lineage (NCBI taxonomy): Bacteria > bacterium. Next base: position 1,077 of record JAHBUY010000011.1, on the reverse strand, counting down.
CGGCGCTGCCGCCAAGCGTCACCGGCACGCGACGGAACGTGCCGGCCACCTCCTCGACGAAGACGACCGGCGCACCGCCCTCGTCGACCACGGCCGCCGACGGCACCCGCACCGACGCGACACCCGGCACCTCGACCACCGCCACGACCGTCTGGCCCGGCCGCAGCGCGCCTGCGGGCGCGCGCACCTCGGCGCGCACGAGCACCGTCTGCGTCGCGACGTCGACGCTCTGGCCGAGCGCGATCACGCGACCGGCGATTGCGGCCGTGTCGCGCTGGCCCGCCTGCGGGCCGGCCTCGATGCGCACGGCACTGCCGCGCGCGAGCAACGCGGCGTCGGTGGCCGGCGCCTGCATCTCGACCCACAGCGGATCGAGAGCGGCGATCCGGTACAACGGCGCCGCCTGCTCGAGCCGTTGCCCGACGACGGCCTGCTGCTCGAGCACGACGCCCGCGATCGGCGCGCGCAGCGTGATCTGCCCGGCGCCGCCGTCGGCGCCGACCCCGGCCTGCGCGAGCGCGCGGCGCCGCTCGATCTGCTGGGCCTGCGCCTGGCGGGCCTGCGCGCGCGCCGCTTCGAGCCGCGACTGCGCGATCAGGCCTTCAGCGAACAACTGCTCGTCACGCTCGAGGCTTCGCCGCGCGAGGTCGGCCTGGCTGTTCGCCTGCGCCACGTCGCGCTGCAACTCGCTCGCCTGCGTGCTGCGCAGCACGGCGAGCAGCTGCCCCGCGCGGACCTCGTCGCCGACCGCGACCTGCAGCGACTCGACCAGCGCCGGCAGCGGCGCAGCCACCAGGCGTTGTCGCGAGACCGGCACCACCACCTGCGCCGGGTAGCGCGCCTGCGAACCGGCGTTCGAGCCGTCGGCAGGCTGGACCCGGATGCCGAGCGCATCGACCTGCTGTGGCGCGATCGTCCGACGCTCGACGGAGGGCGGCTGCGCCGACGCCGCAACTGCGACGGCCATCAGCACGGCGACGATGGCGGCCCTGCGGCCGCGGCAATTCGGTGGCGTCAAGTGGATCCTCGTCCGGGGTTTCGTCTCCCTCCCGTTCGCGCCCGAACGAGAGGGGTCGG
>JAHBUY010000010.1 GCA_019637795.1 bacterium | reverse complement strand
GCTAGAGCAGCTCGGGACGCCCCGTCTGCGGCTGCCGCTGCAGCGACTTGCCGCCCAGGGTGACGTCGGTCGGGACGCCGTTCTGGGCGTCGACGACGCGCCGCAACGCCTGGTGGTCGATGTAGTCCTGCCAGCCGAGCTCCGATACCAGCCGTTCGGCCTCGGCGTGCATGTCGGGAATCAGCTTGTAGATGTCGGGGGCCACCTCGGCATAGATGTGGCCGTCGCGGGCCCCGATCTTCACCGGCTCGTAGATGAACTCGCCCGGGGTGCCGATGGGCACGATCGGGAACAGGGCCTCGATGTCCTCGGGATAGAGGCGCACGCAGCCGTGCGACACCTGCATGCCGACGCCCCACGGGATGTCGGTGCCGTGGATGCGGTAGCCCGGCATGGTGAGCTCCATGCGGTACTTGCCGAGCGGATTGTCGGCGGCGCCGCCCTCGATCATCGTCCGGTGGTCGCCGCGCTCGCGGATGTGCTCCTGGCGGATCGACTCGGGGATCACCCAGGTCGGGTTCTTGGTCTTGCCCTGCACCTTGAACTTGCCGCGCGGCGTGCGCCAGTCGTCGCGCCCGAGGCCAACGGGGTAGGTGGTGACCTGTTGCGGGGCGCCGTCCTTCCGCGGGTGGAAGTAGTAGAGCCGCATCTCGGGGATGTTCACCACCACGCCCTGGTGGGCGCCCTGCGGAATGATCCAGGCCGTCGGCAGAATCACCGTCTGGGTCTTGAAGGCCGGGATCCAGGGATCGACGCCGGGGTTGGCCTGCTCGAGCTCGTTGTAGCCGAGGCCGTAGAAGCGAGCCAGGTCGAGGAAGGTGTCGCCCTTGACCACCGAGTACTGGCGGACGCTGCCGATCATGGTGTCGGCGACGGCGGGATCAGTGCTCGCCACCATGTTGTAGGGACGGGTCATCCTGGCCTTGGCCTCGAAATCCGCCTCGGTCCACCGCTCCGCCAGGGCCGGGCCCGCCGCCAGCAGCAGCCCCGCCACCACACCGATCAGCCATCGCATGACCATTCCGTCTTCGTCCTCCGCAGAACCGCCGCGGGGGCCATGAAAGCACAGCGCCACCAACCGTCCAAGTAGGGTTTGCGGAGGTCTGGGCGCGGTTTTGCCGCACGATCGAGGCGCGCGAACGGCAGCCGGGAGCGACGGACCGAGCGTCTCCGGCCCCCTCGCCCACGCCGCCGCGAGGCCCGCGGCGCGGCCGCGGTTCGCGTTGCCCAACGGCGGCCGGGCGATTAGAGTCCGCCGCCGTTGCGCTCCCCGGCCCCATCCCCCGTCGCGGCGGCGATCTACAAGGTCATCCCGGCCTTCGACTCGTTGCGTCGCTACGACGGCGCGGCGGCGCGCGCCGACGTGATGGCCGGCCTCACCGTCGCCGCCGTCGCGGTGCCGCAGGCGATGGCCTACGCCATGGTCGCCGGGGTGCCGGCGGAGTACGGCCTCTACACGGCGATCGTCATGACCGCCGTCGGGGCGGTCTTCGATTCGTCGCGGCAGCTCATCAACGGCCCGACCAACGCCATTTCGATCGCCGTGCTGAGCGCCATCGCGGCGGTCGATGGCAGCGACCAGAAGATCCAGGCGGCGGTGCTGCTCGCCTTCATGGTCGGCTCGATCCAGCTCGCGATCACCCTCTGCCGGCTCGGCGACCTCACGCGCTACATCTCGCACTCGGTGATCGTCGGCTTCACGCTCGGCGCCGGCGGCCTGCTGGTGCTCGACCAGTTGAAGAACCTGCTCGGCCTGCACGCCATGGGCGATGCCCACGCGCACTTCCTCTACCGGTTCTGGCTGACGTTGGCGGACGGCGGCGGCGTGCAGCCGGTGACGGCGTCGATCGGCGTCGGCACGATCGCCCTGGTGATCGCCCTGCGCGCGCTGCGCCACCGCCTCGGCTGGCGCCTCCTGCCCGACCTGCTGCTCGTGGTCGTCGCCATGGCGGGTCTGGTGGCGTGGTTCGGCCTCGACCAGCGCGGCGTCGCCGTGGTCGGGCAGATCCCCGCCTCGCTGCCGCGCTTCGCGCTGCCGCCGGTCGACGCGGCGGCGATGCGCACCTTCGCCAACGCCGCGCTGGCCATCGCCCTGCTCGGCCTGCTGGAGGCGGTGTCGATGGCGAAGGCCATCGCCGCCCAGACCGGCCAGAAGCTCGACATGAACCAGCAGTGCCTGAGCGAGGGCCTGGCGAACTTCACCGGCAGCTTCTTCCAGTGCATCCCCGGCTCGGGCTCGCTGACCCGCTCGGCGATCAACCAGCAGGCCGGCGGCGTGACCCAGTGGTCGGGCGTCGTCTCGGCGCTGGCGGTGGCGATCATCATGGTGCAATTCGCGCCCTATGCGCGCTACATCCCGCGCGCCGCCCTGGCCGGCATCCTGATGGTGTCGGCGTGGAAGATGGTCGACTGGCGGGCGCTGCGCTACCACACGCGGGCGACGCGCTTCGACGCCGCGATCGTCGTCGCCACCGCGGCCTCCGCCATCGTCATCTCGGTCGAGTTCTGCGTCCTGATCGGCGTCATGATGTCGTTCTTCCTGGCCGTGCGGCGCACCGGCCGGATGCTGCTGACCGAGTTCGTCGTCGCCCCCGACGGGCGCATCCACGAGCGGCTGGCGGAGGACGCCGTCGCCGGGCCGCTGCTCATCTTCGGCCTCGAGGGCGAGATGTTCTTCGGCGCCACGGCGGCGCTCGAGCGGCACTTCGCGACCATCGAGAACCGGATCGACGCCGAGACCCGGGTCGTCGTCCTGCGCCTGAAGCGCGTGCGCAGCCCCGACGCGGTCGGCCTCACCCTGCTGGAGAAGTTTCTCCAGCGCCTCGCCGCCCGCCGCGTGCACGTGATCCTGTGCGGCGTGCGGCCGCCCCTGTTCGACGGCATGCAGCGCATCGGCCTGGTGGAGCGGCTGACGCCGAAGCAGATCTTCCTCGAGGAGCCGGTGCGAATGACCAGCACCATGCTGGCGGTGCGCCACGCCTACGAGATCATCGGCGCCGACTACCCGAACCCGCCCGCCGGGGCGCGCGAGCCCGGCCTGTACTACGAGATCTGACCCGCGGCGCCGCTCACGACGGCGGCGGCGGTCCGATCAACTCGCGGATCGCATCGTGCACCAGGCCGTTGGAGGCGATGGCGGTGCCGCCGAATGCCGTCGCCCGGCCGGCGAAATCGGTCAGGCGGCCGCCCGCCTCTTCGATCACGATCTGCACCGCGGCCAGATCCCACGGCTTGAGGTCGACGTCGATCACCGCCTCCGCCTGGCCGCGGGCGACGAAGGTGTAGCCGAAGTAGTCGCCGTAGGCGCGGGTGCGGCCGGCGGCATCGACCAGGCGCTCGTAGGCGGCCCAGTAGCCGCGCCGGCGCAACCCGCTGACGCCGCCGAACACCAGCATCGAGCGGCGCAGCGTGTCGGCCCGCGACACGTGCAGGCGGCCGTGGCGGTCGAAGGCCCCCTGCCCCTTCTGCGCGTAGAGCAGGTCGTCGAGCGCCGGGGCATAGATCGCGCCGGTGGTGACCTCGCCCTCCTCCTCCAACGCCACCAACGTGGCGAAGAACGGGATGCCGCGGATGAAGCTGCGGGTGCCGTCGATCGGATCGACGATCCACCGCCGCCCCTGCGCCCCCTGCTCCCCGTACTCCTCGCCGAGCACGCCGTGGTCGGGGAAGGCCTCGCGCAGCACCGCGATGGCCCGCGCCTCCGCCTCGCGATCGGCGCGCGTCACCGGCGAGGCGTCGGCCTTGCGCTCGACCGCGAGGTCGGTGCGGAAGTGTCGCAGCGCCACCGCGCCGGCGGCGCGAGCGGCGGCGATCGCCACCTCCAGACGCCGGTCCATGGTCACCAGCCGCGCGGCAACAGGAACGGCACCGCCTGCCGGTAGCGGCGGTAGGCCTCGCCGAAGCGGTCCTCCTGGCGCCGCTCGTCGACCGCCGCCAGGGCCACCGCCGCGGTGGCGGCGATGAGGACCAGCGCCCACAGGCCGCGGCGCGGCCAGGACATCGCGATCGCCAGCAGACACAGGAGCAGCCCCAGGGTCTGCGGATGCCGGACCGCCGCGAAGGGCCCGCCGAGGACCAGGGCCGGCTGCTCGGGACCGTGCGGCGTGTCGTCGAGGTCGAGCCAGCGGCGCCAGCCGAGCAGGACCGCGGTCCACGCGAGCAGGCCGGCGCCGGTTACTGAGAACAGGGAGACGAGCAGCAAACGCATGATCACCGCCACGGCGACGCCGGCAGGGGCCGGCGCGCTCGCGCACCGGGTTCCTATCGCGCCCGGCGCCGCCGCGCCATGCCTTCGCCCGGCGCTTGCACGCGGCGGCATCGGCCGCCTAAGGTCCGTGTCTGGAGGGCGCATGCGCACGCGCGAGCTGATCGATCTCCCGAACAGCGGTCACCCGGGCATCAACGCGCTCTTCTCCAAGGCACACTCGGCCGGCTGGGACATCGACCGCGATGTCGACTGGTCGATCCCGCTGGCCGCCGACGACCCGCTGGTCGATCCGGCGTGGGCCCCCTTCGGATCGACGCCCACCTTCCGCGCCCTGCCCGAGCGGGTGCGGACGTACGCGACCCGCCGCGCCCTCGGCCGCATGCTGAACGTCCTGCAGGTCGGCGAGAGCGTCGCCCAGGACGTCTGCGCCAAGCTCGCGCTCCGCGTGCGCGAGGAGGACTACCGCAACCACGCCGCGGCGCAGGCGATGGACGAGGCGCGCCACCACCTCGCCTACCGCCGCTTCCTCGAGAAGATGAACGAGCCGCCGGAGGCGATCGACGCCGGCACGGAAATGATGTTCGACGCCCTGCTCGCCGCCGACGGCGCGCTCGAGCTGGTCGCCACCGAGCAGTTCTTCCTCGAGAGCGTGGCCATGGACATCTTCGACGGCATCCGCCAGCACGCCACCCACCCGTTGCTGCGCGCCCTGCTGACGCTGGTGATCCGCGACGAGAGCCGGCACATGGGGTTCGGCGTCCTGTACGTCGCCGAGCACCTGCGCGCGCACGATCTCGACGACCGCATCGCCTTCGCCCGCCGCTGGCTGGGGCAGATCCTCTTCGTCGCCACCGACCAGCCCGGGCCGATCATGCTCGGCCGGGTGCTCGGCCGGCTGCGCGACGCGGAGGTGGATGCCGATGCGCTCGCCCCGGCCCTGCTGCGCGAGCAGCAGGCGATCAACGCCCGCGAGCGCGCCGAGGCGCTGGCCGGTCGGCGGCTGCCGCAGATCATGAAGAGCGCCCGCCGCGCCGGCCTGCTCGCCCCCGACATCCTCGACGCCCTCGCGATCGGCGACCACCCGCTGGTGCAGGCGACGCTGGCCGCGGCGGCGTAGCTCAGCGCAGCGCCGCGGCGACGCGCACCGCGTCGCGCGTCGCCGCGACGTCGTGGGTGCGGATCGCCGCCGCGCCGCGCAGCACCGCCGCGGTGGCGGCGGCGAGCGAGCCGGCGAGGCGATCGGCGGGATCGGCGCGGCCGGTGAGCAGCCCGATGAAGCGCTTGCGCGACACGCCCACCAGCAGCGGCCGGCCGAGATCGGCGAGCCCGGCGAGCTGGCGCAGGACGGCGCAGTTGAGCTCGCCGGGGGGCGTCGCGCTGGCGGTGAAGAAGCCGATCCCCGGATCGAGGACGATCTCGTCGGCGGCGATGCCGGCGCGCGCGGCCCGCGCCAGGCTGTCGCCGAGCGCGCGGCGCACCAGCGCCAACGGCGGGGCGTCGGGCCCGCCGTCGGGCGCCGCCGTCAGCACCACGCCGGCACCCTGGGCCGCGAGATCCGCCATCGCCGGGTCGCCGCGCAGGCCGCTGACGTCGTTGATCACCCGCGCGCCGGCGGCGAGCGCGGCGGCGGCGACGACGGCGCGGGTGGTGTCGGCGGAGATCGGCACCGCGACGGCATTGGCCACGACGTCGACCGCCCAGCGCATGCGCCGCACCTCCTCGTCGTCGCGCACGGCGGCGACGGCGCCGTACGGCGCCGTCGAGCGCGCCCCGACGTCGATGAGATCCGCCCCCTCGTCGACGGCGCGGCGCGCCGCGTCGCGCAGGGCCGCCGGATCGCGGCGCACCGAGCCGCCGTAGAACGACTCCGGGCTGACATTGAGCACGGCCATGATGCGCACCGGCGCATCGCCGCCGATCGACAGCCCCGCCAGCATGGCGTGGGATTTCACCTCGCCAGCCAAGCCGCATGGAAGCACGCAGTCAACCCCGGCCCGGCGGGCGGGAATTCGCATTCGACCATCAGTTTCGTGTGGCAAAAGGCCCGGAAATCCGGATGCTGTGGCCACGATCATGACCTACCGCGATCTCGACGACGACGACGCGCCCCGCGCTCCGCTGCCGACCCGCTACCGCATCCTGGTGATCGACGACGAGCCGGACTTCCGCCACCTGATCAGCATGTTCCTCCAGCGCAGCGGCCTGCCGCTCGACGTGGTGACGGCCGAGAACGGCGCCAGCGGCCTGGCGGCGGCGCTGAGCGACCCGCCCGACCTGATCGTGCTCGACGTCATGATGCCCGAGCTCAACGGCTTCGACGTCTGCCAGCGGCTGCGCGCCGACCTGCGCACGCACGACGTCCCGGTGCTGATGCTGACCTCGCTCGACGAGCCCGTCGACCGCACCCGCGGCTTCCTCGCCGGCACCGACGACTACCTGGCGAAGCCGTTCGACCGCGGCGAGCTGCTGGCGCGCGTCCGCCGCATCCTGCAACGCACCTACGGCTACGGCGACGTCATCAACATGCTCGAGGACAACGCCACCGCGCACTGAACGCGGGCGCGGCCCGCGCCGGCGTCAGCGCGGCAGGGCGAGCGCCAGGGTGGCGCGGCCGGGGCGCTGCTCGATCGACAGCGTCCCGCCATAGAGCTGCGCGACGCCGCGCGCCAGCTCGATCGTTAGCGCGGCCTCGTCGAAGCGCGACACCACGCCGAGCTCGCGGTCGACGCGCAGCGGCACGGTCAGGGTCAGCACCGCGCAGCCCTCGTCGTCGCTGAGTCGGACCACGATCCCCTCGCCCGGGCTGCTGCGCACCGTTTCGCGCAGCACGCCGCGCAGCGCGCAGACGAGCTGGCCGTGGTCGCCGCGCAGCCGCGCCCCGTCGGTGGCGTCCCAGCGGATCGCCCCCGGCCGCCGCTCCAGCGCCTCGACCTCGGCGATGATCTCCTCGAGCAGCGCGCGCCCGTCCCACTCGCTGTCGTCGGTGACCGCCCGGTCCCGGCGCAGCTCGTTGAGGAGCGCGAACTCCTCGACCACCTGGAGGGCCCGCCGGGCGTTCAGTTGCAGCCGGACGGCGAAATCCCGCTTCTCGCCCTCGTCCGCCTCCGGCAGCGCCTCGGCGAAGTAGGCGATGATGCCCAGCGGGTTCCGCAGATCGTGGATGAGCTGCGTGAACAGCACCGCCTCGTCATCCAGTCCCTCCCCGCGCCCAGGCGCGCCGGGTCGCGCTCGTTCTGCCATGCGGGCCACATTCGCAACCGCCGTGCCAGCAGATGTCAAGCGCCCTGGGGTCGCAATGGGGCGACGCGGCGCGGCATCCGGCGGCAAAAAACAGCCGCGCGACGGTTACCGGAGCGATGGCGGGGCGCCCGGTCGCGGCGGCGTCCGCATGCCGGCGCCGCTCGGCGCCGATGCCGACCGCATTCCCATGCCGGCCGCGATCGACTACTAGAGTCCGGGTGAGCAAGGTCCTGATCACCGGCATCACCAGCGGCCAGGGCAAGCTGGTGGCGCGCAAGCTCCTGCACCGGCGCCACCCCTACGAGGTGGTGGGGGTGGACATCCACCCCTGGGACGACCGGCCGCGCGGCATCGCCATGGCGATGGCGGACGTGCGGAAGCGCAAGTTCGAGGACGTCATCCGACGCGAGCGGCCGGAGGTGATCGTGCACCTCGGCTCGGTGCGGCACTTCAAGTCGCACCCGGCGCTGCGCCACGAGGTGAACGTCAACGGCACTCGGCGCCTGCTCGACTTCGGCATCACCCATGGCGTGAAGCAACTGGTCATCGTCTCCAGCTCCTACGTCTACGGCGCGCTCCCCGAGAACCCGTACTACATGGACGAGGCGTTCCCGCTGAATTCGAGCCGCACCTACCCCGAGATGCGCGACCTGGCCGAGATGGACATGCTCGCCACCGCCTATCTCTGGCACTACCCGGACATCACCATCAGCGTGCTGCGCCCGACCAACGTGCTCGGACCGACGGTGCGCACCGCCATCGGCCGCTACCTGCGCGCCGACTACGTCCCGACGGTGATGGGCTTCAACCCGATGATGCAGTTCGTGCACGAGGACGACATGGCGGAGGCGATCGTGCTGACCATCGAGCGCGGCGCGCGCGGCGCCTTCAACGTCGTCGGGCCGGGCGCCGTGCCCCTGCACACCGCCATCGACGAGGTCGGCAGCACGCCGCTGCCGCTGCCCGAGGTGGCGGTGCGCTCGGCGATCGCGATGCTGTTCCGCTGGGGGCTGTATGCCTTTCCGGCGCGCGCCATCGACTTCGCCAAGTACCAGTGCACCCTCGACGGCAGCCGTTTTCGCGAGGCGACCGGCTTCACGCCCCGCTATTCGCTCGGCGAGACCTTCGCGGCGGTGCGCCGATGACCTCGCCGCCCCGCCACCGCCGCGTCGGCACCGGAGGACGCATGGCCGCACGAGTCGAATCGCTGGAACCCCGGCGCCGGACGCGCCGCGCCGCCATCGCCGCCCTGCCGGCGCCACCGCCGCGCGTCGTGCACGCCCTGCCGGCGCCGCTGCGCCGGCCGCGCCGCGGCCTGCGCCACCTCCTGCGCCAGACGGTCGATGAGCTGTGGGAACAGCTCACGCCCGACGTGGTGCGCGACATCAACGACGAGGTGGCATCGCGCCTGCGGCGCATGCCGACCCAGACCAACGAGTACGGTTACGATCCCTGGGGGCTGAACGTCGACGTCGCCCGCCAGGCGCTGGTCATCACCACCCTGCTCTACCGCTACTGGTTCCGCGTCGCGGCGAGCGGCATCGAGCACATCCCCGACGGCCGCGTCCTGGTGATCTCCAATCACGCCGGCCAGGTAGCGCTCGACGCGGCGATGATCGGCACCGCGACGGTGCTCGAACGCGAGCCGCCGCGCATCGTCCGCGGCATGGGCGAGTACTGGCTGCCCACCGTCCCCTTCGTCAACCTGCTGATGAGCCGCACCGGGTCGGTGGTCGGCACGCCGAAGAACTGCACCGACCTGCTGAGCCGCGAGGAGGCGGTGATCGCCTTCCCGGAAGGCGTGCGCGGCATGAACAAGCTGTTCAGCGAGCGCTACCGCCTGCAGCACTTCGGCTCCGGCTTCATGCGCCTGGCGCTCGCCACCCGCACGCCCATCGTCCCGGTGGCCGTGATCGGCTCCGAGGAGCAGGCGCCGGCGATCGCCAACCTGGCGGGCCTCGGCCGCCTGCTCGGCATGCCGTCGTTTCCCATCACCCTCACCTGGCCCTGGCTCGGACCGCTCGGCCTGCTGCCCCTGCCGACCAAGTACCGCATCTACTTCGGCAAGCCGATGCGCTTCGAGGGCGATCCCGACGACGAGGACGCGGTCATCGACCGCAAGGTGCAGAAGGTGGTCGACACCATCCAGGGGATGATCGACCGCGGCCTGAGCGAGCGGCAGGGAATCTTCTTCTGAAGCCCCGGGCGGGCGCCGCGCCGGCGGCGCCCGCGCCCTACAGCAGGGTGCCGCGCAGGATCAGCGCCGCGCAGGAGAAGTAGATCACCAGCCCGGTGACGTCGACCAGCGTGGCGACGAAGGGGGCGGACGCCGCGGCCGGGTCGAAGCCGAGGCGGCGGAGGATGAACGGCAGCATCGATCCGGCGATGGTGCCGAAGGTGACGACGCCGATGACGCTGGAGGCGACGGTCATGGCGACCAGCACGTAGTGCTCGCCGTAGAGGGTCGCGCGCGTCGGCCAGAGCACGATGCGCATGAGCGCGATCGACCCGAGCAGCGAGCCGAGCATCAGACCGCTCGCCAGCTCGCGGCGCAGGACGCGCCACCACTGCCGCAGACCGACCTCGCCCAGCGCCATGGCGCGGATGATCAGCGAGCACGCCTGCGAGCCGGAATTGCCGCCGCTCGAGATGATCAGCGGGATGAACAACGCCAGGACCACGGCGCGCTCGATCTCGTGCTCGAAATAGGCCAGCGCCGTGGCGGTGAGCATCTCGCTGACGAAGAGGACGCTCAGCCAGCCGCCGCGCTTGCGCATCATGCGGCCCATGCCGATCTCGAGATAGGGCGCGTCGAGCGCCTCCATGCCGCCCATCTTCTGGATGTCCTCGGTCGCCTCCTCCTCGGCCACGTCGGCGACGTCGTCGGCGGTGACGATGCCGACCAGGATGCCGCGCGAGTCGACCACTGGCATCGCGATCAGATCGTAGTGCTGCATCTGCCGCACCGCCTCCTCGCGATCGTCGGTGGCGGACAGGGCGACGCACTTGCGGTCCATCAGCGACTCGACCGTCTGCTCGGGCGCCGCGAAGAGGAACTGGCGGATCTTGAGGTCGTCGATGAGACGGCCGCTCTCGTCGATGACGTAGATGACGTTCACCGTCTCGGCGTCGCGCCCGTAGCGGCGGATGTGCTCGAGGGCACGGGCGATCGTCCACTCGGCGCGGACCCGCACGTAGTCGGGGGTCATCAGCCGGCCGACGCTCTCCTCGGGGTAGCCGAGGATCGCCTGGGTCACGCTCCGCTCGGCCGGGGTCAGCAGGGCGATCAGGCGCTGCGCCACCTCGGCCGGCAGCTCCTCGAGCAGCGCCGTACGGTCGTCCGGGTCGAGCTCGTTGATCAGCGCCGCCACCCGCTCCGTGCCGAGGCTGGCGATCAGGCTCTGCTGGCGGTCGGTGTCGAGGTGGCTGAAGACGTCGGTCGCGAGATCGCGCGGCAGCAGCCGGAAGACCAGTGCCGCCTGGTCCTGCTCCAGCCCCTCGACCAGGTCGGCGACGTCGGCCGGCTCGAGCTCGAGCAGGGCGGCGCGCAGCCGGTCGAAGCGGCGCTGTTCGAGCAGCTCCCCGATCTCGGGGCCTACGAGGCTGTTGAGCGCGTACATGGCCTTTGCGTGTGCTGGCGCCGGCCATCGACGCGCCGAGCGAAGCCTCAGCGGCGGCGGGGGTCGACGCGGCGGTCCGTCCGACTACTCGGTCCGTCGTCCATCGCGCCGATAGCTAGCGCAGAACGCCAGCGGACGAAAGCCCCGCGCCCGGGCCCGGACGGGGACAGCGGCCGCCGCCCGCATGGCGCCTGGACGGCGGTTGTGGTTTTCTCCCCGCATGGCGCGACCACTGAGCAAGCTCGCCGCGCTGGAGGCCGCCATCGATGCGGTGGTCGACAGCTACCGCGGCCCGGAATCCATCAACAGCCTGGAGAGCGCCGCGCTCCCCAACAAGCGGGCGGTGATCGAGGCGTTCAACCACATCAAGCCGGTCATCTACCTCGGCTTCTACAGCACCCGCCCGCTGTCGCCCGACAACCTGCGCCACACCATCGCCGAGCACCTCTACCCGGCGTACGAGATCCTGGTCGAACAGCTCTTCCGCGTCTTCACCTACGAAAAGGCGATGGGCCGGGATCCCGCGGCGCGCGGTCCGGAATGGGCGGAGGAGGTCGTGCTGCGCTTCTTCCGCGCCCTGCCCGAGCTGCGCCGGCTGCTCAACAGCGACGTGCTCGCCGCCTTCGACGGCGATCCGGCGGCGAAGAGCGTCGAGGAGGTCGTCTTCAGCTACCCGGCGATCGAGGCCATCACCGCCTATCGCGTCGCCCACTGCCTCTATCGCGACGGCGTGCCGATGATCCCGCGCATCATCTCCGAGCACGCGCACGGCGAGACCGGCATCGACATCCACCCCGGGGCGCGGATCGGCGAGCGCTTCTTCATCGACCACGGCACCGGCGTGGTCATCGGCGAGACGGCCGTCATCGGCCGCAACGTCAAGATCTACCAGGGCGTCACCCTCGGCGCCCTCAGCATCCCGCGCAGCGGCGAGGACGCGCTGCGCAACGCCCAGCGCCATCCGACGATCGCGGACAACGTGACGATCTACTCCGGCGCCACCATCCTCGGCGGCGACACCGTCATCGGCGAGGGCTCGGTGATCGGCGGCAACGTGTGGCTGGTCCACTCCGTGCCGCCGCGCTCGAAGATCACCTACGAGCCGGGCACGGCGTGAGACAGCGGCGGTCGGGCGGTTGCCGCCAGGGCCCGGCGACGAGCGAATTCCGTTCTCCGGACTCGAACGGCGGAACGCCCTGAGGCCGCGACGGCCCGCCTCCTCACTTCCACGCGATCGCCTGCGCCTCGGTGTACTCGGCGATGCCCCAGCGGCCGCCCTCGCGACCGATGCCGCTCTCCTTGAAGCCGCCGAATGGCAGGTTGAGGAGGTTGAGCGCGGCGTTGATGTTCACCGTGCCGGTGCGCAGTTGCTTGGCGACGGCCAGGGCCTTGGCGACGTCGTTGGCGTAGACCGCGCCGCCCAGCCCGTACGGCGAGTCGTTGGCGATGCGCACCGCCTGGTCGACGTCGTCGAACGGCAGGATCGAGAGCACCGGACCGAAGATCTCCTCGCGGGCGATGCGCATCTCGTTGCGCACGTCGGCGAACACCGTCGGCTGCAGGAAGTAGCCGCGCGGCCGGTCGGCGGGACGGCCGCCGCCGGTCACCAGGCGCGCCCCCTCCTGGTGGCCGAGGGCGATGTACTCCTCGATCTTCTGCCGCCGCTCCTCGCGGATCACCGGGCCGAGCATGGTGCCCGGGTCGGCGGGGTCGCCGATCGAGACCATGCCGCCGAGGAAGCCGGCGAAGCTCTCCGCCGCCGCGTCCTGGCGGGCGCGCGGGATCATGAAGCGGGTGCACATCGCGCACCCCTGGCCGGCGTGGAAGAAGGCCGGCGACGACGCGTACGGCACCACCTGCATGAGATCGATGTCGTCGAGCACGATCGCCACCGACTTGCCGCCCAGCTCGAGGTGCACGCGCTTCAGGGTCGGCGCCGCCGCCGCCATGATGCGCTTGCCGGTGACGGCGCTGCCGGTGAAGCTGATCTTGTCGACCAGCGGGCTCTCGACCAGCGCCGCGCCAAGCGCGGGCGCGTCGCCGGTGACGACGTTGACCACGCCCGGCGGCAGCTCGCATTCCTCGATCGCCTCGGCGACCACCAGGTCGACCAGCGGCCCATACGGCGACGGCTTGATCACCATCGTGCAGCCGGCGGCGAGCGCCGGACCGATCTTCTGCACGGTGGTGAAGAACGGGAAGTTCCAGGTCGGGATCAGGGCGCAGACGCCCGCCGCCTGGTGGTAGACCATCGAGTTGTTGACCGTGGTCCCCATCGGCGTCTCGCTCACCACCACCGGCAGCATCTCCTCGAAGTGGAAGGAGCGGACGAGATCGGCGTAGTTGGCGAGGAGCTGGTACGGCAGGTCGAGCTGGATCGGATGCGACACCCAGGTGGCGCCGGCGGTGGCGATGAGAATCTCGCGCAGGCGATCGCGCCGCGTCTCCAGGGCCGCCACCAGCCGTTCGATGACCCGGGCGCGGTCCTGCGGCGTCGTCCGCCGCCACGGCCCGTCGTCGAACGCCCGCCGCGCCGCGGCGATGGCGCGCTCGACATCGGCGACGCTCGCGTTCGGCGCCTGCGCCACCGTCTCCTCGGTCGCCGGATTGATGACGGCGAAGGTGCCGGCCCCGCCGTCGCTCCACCTGCCGTCGATGAACAACTTCCAGTCGCGCGCCAGATCGCTCACTGCCCCTCCCCGAGTTGGCCCTTGAGAGCACACCGCGCCGTTCGCTGACAAGCGCGGCCCCCGCCATGGCCATTGCGCCCCCGCAACGCCCGCGATATCGCCTGGCCGATGGCATGGCACGACGACGCCTGGCGATCGCTCGATCTCTTCGCGCCGACCCCGGAGCACCGCCTCCTGGCAGACACCGTCTGGCAGCTCGTCGCCCAGGAGGTCGAAGACCAGGCGGCGCGCTTCAACCGCGAGGAGAAGTTCAACCGCGGGCTCTTCCGCCGCTGCGGCGAGCTCGGGCTGCTCGGCCTGACCGTGCCCGAGGCCGACGGCGGCGCCGGGCTCGACGCCACCGCGGCGGTGCTGGTGCACGAGGCGCTGTCGAGCGCCGACCCCGGCTTCTGCCTCGCCTACCTCGCCCACAGCGTGCTCTTCGTGAACAACTTCTGCCGCAACGCCTCGCCGGCGCAGCGGCAGCGCTTCCTGCCGCCGGCGATCAGCGGCGACAAGATCGGCGCCATGTGCATGACCGAGCCGGAGGCCGGCACGGACGTGCTCGGCATGCGCACCACGGCGCGGCGCGACGGCGACCACTACGTGATCACCGGCCGCAAGACGTTCATCACCAACGGCGCCGTCGACGACCAGACGCTGGGCGACCTGTTCCTGGTCTACGCCCGCACCGGCGAACGCAGCATCAGCACGCTGCTGGTCGAGAAGGACACGCCCGGTTTCTCGCTCGGCCAGCTCTGGAAGGAGAAGCTCGGCGTGCGCGCCTCGATGACCGCGGAGCTGGTGTTCGACGGCTGCCGCGTGCCCGCCGATCACCTGCTCGGCGAGGAGGGCCAGAGCACGCTGCACATGATGCGCAACCTCGAGCTCGAGCGGCTGACCCTGGCGGCGATGTCGCTCGGCATCGCCCGCCGCTGCCTCGAGGTGATGGTGCGCTACGCCAACGAGCGCAAGACCTTCGGGGTGCCGATCCGCGAGCACGGGCAGATCCAGCGCCACATCGCGGAGTCGTACGCCGAGTACCGGGCGGCGCGCTGCTACGTGTACGAGACGGCGCGCCGGCTCGATCTCGATCGCCACGGCAACCGCCTCGACGCCGACGGCACCAAGCTGTTCGCCGCCCGCGTCGGCAAGGAGATCGCCGACCGCGCCATCCAGGTCCTCGGGGGCTACGGCTACATGGGCGAGTACGTCGTCGAACGCCTGTGGCGCGACGCCAAGCTGCTGGAGATCGGCGGCGGCACCCTGGAGGCCCACCACAAGAACATGACCAAGGATCTGAGCCGCGACCCGTCGCTGGTCGGGCGGTGACCAGTGATCGAGTGATCGGTGACCGCTGACCGGGCGTGGCGACTGCCCCGGCGGCCACCCGGCCACGCCGCTCGGCTGCCATGCACGAATCCACCTTCCCCGTACGCATCTTCGACGTCGACGCCTTCGGCGAGCTGCGCACGCCGGTGCTGCTGCGGTTTCTCTGGCAGTCGGCATCCGACGCCTCGACCGCGGTCGGCTACGACCTCGAATGGTACGAGCGCGCCGGGACCCTGTGGATCATCCGCCGGACGCGGGTCGAGATGCTGGCGCCCATCCGCTATCGCGACGCGCTCACCGTGCGCACGTGGGTGGCCGACATCCGCCGCGTCCGCTCGCAGCGCCGGTACGAGGTGCGCAACGGCGACGACCGCCCCGTCGCCAGCGCCACCACCGACTGGGTGTACGTCGACCTGGCGCGCGGCGCCCTGGTCCAACCGCCGGTCGAGATGCAGCGCGCGCTGATGCCCGGTGGCGTCGCCAGCCAGCCGCGGCTCCCCAGCCTGGCGGTGGCGCCGCCGGCGGCCGCCGCGCGCGGCACGCGGCGCGTCGAGCTCGCCGACCTCGACACCGTCAGCCACGTCAACAATGCCCAGTACAGCGTCTTCGTCGAGCAGTTCGTCTGGGACGCGCTGGCGGCGCGCGGCTGGACGCTCGATCCCGCGCCGGCCGCCGCTCGGCCGCGGCTGCTGGCGCACGACCTCGAATACTTCGAAGCCGCCCGCTACGGCGACGCGCTCGACGGCGCGGTCTGGGTCACCGCCATCGACGCCGATCGCTTCGAGACCGACTGCCAGCTCAGTCTCCGCGGCCAGCGATCGCTGCACGCCCGCAGCACCTGGCGCTGGCCCGACGCCCCCTGCCCCGAATCCCTGCGGCGCGCCGTCGACGGGCTGGTCGCACCCGCCTGACGACAGTTTTCACCCGCTCGTAACACTCCCGTAACCTCCGCCGAGTAGCGTCCGCCGCATTCAGACCTTCGGGTCGTGCGGGCTTGGCGTGCGTCCAGCGCGCGACGGATTGGCATTGGAGGCACAGGGGTGATCTCGGCGCTCCGGGGACGGATCCCGGCGAGAGAGATGCGGCTGGCGCGCACCGCTGAGGGGCGGGATGGCTGACGAGAGCGAGCAGCCGTCGGCATTCGGCCACTACGGCGAGATCGAGCACGTCTCCGGCAACTGGGCGGCGGCGCTCTTCACCTCGTCCATTCTCTACGTCCTGCTCGGCGTGGCGGTGCTGGTGATCGCCAGCTTCACCAAGAAGATGATCGTCGAGCCGGAGCCGGTGGAAGTGAAATTCGTCGAGAAGGTGGTCAAACCCGAGGTCGCGCCGCCGCCGAAGCCGGAACCGCCCAAAGTCGAGGCGAAGCCCCGCCAGCAGGCGCCCGCGGCCGCGGCGGCGGTGCCGAAGAACATGAAGGTGCGCCGCCTCGACGCGCCGCCGCCGCCGAAGGCGCTGGAGGCGCCACGCGAGATGCCGCTCGAGGCGCCGGCGGAAGCCGATCCCAGCCTCGATCAGGGCGTGGCCGTCTACGGCGAGCCCGGGACCGGCGACCCCGCCGGCCTCGAGGGGGGATGGGGGGACGCCGCGGGCGACATGGTCGGCGTCTTCGAGGGGCTGCCGAAGGGCGCCATCGCGCCGAAGCCGCGGCGCCAGAACAAGAAGCCCGAGTACCCACCCAAGGCGCTCGCCGACAAGATCGCCGGGGTCGTGATCGTGAAGTGCGTGGTGCGCGCCGACGGCTATCTCGACGAGGTGACGATCGCCCAGGGCGACGAGCCCTTCCGCACCTTCGTCGAGAAGGAGCTGAAGAAATGGCGCTACGAACCGGGGCAGTACCAGGGGCAGGCGATCTCGGTGCGGCACACCATCGAGATCCGCTTCCGCCTCAAGGCATGAGCGGCGCCCGTCGCCGAGAAGGAGTGTCGTGATGTCGTTCAACTTCGCGGATATCTGGGCCCACATGGGCGTGCCGGCGATGATCATCGCCGGCGTGCTGATGACCTTCGGCCTGGCCTCGCTGACCGTCTTCGTCGAGCGCATGTTCACCCTGCGCCGCTCGCGCGCCGCCTCGCGCCAGTTCGCGGCGGCGGTCGGCGCCGACGTGAAGGCGGCGCGGATCGACGCCATCATCGCCCGCGCCGCCACGCCGGCCTACAAGCACGCCCACCTGGCGCACATCGTGCGCTCGGCGCTGCAGGCCTATCAGCATGCGCTGGAGACCGCCGACATCGGCGGCCTGCCGCCGGCCGAGCGCAGCCGCCGCCACCTGGAGCGCTTCATGGAGGAGGTCGGCACCGACCTGCGCCGCGGCACCAGCGTGCTCGCCTCGGTCGGCTCGACGGCGCCGTTCATCGGCCTGCTCGGCACCGTGGTCGGCATCATCTCCGCCTTCCAGGGCATCGCCGCCACCGGCTCCGGCGGCCTGTCGGCGGTCTCGGCCGGCATCTCGGAGGCGCTGATCGAGACCGCGCTCGGTCTCGCCGTCGCCATCCCGGCGGTGCTGGTGTTCAACTACCTGTCGAACGTGATCGCCCGCGAAGAGCTGCTGCTGCAGCACTCGGCGGGCGAGCTGCTCGACACCATCGACGACTGGGAGGAGCGCCGCGCCGCGGCGCCGAGCGGGGCGACGCCGGAGCGCCGCGCCACGCCGGAACCGGCCGCCGCCAAGCCGGTGCGCCTCGAAACCGCGATCGCCGGGGCGCGCGCGTGAAAGGCGCCAGCATCGGTCGCCGCTCGCCCGACAGCGGCGTGCGGCCCACCATCAACGTCACGCCGCTGGTCGACGTCGTGCTGGTGCTGCTCATCATCTTCATGGTCGTGATTCCGCAGCTCGACCAGGACGTCCAGATCGATCTGCCGAGCATCTTCAACCCGGACCCCGAGACCCAGAACGGCGAGCCCTTCAAGGTGCACGTGAAACAGAAGGGCGAGTACCACTTCCACAACCAGGCGTACGACCTCGACGGCCTGATCGACGTGCTCGAGGCCGAGCACGCCGCCAATCCCACCCGCCGCCTCGTCGTCCGCGCCGACGCCACCATGCGCTACGGCGATACCCGCGAGCTGCAGAACCGGCTGCGCGAGATCGGCTTTCAGGGCATGGCCTTCGGGGTCAACGTGATCGACCGGCGCGAGCCCGGCGCCGCCGACGGCAGCACCACCGGAGGCTGAGCCGATGGCGATGGATCTGGGAGCCGGTCGGGGGAGCAAGCGGCCGGCGCCGGACATGAACGTGACGCCGTTGATCGACGTCGTGCTGGTGCTGCTCATCATCTTCATGGCGATGACACCGGTGGCGGCGCGGCGCTTCTACGTCCACACCCCGAAGCAGGAGAAGGAAGAGGTCGAGCAGCCCGCCGCCGAGCCGCAGCCGCCGCTGGTGCTCAGCCTCGCCGCCGATGGCGTCATCACGGTCAATGGCGTCACCCTGACCCGCGACGAGCTGCCCGACCGCCTGCGCCGCATGTTCGCGGCGCGCACCGACCACGTGTTGTTCTTCGACGCCGCCGACGACGTCCCGTTCGCCGACGCCATGCAGACCATGGACGCGGCCCGCGCCGGCGGCGCGGTCACCATCGCGACGCTGACGCAACCGCTCGGCGCGCCCGCCGCCGGCGCGCCCGACCCCGCCCCCTGAGCGATCGCCCCGCGACCGCCCCCTGGAGGACGGCGCCAGGCAGGCGTCGTCAACGGCCGCGCGCCGCGGCGAGGATGTCGGCGACGTCAAACGGCTTGCGCAGGCAGGTGTCGGCGCCGAGGCGTTCCGCGAAGTCGAGGCCGCCCTGCCCGGCGGCGCCGGAGAGCACCACGATGCGCACGTCGGGTCGGGTCTTCCACACCGGCAGCACCCCGCCATGCGGCTGGCGGATGCGGCGCAGCACCTCGTAACCGTTCATCCCCGGCATGTAGAGGTCGAGCAGCAACAGGTCGTAGCGCGCCGACTCCAACCGCTCCTCGACCAGCGCGCCGTCGTCCGCTTCCTCGACCTCCCAACCCTGGCCGCGCAGCGCCTCGCGGATGACGAAGCGGACGGATCGGTCGTCGTCCACGATCAGGGCTCTCCGCGCCACGCCAGCCTCGTTGCAGAAGGGGGGGCGGGGAGCCACATCCGTGGGCAGCGTCTGTGGCTCCCCGCGTTGCGTTCCAGACGCGAGGATCGTGCGTCTGGCCTCAGATGAGAGCATTGCGCATGCCAGCGCCGCAGCGGCGCGCCGGTGATGCGCGAAGTCCGCCGTGTCCGTCCGCGCGTGCCCATCGCGTGGGCATGCGCCTTCGACGTGAGCAGCCAGACACCCGTGGCGCGGCGTGCCGGCGCTGGCATCGCTTGTGCTGATCCTCCCCACGCGCCGCGGACATGCCGTCGGCGGCGCCATCCAGGGAGGGGACACGATGCCGTCAGCCCTTGTGGCACAAGGGCTCTCTTGCAGCGACCGCGTGGCCGTTCCGACCCCGGCGGGGGCGGCCCGCTGCCTGCGTCGCGCCCACGCTGCCCTGACCTTGGGCAGCGCAGTCCGCATCAACGGCGCGACCGCCGTCCATCCATGGCGCTGATGACCGGATCGCCGACCACTGAGCCGCGCCGCCAACGCGGATGGAGTCACATCCCATGAGAGCCTCGAAACAGATTCCGCAGCGCCCCCTCGACGACGCTGCCGACGCCCCCGCCCGCGCCGCGATCGAACGCCGGCGTCCCGAGCTCGACGCCCGCCTGTTGCGCACCTTCGTCACCATCGTCGACGTGCGCAGCTTCACCCGCGCCGGACGCCGCCTGGGGCTCAGCCAGTCGGCGATCAGCCAACAGATCGCCGCCCAGGAGCGGCAGCTCGGCGTCAAACTGCTGGTGCGCTCGGGCACCGGCGTCCGGCCGACCCCGGCGGGCGAGCTCCTGCTCCACTACGCGCGCCAGATCCTCGCCAAGGTGGACGAAGCGCAGCGCATGCTCACCGTCTACGACGCCACCGGCGCGAGCGTGCTGCGGATCGGCGCCGGCGGCGCCGCCTGCGAACACCTGCTGCCGCCGATCCTGCAGGCCTTCCATGCCGAGTTCCCGCGCGTCGAGTTGCGCGTGCAGAGCGGACCATCGCCGACCTCCATCGAACGCCTGCTCGAGGGCGACCTCGACGTCGGCCTGCTGTCGCTGCCGGTCGGCGAGCCCAAGCTGCGGATCTTCGAGATCGGCCGCGACGAGCTGGTGGTGATCACCGCCCCGAGCCACGCCTTCGCGTCGCGCAAGCGGCTCGAGCTGCGCGAGCTCGCCGGACAGCCGCTGCTGGTCTACGAGCGCCGCAGCGCGACCTTCCGGCTCGTCGAGCGGGCGTTGCTGGAAGCCAGCATCTTCCCGCGCATCGTCATGGAGCTCGACCACCTCGGCGCGGTGGCGAGCATGGTGCGGGCCGGTCTCGGCCTGGCCATCGTGCCGCGCTGGGCGGTCGCCGACGACCTGGCCGCCGACCGGCTCGCCGGCCTCACGATCGGGAAGAGCGGCCTCGCTCGAGCCTGGGGCCTGGGACTGCGCGCCGAGGACCACCAGCCGCAAACCCTACGCGCCTTCGTGCGACTGTGCCTCGAGCGCCTGCCGGCGCTGCTGTCGGGGTAGCCGCCGCCCCGCCCTGGTGGACGATGAGCTGCGGCTCCCCGGCCGCCGGGGCGGCGACGCCCGCCGCCTCGCGCAGCTCGGCGAAGGACGCCTCGAGCATGGTCATGAAGTCCGCGAGGTCCGGCATCTGGTGCCAATCGGCGCCGATCCCCCACGACAGCGTGCCGGCATAACTGAGCAGCGCCACCCCGAGCCCCTGGTTCTCGAACAGCGGCAGGTGCGGGTAGGCCGCCACCATGCGCGCGCCCAGCAGGTAGAACGGCAGCGGCGGTCCGGGGACGTTGGTGACGATCAGGTTGAAGCGTCGGGCGCTGTTGATCAGGCGCGCGATCAGGTTGACGACGTTGCCGGTGGTGAGCTCCGCCGCCTGTGTCAGCAGCGCCGCCCCCATCGCGTCCTGATCCTCCTTCAGCGCCGCGGTGGCGGCGCTGACCGTGGCCAATCGGCGCAGCGGATCGCGCTCGGTGATCGGCAGGGTCGTCAGCCACACCGAGACGCGGTTGCCGGTGGCGCCGCGCTCGTCGGTGGCGCGAACGCTGACCGGCACGACGGTGCGGAGCTCGCCGCTGGGGTAGACGCGCCGCTTGGCGAGGAAGCGGCCGATCGCGCCCGCCACCGTGGTCAGCACGATGTCGTTCAGCGTCCCGCCCAGGCGGCCGCGGATGGCCTTCACCTCGGCGAGGCTGATCGAGAACCAGTCGATGCGGCGGTGCGGGCCGATCGGCTGGTTGAACGGGGTCGCCGGGGCGCCGCCCAGCTTGCCGAGCAAGCGGATGAACGCGGACGCGCCGGCGCCGGCGGCGCGTCCCGTCTCGCGCGGGGCGCGCAGCCAGTCGCCGAGCCGGCGCACCGCGCCGAGCGAGGTGCTGGCGCGCCGCCGCAGCTCGTCGACCACGACGTCGCGCTCGCGCGGCGCCGGTCGCGGCTGCCACGGCTCGGCCGGCTCGATCCGTTCGCACGGCTCGGTGCCGAGCAGCGCCGCCAGCAGATCGATGCCGGCGATGCCGTCGACCATGCAGTGGTGCACCTTCGCCACCATGGCGAAGCCGCCCCCCTCCAGCCCTTCGATGATCCACAGCTCCCACAGCGGCCGCCGGCGATCGAGGGGACGCTCGAGGATCTCGGCGCAGCGCCGCTGCAACTGCCGCTTGCCGCCGGGCCGCGGCAGGCTGGCGTGGCGCACGTGGTAGCCGAGGTCGAAGCGGTCGTCGTCGATCCAGACGACGTCGTTGAGCAGCGGCAGCGTGACCACCCGCTGGCGGTAGCGCGGGATGAAGCGCAGGCGCGAGGCGATGTGGCGACGGATGCGACCGATGTCGACGCCGCCGTCGTCGGTGGCGAGCGAGCCGGGATCGAAGATCCCGGTCAGCGCCACGTGCATCGGCGCGTTCGCCGTCTCGAATGCCAGGAACGTCTGATCCAGCGCCGACAACCGTTCGTAGAATGCATCGTCGCCCATCACCGCCTCCCTCCAGATCGCGCATCGTGATGCACGCCCTGTGCCAGCAGCGGAGTCGGACACGCTGGCGCGCGGATCGATCCGGCGCGAGGCGCCGGTGCTCAGCTTCTGTTCAGCGTTGGCGTCGGGTGGTGCGGTCACGCGCCGCGCCACCTGTCGCCTCCGCCACGCGCCCAGGTTGGCGACGCCGCGGGGCGGCGAAAAAAAAGAGCCCGGCGCGTCTCATCGACGCGCCGGGCCCGCCGCGCAACCACCGCCACCGCACCTCCGCGTGCGACGGTCTGGGGATGGATCAGGAGGTGGTCAGCTTGGCCGCCGCATGGGCATAGACCGCCTCGCCGCCCGGCGGACGCATGGAACCGGAGGACGGGATGAGACCGCTGCCGACGGTGACCGTCTGGAAGTCGGGGTAGGCGCTGTTGCCGTGCTCGCCCACATCCAGGCCCTCGATCTCCTCCTCCGCCGAGACCCGCAGACCCATCACCGCCTTGATCACCGCGAAGGCCACCAGCGAGACCCCCAGGGTGTACCCGCCGACCGTGGCCACCCCGACGATCTGCGCCCAGAGCTGGGCGAATCCGCCGCCGAAGAAGAGGCCGTTGGCCGGACCGGTCACCGGCGCCGCCGCCGCATCGGCGAACAGTCCGACGGCGAGCGTGCCGAAGACGCCGTTGACGAGGTGGACCGACAGCGCGCCGACCGGGTCGTCGAGATGCACGCGATCGAAGAAGAGCACCGCGCCCACGACCAGGACGCCGGCGATCACGCCGATGATCAGCGAGCTGCCGACGCTCACCCAGGCGCAGGGGGCGGTGATCGCCACCAGGCCGGCCAGGCAGCCGTTGAGGATCATCGACAGGTCCGGCTTGCCGAGCAGGACGATCGAGGCGACCAACGCGCTCAGGGACGCCGCCGCGGCGGCGGTGTTGGTCGTCACCGCGATGTGGGCGATGGCGCGGGCGTCGGCCGCCATCGTCGAGCCGGGGTTGAACCCGAACCAGCCCAGCCAGAGGACGAACACGCCGATGGTCGCCGAGGTCATGTTGTGGCCCGGGATCGGCAGCGTCTTGCCGTCCTTCGAGTACTTGCCGATCCGGGGGCCGAGCAACAGGATGCCGGCCAGCGCCGCCCAGCCGCCCACCGAGTGGACGACGGTCGAGCCGGCGAAGTCCCAGAAGCCCATGCCGGCGAGCCAGCCGCCGCCCCAGATCCAGTGCCCCGTCACCGGGTAGATCAGGCCGACGATCACGAAGCAGAACACCGTGAACGAGAGGAACTTGATCCGTTCCGCCACCGCGCCGGAGACGATCGTGGCGGCGGTGCCGGCGAAGACGAGCTGGAAGAAGAACTTGCACCACAGCGGCACGGTCGCCCACGAGATCGACGAGTAGACTCCCGAGTAGGCGTCGGCGCTCGCCGGGCTGTTGTCCGCGCCCCCGACGAAGAACAGGCCGCTGGTGCCGACGAAGCTGTTGCCGTCACCGAACATCAGCCCCCAGCCGATGATCAGGAAGGCCAACGAGGACACGCCGAAGACGATGAAGTTCTTGGCCAGGATGTTGACCGCGTTCTTGGCGCGGCAGAGGCCGCTCTCGACCATGGCGAAGCCGAGGTTCATGAAGAAGACCAGCATGGCGGTGATCATCACCCACAGCGTGTCGGTGATGACCTTCGGCGTCGCCAGCAATTCGGCGATCGGATCCGCCGCCTCGCCTTCCTGCGCGCCGGCCGGCAGCGCATGCAACAACAGCAACGCCAGCCCCGCCCAGGCGCCGATCCGTAGAGCCGGCCGCAGGACCGTGAGTACCCGATGATTGATGGTGTTCACCATGCTCCTCCCCTCGCGTGGTGGTTGGATGGTGCGTGGCATCGCCGCCATGTCACACCGCCTCGGACCCGCGCTCGCCGGTGCGAATGCGGATCACCTCTTCGATCGGCAGGATGAAGATCTTGCCGTCACCGATGCGTCCCGTCTTGCAGGTCTCCTCGATGATCTGGCACGCCCGGGTGGCGTCCTTGTCATCCACGAGGAGCTCGATCTTGATCTTGGGCAGGAAGTCCACGACGTATTCGGCGCCGCGGTACAGCTCCGTGTGCCCCTTCTGCCGCCCGAAGCCCTTCACCTCGGACACGGTCATGCCCTGAATGCCTTGTCGGCCCAGGGCTTCCTTCACCTCGTCGAGCTTGAAAGGCTTGACGATCGCCTCGACCTTCTTCATCGCCGCTCCTTCTTCATGGCATGTCTCCCCATCGAACGAGCCTCGACCGGCGCCCCCGCGCCGCGAGTCGTGACAATGGAACCCCTCCTCTTTTGATTGCGACGCGCGTCGGCGTGCGGCCGCGACGCGAGGCGCTGATGGCAGGCGTCTGAGCAACGGGAATGCCACTCGCGGACGACTCCGGAGCGGACTGCGTTCGCCGAGCACCGCGACGGACCGCTGATGACGCTGCTGCTCAGAATCTGGGCACGGGCCAGCCAATTGGGCACATAAGCGCCGCCACTCGATGGCGATGCGTGGCATCGTGGCGGCCGGACGGGTAAACCGAGCCATGGCCGCGCGCATCGTGATCGTCGATGACGAGCCGCGCATGGCGGCGGTGGTCGCCATGGCGCTCGAGCGCGACGGCCACGTCTGCGCGCAGTGCGGCAGCGCGGCCGAGGCGCTGGCGGCGGTCGAATCCGGCGGCGCCGACGTCGTCGTCAGCGACCTCCGCATGCCCGACATGGACGGACTGGAGCTGCTGCGCCGCCTGCACGCCGCCCGCCCCGACCTGCCGGTGATCCTCCTGACCGCCCACGGCAGCGTGCCCTCGGCGGTGGCGGCGATGCGCGACGGCGCGTTCGACTACGTGACCAAGCCCTTCGACAACGACGAGCTGCGGGCGCTGGTCGCCCGCGCCCTCGACCTCTCCCGCCTGACGCGCGAGAACCGCTGGCTGCGGCAGGCGGTCGGCAGCCGGTATGCGCCGGACGGCATGGTCGCCGAGAGTCCGCGCAGCCGCGAGCTGCTGGCGCTGATCCGCCGCGTCGCGCCCAGCCGCGCCACCGTGCTGGTGCAGGGCGAGAGCGGTACCGGCAAGGAGCTGGTGGCGCGCCTCCTCCACTTCTGGAGCGAGCGCGTCGCCCGGCCGTTCGTCGCCGTGAACTGCAAGGCATTCGCCGAGGGGGTGCTGGAGAGCGAGCTGTTCGGGCACGAGAAGGGCGCCTTCACGGGCGCGGTGACGGCACGCGCCGGCTGTTTCGAGCGCGCCGACGGCGGCACGCTCTTCCTCGACGAGATCGGCGAGGTCAGCCTCGACTTCCAGGCCAAGTTGCTGCGCGTCCTGCAGGAGAGCGAGGTGTTGCGGGTCGGCGGCACGACGCCGCGGCGCTTCGACGTCCGCATCGTCGCCGCCACCAATCGCGCCCTGCGCGACGAGGTCGCCGCCGGCCGTTTCCGCGAGGACCTGTTCTTCCGCCTCAACGTCATCCCCGTGCCCCTCGCGCCGCTGCGCGAGCGGCGCGAGGACGTGCTGCCGCTCGCCGAGCGTTTCCTGGAGCGCTTCGCGGGCGAGGCGGGCCGCACCCTGCGCTTCGGGCCCGACGCCCTGGCAGCGCTCGCCGCGCACCGCTGGCCGGGCAACGTGCGCGAGCTCGAGAACGCCGTCGAACGCGCCGTCGTGCTGGCCCGCGGCGAGGAGATCATGCCCGAGGACCTGCTCCTCGAGGACGCGCCCGCCCGCGCCACCCCGCTCACCGCCGCCGACGGCACGCTGCAGGAGTGCCTCGACCGCGCCGCCGCGGCTCGCATCCGCGCCGCCCTCGCCGCTGCCGGCCGCAACCGCGCCGCCGCCGCCCAGGCGCTCGGCATCGAGCGCACGACGCTCTACCGGATGATGAAGCGGCTCGGCATCGCCGACGCCTGAGCCCGGCGCGGTGGTGTTCCGGGTCGGCGATCACGGGTAGGCTGTTGATCATCAGGAGGTCGTCATGCCACGCGCGATCTGGAACGGCGCCATCCTCGCCGAGAGCGACCGCTGCCTGGTGGTCGAGGGCAACCAGTACTTCCCGCCCGACGCGATCCACCACGAATACCTGCGGCCGAGCCAGACCCACACCGTCTGTGGCTGGAAGGGCGTGGCCAGCTACTACGACGTCGTCGTCGACGGCCAGGTGAACGCGGACGCCGCGTGGTACTACCCGACCCCGAAGCAGGCGGCGTCGCAGATCGCCGGCTACGTCGCCTTCTGGCGGGGGGTGACGGTCGAGTGAGCGCGAGCGCGGCTGGCCCGCACGGCCGGCCGCGCGAGCGGGCTCAGGGCTTCGGCGTCGCCGCCGACGGGGTGGGGTCGGCGCCCGGCGTCAGCGAGGTGGCGGCCACGCAGCGGAGCTGCGACGCCTGATCCATCATCGCATCCGACCCCGCGTAGGCGCCGTCCTGCAGGGTGAAGTCGCGGTAGGCTTCGCAATCGCCGGCCGAATCGAACTGCTTCACGACCGTGAAGCTCGCGATCGGCGGCAGGTTGCTCCCGGGGTCGTCGAGGTGCTCGTCCTTCGCCGGCACCTGCACCAGCAACCAGCTACCGAGCAGGATCAGTCCCTGGGCCAGGGCACGTCGCAGCGTCATGGGACTCCTCCTCAGTGGATGGTGATCTGCTCCGGCATCAGCGTCAGGACACTGCCGGCGGGAAACTGCCAGGCGACGGTGGCGCGCTCGATCTGCCGCCACCACGGCGGCGCCTGCGCCAGCAGACGGCCGCCGAGCGCCTTGGCGAGACGGGTCAGAATCGACTTCTGCGCCGGGTAGAACGTCAACGCGACGCGCTCGTCGACCGGGATGCCGGCCGCCTTCTTGGCCGCGTTGATGGCGCCGAAGAAGCCGCCGAGCTCGTCCACCAGGCCGCGCTCCAGCGCCTGCGCGCCGGTCCACACGCGACCGCGGCCGATCTCGTTCACCTGCGCCTTCTCCAACGCCCGGCCGCTGGCGACGCGGTCGAGAAACAGGTCGTAGACGGCCTCCATGGTGGCGTTGAGCCGGGCGAGCTGCGCGGGCGTGAAGCTCTCGGTGAGCGACAGCATCGACGCCATCTCGCCGCGCTGCAGCTCGACGGTGTTGATCCCCAGCTTGCCGAGCAGGCCGCGGATGTTGGGCTTCGCCAGGACGACGCCGATCGAGCCGGTGATCGTTCCAGGATCGGCGAGGACGCGGGTCGCCGGCGCCGCGACGTAGTAGCCGCCGGAGGCGGCGACGTCGGACATCGACACGATCACCGGTTTCTTCTCGCGCGCCGCGTGCGCCGCCTGCCAGATCAGATCGGCGGCCAGCGCCGAGCCGCCGGGGCTGTCGATGCGGAAGATGATAGCCGACACGGCGTCGTCCTCGGCGGCATCGCGAAAGGCCTCGATCAGGGTGTCGGCGCCCATCGTCCCGTCGCCGCCGCCGGGCCGCGTCTCGCTCTCGCCGCTGGTGACGGTGCCGACGCCGTAGATGACCGCCATGCGTTGGCGCACCGACGGCGCCCCGGGCAAGGGGCGGCGGGCCGCGGCATAGTCGTCGCCCGCCAGCCACTTGCCGTCGGCGCCGACCAGGGCCAGCCGCAGCTCGTCGAGAAACTGGGCATCGTCGACCAGCCCGGCATCGCGCAGCTCGCCAGGGGTCGCCGGACCGCCGTCAATGATCGTCCGCACCGCCGCCGGCTCGAGCTTGCGACTCTCGGCGATCGCGGTGACCAACTGCTCGTACATGCTGTCGAGCAGCGAGTTGGCCATCTCGCGGTGCCACGGCGTCATGGTCTTCTCGGAGAGCATGTCGCCGGCGGTCTTGTACTCGCGGATCTTCAGCACCTGCATGTCGACGTCGAGCTTCTCCCAGACCCCGCCGAGGAAGACGTACTGCGCCAGCAGGCCGGTGACCGGCGCCGCGGCGCCCGGCGGGACGTGGATGCGGTCGGCGACGCTGGCGACGTAGTACTCCATCGAGCCGCCGCTCAGCTCGAGCTCGAGGTAGGCGTGCAGCGGCTTGCCCGACGTCCGGAACTTGTCGAGCGCGGCGCGGATCTCCTGCGCCTTGCCCCAGCCGATGGCGAGGGGGCGAATGCGCACCACCAGGCCGGCGACGCGCGGATCCTCGCCGGCGTCGCGAATCGTCAGCAGCAGATCGAGCAGCGACATCGACGGCTCGCCGAGCAGCCGGGCGAGCGGCGCGTCGGTCACCTCCTCCGCATAGCCGCCCTCCAGGTCGAGCAGCACCCAACTGTCGGCCGCCACCCCACGCCCGCTCAGCCAATGGCGGCCGGCGAGAATTCCGACGGCGAGCACGAGCCCACCCAACAACACCCAACGACGCCAGCGCACGGATCGGCTCACCGCGAATTCCCCTCGTGAGCGCACCGACTAGCGGAGATCCCCCGCCACCGCCAGCGCGGGACGGCGGCCGCGCCGCCTGGCGCGGCTCAGTTGTCCCAGTTGAAGGCGATGAACTTGTAGCGCCCGTCGACGTCGGCGATCCAGCCGCTCTTCAACTCGTAGGACTCGCCCTGATCGTCGACCACGACGAGCCGCAGCTCGCCGCGGGCGGTGTACCACGCCCACTCCTGCGTCGGCTTGCTGAACGTCACCTGACGGCTGACGATGCGCTTGCCCTGGAAGCGATCGACCAGGGCCTTCGCCGCGTAGCGGCTGCGGCTGTCGAGCATGCCGAAGAAGACCGTGTTGACCTTCTCGAACGTCGTGCGCGGCGGCTGCCCCTTCGGCGTCATGCCCGGCACGATGATGGCGCCGTATTCCTCCTTGGTGACCCGCAGGCGGTGCAACGCCTCGAGATCCCCGGCGGTGATCGCGGCGAGGAACTGATCGAGGAGCGCCTCCGTCGACTCGGCGCCGCCCGTGAACCCGAACGGCGGCCGCTCGCCGCTCCACACCGTCGGCACCGGCGCCGGGCTCGGCGTCGGCACCTCGGCGGCGTGCAGCAGCGATGGCGCGGCGAGCAGGCAACAGGCCGCGACGGCTCGGACGATACGATGACGATGGAACACGGGGATCTCCTTGGTTGGTCGCCGACAAATGGCGGAGGGGGTGGCTGCGGCAGCCACCCCCTCCGGTGAGACGCGCGCGACCGAACGCGCTCGATCAGTTGATGTTGAACTCAATCCACGGCTTGCTCATCCAGTCGCACGCCGGCGAGGCGCCGGTCGTGGTGCAGGACGCCGCGGGGTTCACGCCGCCCAGATACGTGGTCGGCACCATGACCGCGTTGAGACTGGGGCACGCATAGGCCGCCGGCACCGGCCCCGCGAACACGGGCCGCGGATCCCACAGGGCGCGGCACGAGCCGGTCCCGGCGCCGCTGCAGCAGGTGAAGGGCACGCCCGCCGCCGTGCAGCCGGTGTTGTCGATCGCCGGGTACTGGTCGATGTTGGCCGCCGCGTTGTTGAAGGTCGTGGTCGGCGGGACGCCGTTCACATTGGCGTTGCCGGGGAGGAGCGCGTACCAGCTCTCGGTGTCGCAGTTCTTCCCCGGGGTGGCCGCCAGGGTCTCGTTGCAGACGCCGGCGTTCGCGTCGCCGGTGTTCCCCGGATCCCCGTCCTTGGCGATCTCGTACGGCGCGCCGCCCGAGTCGGCACAGGAGCCGCAGCCGTACATGACGCTGTTGCGGATCACCAGGTTGCCGGTGAGCGCCTCGGGAATGCCGTCGGCGTTGGCGTCGACGCAGGCGCCATTGGTGGTCGCCGTGTCGCGCAGCTCGGTGCAGTTGTCGGCGAAGGCGGTCACCAGGAAGTTGGCGAACTGGCCGTAGGTGCCGCGGCGAAGGAAGACGCCGGAATCCGAGCCGTCGTTGCGGCCGGCCTGGTTCTGGGCGCCGACCAGGGTGACGTTGCAGAAGGCCGGATTGGAGATCGGCGTCGCCAGGTTGTCGAACTCGCTGTTGTCGGCCTCGATGCCGCGCGAATCGGCGCCGGTGTCTGTCTGGATGCCGTTCTGGATGTACACGGCGTGCTGGACGGTGCCGGTGAAGCCGAGCTGGTAGTCGAGGGCATCGTCGGCGCAGGCGGCGGTGACCAGGTGGTCATGGTTGGAGGTGCCGCCGAACCACTCGAAGCAGTCGTCGGAGCCGTTGACCGCCTCCATGTAGGACATGCGGGTCTGGGTGCCGAGGCCGTTCATCGTCCACAGGTTCAGCTCGTTGTTCGGCGTGAAGGTCAGGCCGGCGAACTCGACGCGGATGTAGGTGGCGCGGCCGGCATTGTAGTCCGCCTCGCAGCCGCCGAAGCTGAACGGCAGGCCTTCGGAAGTGAAGTTGCACCCCGGGCCATTGACCGTGCCGCGGCCGTTGAAGACCACGCCGCCCCAGTCACCCTTCAGGCGCGTCGTCGGCGTGCCATTGCTGGTGAAGATGATCGGGTTGGCGGGGTCGCCGTTGGCGTCGATGCGCGAGCCCTGCTCGAAGATCAGCGCCGACGGGTTGGCGGTGGTGGTGCCGAGCGCGCCACGCACCACGCTGCCGGGCTCGATGGTGAGGACGGTGGCCGGAGCGCCCGGCGGGGTCTCGATCGTCACCAGGCCGCCGAGGATGACCTTGCAGGTCTTCGGCCAGGTCTGGCTGCTGGTGATGGCCTGCGGGTTCGGGGAGCCGAGCGTCACGGTGCCACCCGGGCAGGAGATGTTGGGCCCGGGGCCGTTGCAGATGTCGTACAACGGATCGCCGCCGGTGACGTGGATGCGCAGGGCGTCGACGTCGAGGGCGTCGACGACGCCGTCCTTGACGATGTCGCCGCAGTCGAGCGCGTTGCCGGTGCCGCAGATGCCGGCGCCGCTGATGGTCGGGCACGAGCCGGCGGCGCACTGGCCGAGGATGGTGACGTCGGTCGAGGTCACCCCCGACGCGTCGTTGTTGAGGTTGCCGCAGGCGGCGGCCGCGAAGGCGGACCGGGCGCCGGCGGTCGCCAGCGCCAGGCTGGCGAGGACGATCACCTTGGTGAATTGCTTCATCTCAGGTCTCCTTGCCTTCTCGTCGGATCACGGAACGGTGACGGCGCAGGTCGCGCCGAAGACCTCGGCGAAATTCGCGTCGCCGGCGCTGACCACGATGCAGTTGAAATCGGCCGCCGTGACCGGCGTGCCGGTGCACTTGGTGAACGTCACCGTCGCCGCGGCGCCCGAGCCGACGCCGGTGAGGGTCGGGTCCTCGAGGTTGATGCGCACCGCCGTGTCGGTGTCGCGCGGGCTGGTGGCGAACACGCCCGAGGTGACGCTGGCGAGCACCGCCGGGCCGTCGCCGATGCCGGGGATGCTGACCTTGGCGTCGTCGTAGCCGACCAGCACCAGGGCGCTGACCAGCGGCGTGCTGGTGGTGAGCTGGACCGTGACCGACTGCGTGCCGCTCGGCGAGCAGGCGGCGACGCTGCAATCCGGCGGGCAGATGTCATCGGGGCCGACGCCGGCGTCGGCCACCGTGTTGCCGTCGTCACAGGTCTCGCCGGCGTCGATCTGGCCGTTGCCGCAGAGCGCGGTCGAGCACGACACGTCGCCGACGCTCAGGCCGACGTCGCAGGTGGCGGCGTTGGTCGCCAGGCAGGCGAGCGTGCCCGAGAGGCCGGCCGAGGTCTGGGTGTTGGCCAGCGGGCAGGCGCCGAAGCGCGGCGACTGGCCCAGGATCTGGCTCGGACGCGCGCCGCCGCTGATCTTCGCCGCATCGGCGCAGCTCTTGGCGAGGGCGGCATCGAGCTTGTCCGCCGCCTTGCTGATCGCGGCGCTGGTCTTGCCGTCCGGGCAGCTCCCGGAGCCGGCCTTGATCACCGCCTGCTGGCACTTCGACAGCGCCTTCTCGACGGCGTCGAAGTAGGCGGCCGTCCGCTTGCCGATGTCCTTCTGGCACTTCAGCACCGCCTTGTCGGCGCTGGCCGGCAGCAGCGAGCCGTAGAAGGTGCCGATCACGGCGTCGATCTTCTGCGCCGTCGTGCAGGTCAGGCAGGTGCCGACGTCGGCCGGCGAGGTCAGCGCCGCGGCACAGTTCCCAGGCAGCTTGTCGTTGAGGAAGGCCGGGCAGAGGCTGACCTGCGCGCAGGTCCCCGGGGTGGGGCCGCTGCAGGCGCCGCCAGGGCAGTTGCCGTTGCTGGTGCACCACTCGCCGTCCTTGGAGCCGCCGACGCACTCGCCGGGACACTGCGAATCGGTCGCGCAGTAGTCGCCGTCGAACAGGCCGCCGCTGCAGCGGTTGACCTTGTTCGCCAGGCCGAGGTCGGACACGGTGACGCCGGTGCAGGCCTTGCTGATCGCCGCCGACAGCTTGTCGGCCGCCTTGCTGATGCCGGCCTGCGTCTTCGCATCCGCGGCACAGGTGGTGGTGATCTTGCCGGTCAGCCGGCCCTCTTCGCACTTCTGCAGCGCCTTGACGCGGGCGCTGGCGTAGCCCTGGGCGCCCTTGACGATGGCGCCCTGGCACTTCGGAACGTTCTGGGCGCCGGCGACCGTCGCGCCCAGCGCCACGACGGCCGCGGCCAGCGCCGCGATCCGCGTTTGACGGAACATGGTGATTTGGTACATCTCGCGATCTCCTTCCGCTCTCCGCAGCCGCCCTCAGCGCGGGCGACTGCGCGGTTGGGGACCCCGCCGCGCATCGCTGGCTCCGAACCGGATGCGCGGTGGGCCTTGACCAGGGTGTTCAGGCCTCTACTCCTCCAGTGACGTCGACGACCGGTGGGTCTGGTCGCCGCCCCCCTCCTTTCTCCGGCCGCGCCGGCATGGTCCGTTCGGCCCCCCGTTCCGATTGGCGTGGTCGCGCGCGCGGGCTCGCCCGGCGCGCGGCATCTCGCGTGCTCCACGTCACGGGCGCGAGCCTAGCCGGCGCCGCGTGACGAACCGTTTTCCCGCGTGTGAAAGATTCAAGGCAGCTTCGCTGTCGCGTGTGGGCGGCGCCTCTGCTGCGCCGCGCCACGGTGCTTAGCGAGCCAAGATTACGGGACGTTTACCCGGGCGTGATGTCTGTGTGATGGCGGGCGCCGCCACGCCGCGCCCGCCTTGTCATCGAACCTTCACGAACGCGTCACGGGCGGAAAACAGTGGGCGCACTAGAAGACCGCCCACGACGATCAACGGAACGATCTGTTCCACCGCGGCGCGGCCATTCAATAAGGGGGACTCACCGGCCGGGTCGCGGCGACGACGCACGCACTATTCGCTTGTCCCGATCAGGAGACCACGATCCGAATGCAGCGCGGCTGGGGGGAAGGTGCGTGGTGGGCGCGGTGCGCGGTCGTCCTGATGCTGGTGCTGATGGCATCCCGCGCCGTCGGCGCCGAGCCGGTCGCGGCGGAACATGCGCGCGGGCGCGGCGCCATCATCGTCAAGGTGGTCGATGAGACCAGCGGCGCGCCGCTCCGCGGCGCCACCGTCGAGATCGTGGGCCAGCCGCACATCAAGGCGGAGACCAACGCCGAGGGCAAGGCGCGGCTGGACGTCGAGCCGGGGACCCATGCCGTGAAGGCGACCGCGGACAAGCACGAGCCGGTCACGATCCAGAAGCTGACCGTCGTCGCCGGCAAGGCGATCGGCGCCACCGCCAAGCTGCGCCCCAAGGAGGAAGCGACGACGCCGTCGAAACAGCTCGTCGAGGTCACCGGGGTGGTCAAGGAGGCCAGCGAGGCGACCCAGCTCCAGCAGCGCAAGGACGCGACGACGGTCGGCGACAGCCTCGGCCACGAGGCGATCTCCAAGACCACCGACTCCAGCGCCGCCGAGGTGGTCACCCGCGCGCCGTCGGTCACCACGCGCGACAACAAGTACATCGTCGTCCGCGGCCTCACCGAACGCTACAGCGCGGCGCTGCTGAACGGGAGCCGCCTGCCCAGCACCGATCCCAACCGCCGCATCGTCCCGCTCGACATCTTCCCCGCCGACTTCATCGAGGCGCTGAACATCATCAAGACCTACACGCCCGATCTGCCCGGCGACTTCGCCGGCGGCCTGGTCGACATCAAGCTCGCGAAACCGCCCGAGGAATTCGAGTGGTCGCTGAACACCTCCTTGAAGTTCAACACCGAGACCACCTTCCAGAGCTACGACACCTACGACGGGTATCCGGTCGACTGGCTGACCTTCGGCGACGGCCCGCGCCAGCAGCCGGGCACGTTCAGCGTCTTCCCCAACAATCCCAACCCGCAGCCGCCGCCGGTCCTGACCACGACCCAGATGCGGTCGGTCATCGGCAGCCTGGCGGACAACTGGAACATCACCTCCGGCACGGCACCGCCGAACTTCAGCTTCGACGGATCGATCGGCGACACCTGGGGGCCCTTCGGCTTCGCGCTGGCCGGCACCTACGGCTGGGACTTCAGCGTGCACCGCAATCAGGTCAACAACTCCTACACCTCCGACGACCAGATCGAGGACAACACCGGCAACATCTTCACGTACGACGTCAGCGACTTCAAAACCGAGCTCGGCGCCCTGCTCTCGTCGCAGTACACCATCGACGCCAACCACCGCATCCTCGCCCGCGGCCTGGTCAACCGGCAGGCGACCAACGAGGTGCAGACCGGCATGGGCGAGGACATCCACGACCTCGCCGGCGTCAAGCAGTTCGCCACCTCGAGCAGCTACACCGCCAATCAGCTCGGCTTCGGCGCCCTCGAGGGCCTGCACCACTTCTCCTGGATCGACCTCGACTGGCGCGCCTCGTGGGCGCCGTCGTCGCAGCAGATCCCGGACGCCAAGTACTACGACTACAACAGCATCCCGCCGCAGCCGCCGCGGCTCGAGGTGATCCGCGTCTCGCTCAGCCCGCAGCGCGTCTGGACGTCCCTGGACGAGTTCCTGCAGGACTACTACGTCGACGGCATCGTCCCGTTCAAAACCGCCCTGCCCTTCACCGACGCGTGGCGCGGTCTCGACGGCAAGCTCAAGGCCGGTCTCAACTACGCCCTGCGCGACCGGACGTTCCTGTACCAGGTGTTCTACACCACCGGGACCGGCCTGCACCCCGAGCGCCTCGACCTGACGCAGCCGCCCGATTCGATCATGGTGCCGAAGAACTACTCGACCAGCGGCCCGCTGCGCTTCGCCCGTCTCAGCTACGAGCCGTTCGATGCCAACCAGGAGATCGCCGCCGGCTACGGCATGGTCGACGTGCCGCTGGTGAAGGATCGCCTGCGTTTCATCGGCGGCGTGCGTCTCGAGTACTCGCACATCGCCACCGACGGCTTCCTGCGCGGCCACGGGACGGTGGCGAGCTCCCTCAACAACGTCGACCCGCTGCCCGGCGTCAGCGTCGTCTACACGCCGCGCGAGGACATGAACCTCCGCGCCGCCTTCAGCCAGACGCTGTCGCGGCCGGAGTTCCGCGAGCTCACGCCGGTCAACTTCACCACCCTGCCCGGCGAACGCTCGCTGCGCGGCAACCCGACCCTGCAGACCGCCAACATCACCAACTGGGAACTGCGCTGGGAGTGGTTCTTCACCCCGCTGGAGCTCGCCTCGGTGGGCTTCTTCTACAAGGACCTCACCAATCCGATCGAGCTGATGACCGGCCGCGACGCCGGCGGCTCGGTATCCGACGTCTACGTCAATTTCGACAGCGCCACGCTCTACGGCTTCGAGCTCGAGGGACGGAAGACCTTCGACTTCCTCGAGCCCTGGGCGCGCGAGGTGTCGTGGCTGGCCCCGACGGCGCCGCACCTCGGCGACGTGCAGTTGCTGGTCAACGTCGCGATCAATCAGTCGCAGACGGCGAAGATCACCGAGAACGGCGGCGGCTACACCCCGCCGCCCAGCTACATCACGACCGTCGCCCCGGCGCCCGGCTCCGGGCCCCTGGTCGCGCAGCCGCCGTTCGTCGTCAACGCCGCCCTCGAGTACACCAACACCCGCTGGGGCCTCTTCCGCCTGCTCTACAACACCGTCGGCTCGGCGATCGTCGCCAAGGGGACGAAGTTCGGCCCCTCGAAGCCGCTGCCCGACATCGAGACGTCGCGCCGCGACCAGCTCGATTTCGTCTGGCTCAGCGACGTGACCCTCTTCAACACCCCGTTCTCCACCAAGTTCGGGATCGAGAACATTCTCAACGACGTGTTCGAGGAGACGCAGGGCTCGCGGATCACCAACCGCTACCGCACCGGCGTCACCTTCACGACCGGCATCCAGTACTCATTCTGATCACGCACATGGCGAGGAGGTATCCCATGACGACAGCGACACGATTCCCTGCTACGGCGGCGCTCGCCATCGGCGCGCTGCTGCTGACGGCCCTGGCCGCGCCCGCCGGCGCGCAGTGCGCCGGCGACTGCAACGGCGACGGCACGGTGGCGATCAACGAGCTGATCACCGGCGTCAACATCGCCCTCGGCTCCAGCCCGGTCTCCGCCTGCCCGTCGTTCGACGGCAACGGCGACGGCACGGTGGCGATCAACGAGCTCATCGCCGCCGTCAACAACGCGCTCGGCAGTTGCACCGCGGTGACGCCGACGCCCACCCCCAGCACGTCGCCGACCGGCGCGGTCACTCCGGTGCCGACCTCCGAGATCTGCGCCCGGCCGTCGACCACCTGCGGCGACGGCGTCCCCGACGTGCTGACCAAGACGGAGACCTGCGACGACGGCAACCGCATCGACGACGACGGCTGTCCGAGCAACTGCTGCGTCACCCCGTGCACGCTGATGCAGAATCGCCCCCTGCGGCTGAACGTCAACTTCGCCGCCGTCGACCCCGACGTGTACCTCACCTCGCTCAACCTCTTCATCCGCTACAAGGACGGCACCGTCGACGTGCCGGGGACGAACGACGACCCGGCGGTCCTGGCCGCGATCACCTCCGACATCTTCGCGACCACGCCACGGGACTTCAATTACGGCCTGAACCTGCTGCTCGAGGACCCGACGCTGGTCGGTTACAGCGATGGGGTCGCCGCGACCATCGAGTTCCGGCTCTGCGACGCCGCCACCCAGGCGCCGCCGCTCAGCAGCTTCACCTGCAAGGTCCGCGAGGGCGGCGACGCCGACTTCAACGTCGTCCCGGCGGACAAGATCGCCTGCACGCTGTCCCTGGCCCAATGATCCCGGCGGGCGGGGGCAGCGCCCCCGCCCGCAAAGACACCCGTATGCCGACGCCGCTGCCACGCTCGCTCCGCCCGTCCGTCACCTGGGCTGCACCGCTGTTGCTCGCCGCGCTGATCGCCGCCTGCGGCGGCGGCTCGTCGCAGGATCTCGCCCTGTGCGGCAACGGCCGCATCGATCCCGGCGAACAGTGCGACGACGGCAACACCATCGACACCGATGCCTGCACCGGCGTCTGTCGGTTTGCGCGCTGCGGCGATGGCGCGATCGAGGCCGGGGTCGAGGTGTGCGACGGCACCAACATCGGCTTCGCCAACTGCGACAACCTCGGCTACGCACCCGGCAGCAACGGCTTCCCCGGCTGCGCCAGCACCTGCGACGCCTTCGACCTCTCCCGCTGCGGTCCCGCCTTCACCCCGACGCCGGTCGTGCCGACGATGACCGCGACGCGGACGCCGACCAACACCCCCACCGCGTCGCCGACCGCGACCCTGCCGCCGTCGAGCTGCGGCAACGGCCTCCTGCAACCGGGCGAGACCTGCGCCGCGTGCCCGGCCGACTGCGAGGTCGCCGCCTGCACGCCGAGCGGCGCGACCTTCACCTTCGCGATCGCCTTCGCCGGCAGCCGGGCGCCGACCGATGCGGCGGTCGAGCTCGCGTACCGCAGTAGCGTCATCAGCATCCCCGGTAGCGGCAACGACGTCAGCGTCCGCCAGCGCGTCCGCTTCGCGCCGCCGCCGCCGACCACGTTCATCGTCAACGACCGCGACTACGCCGTCGACATCGGCAGCGTGCGGGCCAGCGGCCTGCCAGCGGCCCCCAGCCCCTTCGCCACGGCCCGCTTCGACGGATGCAGCGACGCGCCGGCCCCGACGGTCGACGACCTGTCGTGCATCATCGTCCGCTGCGCCGATGCCAGCGGAACGATCGGCGATTGCCGCTGCCTCGTCACCGCCCAGCCATGATCTCACGAGGACGTCCATGATCCCCACGAACCCGCGCCCCGCGTTGTTGTCCGTCGCCGCGGTGCTCACCCTTCTCGCCGCCGGTGGACCGGCGCCTGCCGCGACCGGCGCGCTGCCGGCCGCCGCCAACGGCGGCGCATCCGCCACGCCGCGATCGGCGTGCGGCGATCACCTGCTCGGCGCCGACGAAACCTGCGACACCTGCGCGGCCGACTGCCAGCCGTTCCCATGCGAGCGGACGGGACGGCGCACCGTCACCGTGGACCTGACTCCTCAATCCGGCTTCGAGAGCGTCGGCGCCGTCACCGTGCTGGTCACCGCGCGCCAGAACGTGCTCGGTCTCCCCGGAGAGAAGGACGCGCCCTCCGTGCGCGCCCGGGTGAAGCCGCGACAGGCGGACGCCCAGGTCTTCGTCAACGACCTCGGCTATGGCCTGCGCGTCGTCGTCTCGCGGCAGGGCGGCCTGCCGGCTGGCCCGCTGCTGGACGTCGAGCTCGATACCTGCGCCGGCGCCCCGGCGCCGCAGCTCGGCGACCTGAGCTGCCGCGTCGAAGCCTGCGCCGAGGGTGGCGGACGTCTGCGCGGCTGCACCTGCGCCGTCGCGCTGCCCTGAGGGACGTCACGAGGGGGACACATGCGAATGCAATGGCAAGGGAGCCGCGCCACCGGCGCGGTCGGACTCGTGGCGCTGGCGCTGCTCGCCGCCGCCTGCGGCGGCGACTCGTCGATCAGCGTCTACATCCCCCGCACCCGCACGCCCGCCGCGGCGGCACCGACCGCGACGGCGACCGCGCCCCCGTTGGCCAGCGCGACGCGCACCAGCGCGCCGACGGCGACCGGCACCGCGGCGCCCACGAACACCGCGTCGTCGCCGCCCACGGCGACCCGCACCCCGACCAGCCCACCCACCCGCACGGCGACCACCACAGCGGTCATCCCGACGCTGACGTCCACCGCGACAGCGATTCCCCCGACCGCGACCGTCACGCCGCCGGCAACCAACACGTCCACCGCGGCCGCGACCGCCTCCCACACCGCGACCGCGCCAGCCACCGCCTCCCACACCGCGACCGCCATCCCGACCGACACGATCGCGATCACCGCCACGTTCACCGCCTCGCCGGTCTTCACCCCAACCGCGCTGCCCACGTCGCCGGCGGCCGCCAGCGCGACACCGACGACCACCTTCACCGCCACCGGCCTGCCGAGCGCCACCTTCACCGCCACCGCGACGCCGACCGGCGGCAGCGGCGCCGTCTGCGGCAACCGCGTCCTCGAACCCGGCGAGACCTGCGAGAGCTGCGCCGCCGACTGCGTCATCGGACCGTGCAACGCCCCGGGATCGCCGACCGAGGCGTTCATCGTCGACCTGGTGCAGCCGACCGGCTTCCAGCCCACCACCGCGACCGTGCTGCTGGGGTACAACAGCACCAAGCTGAGCCTGCCCGGGACCGGCACCGCGACCACCGTCCGCCAGCGCATCGTCGCGCCAGCGCCGGTGCCGCAGGCCTTCACCCCCAATGACAAGGACTACGCGGTGCAGGTGCTGATCTCGCGCAACACGCCACTCGGCCAGCTCTTCACCGCCACCTTCGATCGCTGCAGCGGATCCCCGGCGCCGACGCTCGCCGACGTCTCCTGCGCCGTTCTGAGCTGCGCCCAGGGCGGCGGCGGCGTGGCCGGCTGCACCTGCACGGTCCGCCTGCCGTAATCGCTGCTGCCTCTCGCCCCGCCCTCGCCCTTGCGCCCTCGCCGCCAGGGCCGAGGGCGCGGGCAGGCGGGGAGCGGGAGCTACGCCGAGCGGAGCGCTCGTTCGGAGAGCTCGACGCGCTGGGCGTCGTGCGCCGGCAGGACCAGGCGCACCGTCGTGCCGTGATGCAGCTCGCTGCTGATCTGCAGCGTGCCGCCGTGGGCCTGGATGATGTGCTTGACGATGGCGAGCCCGAGACCGGTGCCGCCGAGCTGGCGCGACCGCGCCTTGTCGACGCGATAGAAGCGCTCGGTCAGGCGCGGCAGGTCCTCGGGCGGCACGCCGACGCCGGTATCGGCAACCACCAGCTCGCAGAAGCTGGTGCGATCGTCGCGGCGCAGCACCTCCGGCACGTCGCGCAGCGCCAGGGGGCGCGTGCGCACCGTCACCTGCCCGCCGGGCGGCGTGTACTTGATGGCGTTGTCGACCAGATTGAGCACTGCCTGCTCCAGCCGATCCTGGTCGGCATCGAGCGCCGGCATGTCGGGGGCGATCTCCTCGACCAGGCTCACGCCGCCCTGCTCGGCGCGTCCGTGCAGCACTTCGAACGCCGCCTGCACGATGGTGCCCGCGTCCACCGCCGTGCGGTGCAGCTCGGTGCGGCCGAGCTCGAGATCGGAGAGCGTCAACAGGTCGTTGACCAGGCGCCCCAGCCGCTCGGCGTGGCGCTCGATGATGCCGAGGAAATGCCGGGCGCGTTCCGGATCGTCGACGGCGCCGGCCAGCAGGGTCTCCGTGTAGCCGGCGATCGCCGCCAGGGGCGTCCGCACCTCGTGCGAGACGTTGGCGACGAAGTCGCGGCGCATGCGCTCCAGCCGCTTGAGCTGGGTGATGTCGTGGAAGACGAGGATGAAGGCGCGGCCGGCGTCCGGGCCGACGTCGACTGGAGTCGCCGTCACCTGCAGCACATAGGACCCGGTGCCGCCGAGCCCGACCTCGAGCGTCGAATCGCGCTCCAGGCCGCCCTCGCTCACCGCCCAGCGCACCAGCTCGTGCAGGTCCGGATGGCGGGTGAGCTCGATCAGCGGCCGGCCGGTGTAGTTCTCGCCCGGCGGGAGCTGCAGCAGCTCCTCGGCGCCGCGGTTCGACAGCAGCACGGTGCCCTGGGCATCGATCACCAGCACGCCCTCGACCATGCCGCCGAGCACGCCCTGCAGGCGGCGGCGCTCGCGATCGGCCGCCTCGCGCTGTCGTTGCTGGTGGGCCAGCGCCGCGACCAGCGCCGCCTGCGCGCCGGCGACCGCAGCGTCCGTCGGCTCGGGCAGCGGCGGCAGCGGCAGGTCCTCGGCGACGGCGCGCGCGAAACGGCGCATCGCCTCGAGGCCGGCGGCACGCCGGCGCGCCGCGCGCCGCCAGGCGAGCAGCCCGATCAGCGCCGCGCTCCCCCAGACGAGGTGGGCGGTCAGCTCCACGCGCCCACCCGCCGCCTCACGCGTCGAGCCCCTGCTCGTTGAAGCGGTAGCCGACGCCGCGCACGGTCTGGATCAGCTCCGGATTGGAGGCATCGCGTTCGACCAGCAGCCGCAGCCGGCGCACGTGGACGTCGACGGTCCGCGGCTCGACGTAGGTATCGTTGCCCCACACCAGGTCGAGAATCGTCAGCCGGTCGTAGACGCGGTTCGGATTGCGGACGAAGAAGCGCAGAAGCTGGAACTCGCGCAGGCTGAGCTCGAGCGGCTTGCCGTCGAGCCATGCCTCGTGACGGTCGAAATCCATGCGCAGCCGCCCGCGCTCGAACACGTTGGTCGGCGCGCCGGCCTCGGAGCTCTCGGCGCGCCGCAGGACCGCGCGCACCCGCGCCACCAGCTCGCGCGGGCTGAACGGCTTGGTGACGTAGTCATCGGCGCCGAACTCGAGACCGAGGACCCGGTCCACCTCGGCGGCCTTGGCCGTGAGCATGACGATCGGCAGATGCGCCGTCTCGCGCCGGCCGCGCAGCACGCGGCACACCTCGAGGCCGTCGCCCTGCGGCAGCATGAGGTCGAGGATCACCAGCGCCGGCCTCTCCTCCTGCACCGTGCGCAGGGCCTCCTCGCCGTCCACGGCCTCGACGACGCGGAAGCCGCCCTGCTCGAGGTTGTAGCGGACGAGCTCGCGGATGTCGGGTTCGTCCTCGACGACGAGGATCTTCTTCTTCGCGG
Source organism: bacterium (assembly GCA_019637795.1). Lineage (NCBI taxonomy): Bacteria > bacterium. The sequence goes on along the minus strand of JAHBUY010000010.1, from coordinate 88,695 downwards.
CGTCGCTCACAGGGTCGAGGGGGGGCGATCCATGTGCCGGATGCTCTTCCCCTTCACCATGAAGATCACCATTTCGGCGATGTTCGTGGCGTGGTCAGCGAGGCGTTCGAGGTACTTGGACACGAAAATGAGGCGCAGTGCCCGCGAGATGGTGTGGGGGTCCTCGAGCATGAAGGTGAGGAGCTCGCGCAGGAGCTGGTCGGCGAGCTGGTCGACCTCGTCGTCCTGGTGGCAGACCTGCAGCGCCAGATCGGCGTCCTCGCGCACGAAGGCGTCGAGGGCCTGCCGCAGCATCCCCTGGGCGATCGCGGCCATGCGCGGCACGTCGATGAGCGGTTTGAGCTGCGGCTCGCCGCACAGCTCGATCACCCGCTCGCAGATGTTCTCCGCCATGTCGCCGGCGCGCTCGAGGTCGGTGTTGATCTTCAGCGCCGTGGTGATCAGCCGCAGGTCGCGCGCCGCCGGCTGGTGCAGCGCCAGCAGGCGCAGGCACAGATCGTCGATCTGCACCTCCAGGCGGTTCACCGTGCGGTCGCGCTCGATGATCAGGCGGGCGAACTCGTCGTCGCGATCCACCAGGGCGCGGACGGCGTCCGCGATCTGCTTCTCCACCAGGCCGCCCATCTCGAGCAGGTTGTGGCGGAGCTCCTGCAGCTCCTCGTCGTAGTGGCGGTCGATGTGTGCGCGTGTGGCCATGCCGTCCCTGCCTGCCCTCAGCCGAACCGGCCGGTGATGTAGTCCTCGGTCTCGCGCTTGGCGGGCGCGGTGAAGATCTGCTCGGTGGCGCCCGCCTCGATCAGCTCGCCGAGGTACAGGAACGCGGTGAAATCCGACACGCGCGCCGCCTGCTGCATGTTGTGGGTGACGATGACGATCGTGTAGCGCGCCTTCAGCTCGTGGATGAGGTCCTCGACCTTGGCGGTCGCCACGGGATCGAGCGCCGAGCACGGCTCGTCGAGCAGCAGCACTTCCGGCTCGATGGCGATGGCGCGGGCGATGCACAGCCGCTGCTGCTGGCCGCCCGACAACCCGAGCGCGCTGCTGTGCAGGCGGTCCTTCACCTCGCCCCACAGCGCGGCGCCGCGCAGGCTGCGCTCGACGATGCGCTCGAGCTCGTCCTTGCGCGAGATGCCGTGGATGCGGCAGCCGTAGGCAACGTTCTCGAAGATCGACTTGGGGAACGGATTCGACTTCTGGAACACCATGCCGACGCGGCGGCGCAGGCTGTTCACGTCGAGCATCGGGTCGTAGATGCTGGCGCCGTCGAAGCGGATGTCGCCCTCGATGCGGATCCCCTCGACGAGATCGTTCAGGCGGTTGAAACAGCGCAGCAGGGTCGACTTGCCGCAGCCCGAGGGGCCGATGAAGGCGGTGACGCGCTTCTCCGGCACCGCCAGGCTGATCTGGTTCAGGGCGCGGCTGTCGCCGTACCAGAGCGACAGGCCGTCCACGTGCAGCACGTCGCGGCGCGCCTCCTCCGTGACCGGAGCGGCGCCGGCCGCCGCCGGCGACAATCCGGCCGCTTCGGCATCGACGAGCGGGTCGCCGGTCCGCGCGAGCGGAGGCGAGAGGACGGTCATCGCGGACCGGTATACCGAGTTTTCGCGCTGCACGCGACCACCTCGCCCTTCCGTGCTCACGGGCGCCCCCGCGGTCCGTCGACTGCGGTTCTCGCCACCGGCATCGAATCCGCCATCGCTCACACCGCGCTGCTGGCGTAGCGGGAGCGCAGGCGATTGCGCGCCACGACGGCGATGAGGTTCATGGCGACGACGACCAGCACCAGGAGGAGCGCCGTGGCGAAGACCAGCGGCTGGGTCGCCTCGACGTTCGGGCTCTGAAAGCCGACGTCGTAGATGTGGAACCCGAGGTGCATGAACTTGCGCTCCAGGTGGACGAACGGGAAGTGGCCGTCGATCGGCAGCGCCGGCGCGAGTTTCACCATGCCGACGATCATCAACGGTGCCACCTCGCCGGCGGCGCGCGCCATGGCCAGGATCATCCCGGTGAGGATGCCCGGGGCGGCGGCCGGCAGAACGACCCGCCAGGTGGTCTCGAACTTCGTCGCGCCGAGCGCCAGCGAGCCCTCGCGGACGACGCGCGGCACCGCCGCCAGCCCCTCCTCGGTGGCGACGATGACCACGGGAACGGTGAGCAGCGCCAGGGTCAGGCTCGCCCACAGGATGCCGCCGGTGCCGAAGGTCGGGGTGGGCAGCGCCTCGGGGTAGAACAGGCGGTCGATCGAGCCGCCGATCAGGTAGACGAAGAAGCCGAGCCCGAAGACGCCGAAGACGATCGAGGGCACGCCGGCGAGATTGTTGACGGCGATGCGCACCATGCGGACGAACGCCCCCTCGCGCGCGTACTCGCGCAGGTAGAGCGCCGCCACGACCCCGAATGGCGCGACCACGAAGGACATCAGAAACACCATCATCACGGTGCCGAAGATGGCCGGAAAGATTCCGCCCTCGGTGTTCGACTCGCGCGGATCGTCGGCCACGAACGCCCACAGCCGCTGCCCATAGAGGCGGACCATCTGCCAGGTGCTCATCGCGTTCGGCTGCAGCGCCATGACGATCGCGCCCACCGGGATGGCCTTCTCCCGGCCGTCCGCCGACACCATCACCACCGTCTCGGCGTCCAGCTCCTCGCGGGCGGCGAAGAGCTGCGCCGCCAGCGCCTCGTACTGCGCCTGCAACGCGACCTGCTGGCGATGGATCTCCGCCAGGCGCTCCGCGCGCTCCGCCTCGGGCAGGGATGAGAGCTCCACCCGCCGCGCCGCCAGGCGGCCGCGCTCGATCTGATAGTTCACGTCGCTGATGGCGCCCTTCTCCAGCGCGCTGATCGCCGCCCGCTGCCGCATCTTCTCGCGGTGCAGCGGCCCGAACGCCGCCCACGTCGCCGCGGGACCGCTGGCCAGCTCCTGGTCGCCGCGGCGCAGCGCCCGCATCGTGCCGAAGAAATTGCCCCACTCGAAGCGCTCGACGAGGACGGCATCGGCGGGCGCGGCGCGGCCGACGATCTGGTCGTCGTCGATCCAGCGGAAGTCGAGGCCGTAGAGATCGCGGTTGGCGATCTTCAGGCGCGTGCGCATGCCGCCGCCGCTGCCATCCTGCGCCGCCGGAATCTCCTCGTGGCCCTGGATCTCGCCGAGGACCTGCGAGCCGTCGCGCAGGGTGAGCAGCACCAGCGGCTGCTGCCAGAAGTAGCCCAGTCCGGACACCGCGATGAGCAGCAGCAGGCCGAGGGCCAGCAGGAGGTTGAACGCGAGGGCGCCGGCGCACAGCCAGGTGAGCGACTGGCCGAGGCGATCGGCGCGGCGGCGGGCGGCGGAGGGCAGCATCACAGTTGCGCGTAGCGTCGACGCAGGCGCTGGCGCACCAGCTCGGCGGCGGTGTTGACGACGAAGGTGACCACGAAGAGCAACAGCGCCGCCAGGAACAGCACCCGGAAGAGCGTGCCGTTCACCGGCGCCTCGGGGATCTCGACGGCGATGTTGGCGGACAGGGTGCGGAAGCCGTTGAACGGGCTCCAGTCGAGGATCGGCGTGTTGCCGGTCGCCATCAGCACGATCATCGTCTCGCCGACGGCGCGCCCGAAGCCGACCATGATCGCCGAGAAGATGCCCGGGCTGGCGGTCGGCAGCACGATGCGGGTGACCGTCTGCCAGCGGTTGGCGCCGAGCGCCAGCGAGCCGGAGACGAGATCGCGCGGCACGTTGGAGAACGCGTCCTCGGCGATGGCGAAGATGATCGGGATGACCGCGAAGCCCATCGCCAAGCCGACGATGATGGCGTTGCGCTGGTCGTACGTGAAGCCGGTGACCGCCAGCAGCCAGGCCTGAAAGTTGCCGCCGAAGACCGCCCCCTCGACCGCGGGACTGATCGCCACCGCGCCCCACAATCCGCCGGCGAGGAACACCACGAAAGCGACGATCTCGGTGCCCACCGGCAGCCGCCCGCGCCAGCGCCGCGGCAGGGCGTTCCACGCCAGTCCGGCGAGCAGCGAGATGATCGGAAACGCCACCATCATCACCAGCAACGCCGGGAAGAAGCGCTGCACGCGCGGCGCCAGCCACAGGCCGGCGAGGAAGCCGAGGACGACGCTCGGCAGCGCCGCCATGATCTCGACCGCCGGTTTCACCACCGTCTTCAGTCGCGGGTGCATGAACTGCGACAGGTACATGGCGCCGAACACCGCCAGCGGGATGGCGATGAGCAGCGAGTAGACCGTTCCCTTGAGGGTGCCGAAGAGCAGCGGCGTCAGGCTCAGCTTCGGCTCGAAATCATCGCTGCCGCTGCTCGACTGCCAGACGAACTCGGGCTGCGAATAGCCCTCGTACCAGACGCGGCCGAACAGCGCCTCGAAGCTCACCTCCGGGTGGGGATTGTCCACCGCATAGGCGGCCAACCGTCCATCGCCCGCCAGGTAGGCGGCATTGCCGCGCGGTCCGAAGGCGAGCGCGCTGGCGTGGAATGGCGCCGCGCCGCTCCACAGCGTGCGGTTCGAGGTCGAGTAGTAGAGGCCGAAGCCGCCCTGGGCGTCGGCGGCGAGAAAGCCCTTGTCGCGCTGCGACGGCGCGATGGCGGCGATCGGCGCGGCGCGACGCGGGAAGTCGCGCACCCGAGCCAATTGCGGGCTGCCGTCCTCGCGCGGCGTGACGAACCAGACGCTGAGCGCGCCGTCGGCCTGGCCGACGACCAGCGAGCGGCCGCCGAGCAGCAGGCTCAGCGCCGTGATCGCCGGGCCCGCGGCGACCACCTGCGGCGCGCCGATGCCGGCGGCCGACAACGGCCACCAGACGAGGTTGCCGGCCGCATCGGCGCCGAAGAGGTTGCGTTGCTGCTGGTCGAACACGAGCCGCGACAGGCGCGCGGGGACCGCGGCGCTGAACCGCTCCTGGGCTTCCGTCACCTCGCCGGTGAACTGGTTCTCCTGCCGCGTCTGCCGCACCACGACGAGCGTGTCGTCGCCGATCTGCGCCGCGGCGGCGGCGCCGCCGGGGCCGAGCCCCGCCGCGTACACCAGCACCGGCCGGCGCGCCGGGTCGACGTCGAGCGCGACGACGTCGCCGAGCGCCGGCGTGACCACGCGCTGTCCATCCGTGTAGCCCGCGTCCCAGCGCACCGGCAGGAGCAGCACGCGCCCGTCCTCGGTGCCGCCGGTGAGCAGGTTCGTCCCCGCCGGCACCTGCGCCGCGGCGAGCCCGGCGTCGCCCGTCAGATCGCGCTCCGCCACCACCTGGCCGTCGGCGACTCGCACCACGCGCACCCGGCCGCCGTCATCGAGCGCGGCGACGTGGGTGCCGAGCTCGTCCGCGACCATCGCGCCGACGGGCGCGCCGGGCAGCGCGTCGGTACGCGACAGCGTCACGTCCGCGCCGCCGAGCATCGGCAGCACCTCGGCGACGATGAAGACCAGGATGGCCAGGATCGTGGCGATGATGCCGAAGCCGCCGGCGCGCACCACTCCGGTCGCCAGCCGATCGCGCCAGACGCGGCGGCGGGCGCGGCGCGCCTCGGCGACCGCGGACGCCGAGGCCGCGGACGGCGTGGCGCCGCCGTCCGAGAGCGCCGAAGCGATGTCGCGCGCGCTGGCCACCGGGGTCGAGCTCCCGCGCTCAGCGCAGCAGCGCGGTCTCCTCCGCCACCATCTTGGCCGTCAGCGGCAGGTAGCCGTCCTTGACCACCACCATCTGCCCCTGCTGACTCAGCACGTAGGCGAGGAACTGCTTGACCAGCGGATCCGCCGGCTGATTGGGTGGCTGGTTGACGTAGACGTAGAGGAAACGCGCCAGCGGATACTTGCCCGCGTAGACGTTCTCCGAGTCGGTGGTGATGAACGGTTCGCCGTCCTTCTTCGCCAGCGCCAGCGCCTTGACGCCCGAGGTCTTGTAGCCGATGCCGCTGTAACCGATGCCGTACATGTCCTCGGTGACCCCCTGGACCACGGAGGCGGAACCCGGCTGCTCCTTGACGGCGTCCTTGAAATCGCCGTTGCAGAGCGCGTGCTCCTTGAAGAAGCCGTAGGTGCCGGAGGCCGAGTTGCGGCCGTACAGGCTGATCGGCTTCTCCGCCCAGCTCCCCTGCAGGCCGAGGGCGCCCCAGGTGGCGAGGTCGGCGGGAGCACCGCAGCTACGAGTCTTCGAGAACACGGCGTCGACCTGCCCGAGGGTGAGGTGTTCGAGCGGATTGTCCTTGTTGACGTACACCGCCAGGGCGTCGATCGCCACCCGGACCTTGGTCGGCGGGTAGCCGAACTTCTTCTCGAACTCGTCGAGCTCGCTCGGCTTCATCTCGCGGCTCATCGGTCCGAGCTGCGCCGTGCCGGAGATCAGCGCCGGCGGCGCGGTCGACGACCCCTTGCCCTCGATCTGGATGCGCACGTTCGGGTACTGCTGCTTGAAGCCCTCGGCCCACAGCGTCATCACGTTGTTGAGCGTGTCGGAGCCGACGCTGCTCAGGTTGCCCGAGATGCCGCCGACCTTGCTGTAGGCCTTGATCGCCGGATCGACCTGCACCGGCGTCGCCCCGGCGGCAGTCGCGACCGCGAGTGCGACGGCGGCCAGCGTCAGGGAGATGGAAGGGGATCGCTGCATGGTGCCTCCTTGGGTTGAGCGCGTCTCTATGTGGTCGGTCGCTGGCGCTGGGTTGACGTCACTCAGAACGCGAGCTGGAAGCGGCCCTGGACGACGTTGCTGTCGCCGACGCCCTCCAGGTGCGCCCAGACGTAGTTGACGGTGACCCGGGTGACGGGGTTGAGATACCAGTTGACGCCGCCGGTGAGATCGTCGAGCACGCCACCGTTGATGGCGTGGGAATTGAGGTCGAGACGCGAGTAGCGCGCCGCGACCTGCCAGGCTCCCCAATGGGTGCCGTCGATCGAGAAATTCTGGAACGGGATCACGCGGTCGAAGTGGCCCTTGTCGAGCCGGTAGAAGCTGGCGCGACTCTCGCCGGTGATGAAGTAGCTCGCCTCGACGTACCCGCCCTGGAGCAGCGGATTGGGCTGGTCGACCTGCTGCACGATATTCCAGGTGTACTCACCCTGGATGGACAGCGGGCCGCGCACCAGGGCGATCTCGGGATCGACCAGGTCGGCGCCGTCGGTGTTGATCTTGCCGGTGTTGACCAGGTTGACCGGGAACAGATGCGATTCCGGCCGCGAGGCGTAGCTCAGGGTCTGCGGATCGCTCGTCGTGTAATTGCGGAAGCGGTGCGAATAGGAGAGGCCGAGGTGGACCAGACTGTCCCCCGCCTGGTAGGCCGGCAGGCCGGTGAGGCGGGCGGTGATGTCGTACGGCGCGTTGCTGCCGAACCCGTTGCCGAAGTTGTTGGTCAGGCGGAAGCCGCCCGCCGCGAAGGTCATGTGCTGGTCGAGGTAGGTCTGGTAGACGGCGACGCCGGTGTTGCGATCCGGCTGGTCGAAGGCGTTCATCGTCGCCCGCTCCTGGAACGTCGTGATCCAGTCCGGCGTCAACTCCTCGAGCGAGAACGGCTCCTTGAAGTACCCGACGCGGACGTACTGCACGAACGGGATGCCGCCCATCCCCATGTAGACGTCCTTGAACGCCGGCTGGCCGCCCGAGTTCTCCGCGAAGTCGTACTCGAACTTGTAGTCGATGTTCTTGAACAGGTTGCCGGCGATGTAGAGTCGGGCGCGGCGGAACTCCCAGCCGTTGTACGTGTCCTGCAGCGTGAACTTCTGCCGCACCCCATCGCCGATCATCGACACGTTCCAGTCGACCTGGGTCAGGCCGCCGACGGTGAGCTTGAAGTCGCCGTCGGGCGATTCGAGGTTGAAGCCGTTCTTGAAATAGGCGCGCATGGTCTCGCCGGGCGGCGGCGGTGCCGGCGGGGGCGCCGCCTCCGCCACCACCGCGGTCGGCGTTGGCAACGCCGTCGCCTCGACCGCCTGCCGATGGAGATCGCTCTGCCGCTCGTCCTCGGCGCGCTGCTTCAGCGCCCGATACTGCTGCTCGCTGATCTGCTTGTTGGCGCGCAGGATGTCGAGCAGTTCGTCGACCACCCGCTTTTCTTCCGCGCGCACCCGCGCCGCGCACATCGCGATCACGATGCACCCCAGCGCCGCCGCTCGAGCCAGTCGCTCTGCTGCCATTGGAGACCCCCCTTTTAGGTCCGGGGCAGCCATTAGCGGCGTCATGTTACGGGACTGTTACGGACTGATGACGGCTCGGAAAAATTGCGCGTGTTGGTGAAGAGGAGGGGCCGCGCGTGGCCCCTCCCCACGCGCTTGGACAGACTAGAGATAAGGGGGGTCTCCTTGCCTGCCGTCCGCACGCAGACGGACCCTATTCGGTCGCCTTGACAGGTCGATGACAGAGTCGTGACATTTGCGGGAACTTCGCCCCCACTGGCGGGGCGTCCGCCGCCGCGATCCGTTCAGCGCCAAAGAATCATCGCCGGGAAACGCGGTTGTCATCTTCGCCTGATAAGCGCGTGCGTGTTCGAGATCGGGGGGTCTCCGTCGGCCGGCGCGCAGCACGGCGCCGCGGAGGATGCGATGACGGTGACCCGCGCCCTGACGCTGATGACGCTGACGCTCGTGCTCGCACCGCGCTCCGCCCCGGCCGTGCAGGTGGTGCTCTCCGCGAGCGCCGATACCTATCTGCGCAGCGGCGGCGCCAACGCCAACGAGGGCACGGCGACCTTCCTGCGCATCAACTCCTCGCCGAACCGCGCCCTGGTGCGCTTCGACCAGGCGCAGATCGCCGCCGCCACCTCCGGCCTGGTGCTGATCTCCGCCAGGCTCGAGCTCTACGTGACGTCCAGCGCCCAGTGGGGCAGCGGACGGGCGGTCAATGCCCAGCGCCTCACCAGCGATTGGAGCGAAACCGGCGCCACCTGGAACTGCGCCGTCGACAGCAACCCCAGCAACGGCTCGCCGGACTGCGTCGGCCAGTGGGCCGGCGGCACCTTCTCGGGCGCGGTGACCGATGCCGTGCAGCAGTCCAACGCGACGGTCAACCAGTACGTCTCCTGGACGGTCACCGCCGACGTCGCCGCGTTCCTCGCCGGCACCCCCAACTACGGCTGGGTCATCCGCAAGGACCTGGAGAGCCAGAACGGCAACGCCGACTACGCGTCGCGCGAGGCGGCGACCAACCGGCCGCGCCTGGTGCTCGAGGTCGTCGCCCCGACCAGCACCGCCACGGCGACCGCGAGCCACACCCCGACGCGCACCTTCACCCCTACCTTCACGGTGACCACTACGCCGAGCGTCACGGACACGCCGAGCGCCACGCCGACCGTGACCTCGACGCCGACGCCGGATCCCAATTGCCCGGCGGCGCCGCTCGAGGGGTGCCGGCAGCCGCTGACCGCCAACCACGCCCTGCTGGTGCTCAAGCACGGCGCGCGCGACACGCTGACGTGGAAGTGGAACAAGGGCGAAAGCACCAGCCGCGACGATCTCGGCGACCCGCCCAGCCGCGACACCATCTACACCCTGTGCGTCTATGGCCAGGTGGCAGGCACGGCGCAGCTCGCGCTGCAGGCCATGGTGCCGCCGCAGGGGAGCTGCGGCGGACAGACCTGCTGGCGCGACTCCGGCCATGGCTTCACCTACCGCGATCCCGGAGCGACGGCCGACGGGATCAAGAAGATCGTCCTCAAGCCCGGCGCTGCCGGCAAGGCCAAGATCGTGGTCACGGGCGGAGGCAACCGGCTGCACACCCCGCCCCTGCCGCTGGCGCAGGACCCGCAGGTCATCGTCCAGCTCAAGAACACCTTCGCCGGCGGCCGCTGTTGGGAGTCCCGCTTCTCCGGACCGGCGACGAGGAACGACGGCCGCCAGTTCAAGGATCGCGGTGACGCGCCGCGGCCGACGCCGACCGCCAGCGCCACGGCGACCGTCACCGGCACGGCGACCCCCACCCCCGCGGGGCCGACGGCAACCGCCACCCAGACGCCGTTCGGTGGTGTGCCGACGGCGACGCCCACCTCGACCTTCACCGCCACCGCGACGCCCGGCGGCGCGGTCTGCGGCAATCGCGTCCTCGAGCCGGGCGAAACCTGCGCCACCTGCCCCGCCGACTGCGTGGTCGGACCGTGCACCAGCCCCGGCAATCCGACCGCCGCCTTCCGCGTCGACCTCGTGCCGCCGACCGGCTTCCAACCCACCACGGCGACCGTCCTGCTCGGCTACAACAGCACCCGGCTGAGCATCCCGGGCACCGGCACCGCGACCTCGGTGCGCCAGCGCGTCGTCGCCCCGGCCCCGGTCCCGCAGGCGTTCACGCCCAACGATCTGGAGTACGGGCTGCAAGTGCTCGAGTCGCGCAACACGCCTCTCGGCCAGCTCTTCACCGTGACCTTCGATCGCTGCGGCGGCGCCGCCGCGCCGACCCTCGCCGACCTCGCCTGCACGGTCCTGAGCTGCGCCCAGGGCGGGGGCGGGGTGGCTGGTTGCTCCTGCATCGTCAGCCTGCCATGAGGACTGCCACGCGATTCATCAGCTCGGCGCGCCCGGTGATGCGGTTCGCCCGGCGGGGGCCGCGAGACCCGCGGTGACCTCGCGGCGCGCCTGGAGACCAACATGACCGATGACAGCGGCACCCTGCTCTACGTGATGGTCGGCCTGCTGGTCGTGGTCGGCGCGATCGTCTCGCTCACCGGCCGCCGTTGAGCCGGCACAGGTTCCGCGATTCGCAAACTGTGCTAGGGCTCCCGCCGGTGGTGAGGCGGCGGGTGCGGCGAAAAAGGCGGTAGACCAGACCGGACATGCGAATCGCGGCCGTCGACGTCGGGAGCAACTCCATCCACATGGTCGTGGCGCAGGTGGAGGCGGATGGCCGCTTCCGCGTCCTCGATCGCGCCAAGGACATGGTTCGCCTCGGACGCCGGACGCTGAGCAAGGGGAAGCTGTCCGCGGAAGCGATCGAAGCGGGCGTCCGCACCCTCGCCGGTTTCCGCACCCTCGCCGAGCGCCAGGGCGTGTCGCGGATCACCGCGGTGGCGACCAGCGCCGTCCGCGAAGCCGCCAACGGCGGCGATTTCATCGAGCGCGTCGAATCCGACGTCGGCCTGCGCGTCAAGGTGATCCCCGGCCGCGAGGAGGCGCGCCTCATCTATCTCGGGGTCCGGCATGCCATCGACCTCAGCGACAAGCCGACGCTGATCGTCGACATCGGCGGCGGCAGCGTCGAGTTCATCCTCACCGAGAAAGAGGAGGCGGTGGCGCTCGAAAGCCACAAGATCGGCGTCGCGCGCCTGAGCGAGCGCTTCCTCGCCAACGATCCACCCGACGCCGAGGAGATCGACGCCCTCGAGGCGTTTCTCGCCGACCAGCTCGACCCGATGTTGAGCGAGTTCCGCGCCCACAAGGTGCGGCGCGTGGTCGGCACGTCCGGCACCATGCTCAACCTCATCGCCCTCGCCGGCCACCAGCGCGGCGAAGCCCCCGAGCTCCACCTCAACAACTTCGCCGTCGCCGCGACCGAGATCGCCAAGGTGCGCCGCCAGCTCTGCCGGCTCGGACGCGACGAGCGGCTGAAGCTGAAGGGGCTGGACGGCAAACGCGTCGACCTCATCGTCGCCGGCGCCGTGCTGACCGACTTCGTGCTGCAGCGCATCGGCGCCAAGCAACTCGTCGCCTGCACCTGGGCGTTGCGCGAGGGCGTGCTGCTCGACTTCATCGCCCGGCACCGCAAGCACATCGAGGAGAACGAGCGCTACAGCACGCCGCGCGGCCGCAGCGTCGCCCGCCTGGCGCGCCATCTCGGCGAGACCAGCGAGCACGGGCCACGCATCGCGCGCCTGGCGCTGCGGCTCTTCGACCAGCTCGAGAGCCTGCTGCGCGTCGACCACGGCATGCGCGAGCTGCTCGAGTACGCGGCCCTGCTGCACGACGTCGGCCACCACATCGACCACGCCAACCACCACCGGCATTCGTACTACCTGATCACCAACGGCGAGCTGTTCGGCTTCTCGCGCGAGGAGCTGGAGATCATGGGCCTGGTGGCGCGCTACCACCGCAAGGGCGTACCGAAGGCATCGGACGCCGAGTTCCGGCGCCTGCCGCAGCGCGCCCGGCACGCGGTGCGCGCCCTGAGCGGCGTGCTGCGCATCGCCGACGGCCTCGATCGCACCCACTACGGCGTCGTGCGCGACATCGCGGTCAGCCGGCGCGGCACCCGCCTGACGCTCACCGCCACCACGTCCGGCGACGCCCAGCTCGAGCTGTGGGAGGCGAAGCAGCGCAGCGGCCTCCTGCAGGACGTGCTCGGGCTCGAGGTCGAGGTGCGCTCCGCCACCTGAGCGCGGCCGCCGATGCCAACCCCCGCCATCCCCGACGAGATCGAGGTCAAGCTCGAAGCGACCTCCGGCGACGTGCTGGACGCCATCGCCGGCGTCGGCGCGCTCGGCGACTATCGCCTGCGCCGCCGCCGGGTCGCGGCCCTGCAGACCACCTACCTCGACACGCCGACCCTGGCGCTGGCGCGCGCCGGCGTCGCCGTGCGACTGCGCCGCCACGGCCGCCGCTGGGAGGCGACCGCGAAATGGCCGGGCCGGGTCCGCGGCACCCTGCACACCCGACCGGAGCTGACGGTGCCGCTCGCCGCGCCGCCGGCGGCGCCGTTCCGCCTGCCGGACGGGCCGCTGCAGGAGACCCTGCAGCCCTACCTGCTCGGGCGGCCGCTGCAGCCGGTGCTGGTGACCAACGTCGAGCGCCGCCTTGTCGACGTGCTGCCGACAGCGGGCGGCGCATCGCTCGCCGAGCTGGCCCTCGACCGGGTGCAGGTCTGCCACCCCGACGGCACCCCGGCGGCGCCGGAGTACTGGGAGGTCGAGATCGAGCAGCGGGCCGGCGCGGCGGCCGACTGCGTCGCCGTCGGCCGCGCCCTCCGCCGCCGCTTCCACCTCGTGCCCTCGCGAGCGACCAAGTTCGCCCGCGGTCTGGACGCCGTGCTGCCGGCCGGCACCGCCGCCGCGCCACCGCCGCCGATCAGCGCCGCCGACACGCTGGCGAGCGCGACACGCGCCATCATCGCGACCCAACTCGGCCGCCTGCGCGCCGCCCAGCCGGCGGCGCGGCGCGGCGACGATCCCGAGGCCGTGCACGAGATGCGGGTCGCGATCCGCCGCCTGCGGACCGCGCTGCGCCTCGGCAGGGCCGCCCTGCCGGCGCGCCAGCGCGCGGCGCTCGGGCGCGAGCTCGGATGGCTCGGCGGCGTCCTCGGCCAGGTGCGCGACCTCGACGTGCAACTGGCGACCGCCGATTGGCACCGCGCCCGCCTCGCCGCGACGGCGCGCGGCCCGCTCGACGGGCTGCGGCGCGCCCTGCGCCGCCAGCGCCTGGAGGCCCTGGCCGCCCTGCAGCAGACGTTCGCCTCGAGCCGCTACACGCGCCTGCTGCTGGCGCTCGAGCGCGCCGCGGCAGCGCCCCGGCGCCCGCCCGGCGGCGCCGGCGCCGAACCGATCGCCAGCGCCGGACGGCGCGCGATCAAACGCGCCGCGCGCAAGCTGCGCCGGCTCGGCGATGCCGTCGGCGAGCTGCCGCACGCCGACGAGCTGCACCGCCTGCGCATCCGCGCCAAGCGCCTGCGCTACGCGCTCGAAGCGCTCAAGCCGATCACCGGACGCGACGGGCGCCGGCTCAGCAAGCAGCTCACCCGCCTGCAGGACGTCCTCGGCCGCTTCAACGATTCGATCGTCGCCGCCGCCACCGTGCGCCGCTACCGCGACGCCCTGCCGACGCCCGTGCCACCGGCAACCCGCGCCGCGCTGACCGCGATCGCCGACGCCGAGCTGCGCCGCGCCGGCGCCGCCCAGGGGCAATTCCACCGCGCCTGGAAGCGGTTCAGCGAGAAGGGCGCCCGCCGCCGCCTCGCCAGCCTGCTCGAAACGCTCGCGGCGCTCACCCCGCCGGCCGCCGCGCCGCCGGCCTCGTAGCGCCGGCGCGATCCCACTGGCCAAGACCGCCGATCGATGATCTGCTCGTCGCCATGACCGTGATGCTCTACCTGATGCGGCACGGGATCGCCGAGGACGCGAGTCGCGACGGCAGCGATGCGGAACGCGCCCTCACCGACGAGGGGATCCGCAAGACGACCCAGGTCGCCGAGGGCCTGCGCGCGCTCGACCTGCAGCTCGACGCCATCATCTCCAGCCCGCTGCGGCGGGCCCAGGAAACGGCGCGGATCGCCGCCAAGGTCCTGGCGCCCGATCGCGAGGTCGAGCTGACGCCGCTGCTCGCCGGCGGCAGCGCGGCGGCGGCGATCGCCAGTGGCCTGCGCCTGCCGCGGCGCGCCGCCCAGGTCCTGCTCGTCGGCCACCAGCCGGGTCTCGGCGAGCTCGCCTCCCACCTCCTCACCGGCTCGGCCCATCGCATCCCGCTGCCGTTCAAGAAGGCGGGCGTGGCGGCCATCGAGGTGGACGGCCTGCCGGCGAAGTCGGCCGGCATCCTGCACTGGTTCGCGCCCCCCGCGCTGCTCCGCGCCGCGAGCCAGAAATAGCCGCGCGCCGATCGTCTTTGCTGCCCACTGGCGCTGCCCGCCGTGCCAGTCGACACAGCAATCCGACCGGATAGGCAGTTCGCGGGCCCCCGCGGCAGAAGATTCCGCCAGTTTATTCCATCTTCACGAGGGAATACCTGGGAGAAATCGGAGCTAGAGATGGGGCAACCTGCTGAACGATACGCTGACCACGAGCAGCCGGACGGGGAGGGCGACGATGTCGTCCTGCCGGCGCAGTTCTTCCCGGCGCTGAACGACCCGCGCACCGAGCCCGAACGGCGGCTGATGGTGGCCGTGCTCGAGGAAGCGATCAGCGCCGTGCTCTGCGGCGCCAGCGCCACGGGCGAGGAGCGCGGCACGGCGGCGCTCGAAGCCGAGCGCTGGTTCGCCAGCAACAGCCGCAGTTGGCCGTTCGCGTTCTGCACCCTGTGTGACGTGCTCGGCCTGGACGTCGATCGCGTCCGCCAGGTGATCGCCGGCTGGCGCGAGCGCCAGCGCGGCTTCCGCCGCCCGCGGCTGCAGGCCGGCCGCGGACGCCACCAGGTGCAGACGCCCGGCCGCCGCTCGCGCCGCGCCGCCTGACACCGGCGCCGCGAGCGCAGTCCTCCGCGCCAGCGCTCCGGCCGGTGGGCCGCGCCCGACCGGCGGCGAAGGGACGCCAGCCGAGACCGCTCGCGTCTCGCCCTGCCGGCGGCGGCGGGACGGCTTGAAATCGGCTCGCTCGGCTGCGAAACCGCCTGGGTCGGCAGCCCGAGCGAGCAGCGCGTGGCCCGCAACGCCGACCGCGCGGCGGAACGATGATCGATGTCCTGGTGATGATCCTGGCGGGTGGGCGCGGCGAGCGGCTCTATCCCCTCACCCGCGACCGCGCCAAGCCGGCGGTGCCCTTCGGCGGCCGCTACCGCATCATCGACTTCGTCCTCAGCAACTTCATCAACAGCGGCTTCTTCCGCGTCAAGGTGCTGAGCCAGTACCGCAGCAATTCGCTGCTCATCCACCTGGCGCGCGGCTTCAACTTCGGCTCGCTGGCCGAGCACTACGTGGATCCGATCCCCGCCGCCCAGGGCGTCGGCGAGATGGGCTGGTACATCGGCACCGCCGACGCCATCTATCAGAACCTCAGCCTCGTCCAGGACGAGATGCCGCAGGACGTCGCCGTCTTCGGCGGCGACCACATCTACAAGATGGACGTCCGGCAGATGATGGACTTCCATCGCGAACACCACGCGGCCTGCACCGTCGCGGCGCTGCCCTTCGACCGCCAGGAGGCCGCCGGCCAGTTCGGCATCATCGAGGTGGACGAGCAGTGGCGGATCGTCGGCTTCGAGGAGAAGCCGGCCGACCCCAGGCCGCTCCCCAGCGACCCGACCAAGGCGCTGGTGTCGATGGGCAACTACATCTTCGACACCGAGGTGCTCGAGCAGGTCCTGCACGCGGATCACGCCACTCCCGACTCCTCGCACGACTTCGGCAAGGACGTGCTGCCGGCGATGATCAGCCGCTACCCGGTGTACGCCTACAACTTCCTCGACAACACCGTCCCCGGCGAGGGGGAGCGCGAGCGCGGCTACTGGCGCGACGTCGGCACCATCGATTCCTACTTCGACGCCAACATGGACCTGCGCAGCGTCTCGCCGATGCTCAACCTGTACAACCACGCCTGGCCGATCCGCTCCGTGCTCTTGCAGTACCCACCGGTGAAGTTCGTCTTCGATGCCGCCGGCCGCTGCGGACACGCGGTCGACAGCATCGTCGCCAACGGCGCTATCATCTCCGGCGGCCGGGTCCAGGACTCGGTGGTCTTCAACAACGTCTTCGTCCACAGCTTCTGCGACATCGCCGAGTCGATCCTGATGCAGGGCAGCAACATCGGCCGTAGCGCCCGCCTGCGGCGGGTGATCTGCGACAAGTACGTGACCATCGAGGACGGCACCGTCATCGGCGAGGACCCGGAGGCCGACGCGGAGCGCTTCCACATCAGCCCGGGCGGCGTCGTCGTCATCCCCAAGGGCGCGATCGTGCCGCGCGAGGGCCCGATCATCCAGAGCTCCTCGCTGCCGCCGCCCGGCAGCATCCAGCCGCGCATCCACGAGCCCGGCTCGGTGAAGATCACCCCAGAGACCTCCGAGGCATGATCGGTGCGGCTCACCTTCGTGACTTCGGAGGTCCGGCCGTTCAGTCAGACCGGCGGACTCGGCGACGTCTCCGAGTCGCTGCCGGCGGCGCTCGCCGCCAGCGGCTGCACTGTGACGGTCGTCAGCCCGCTCTACCGCAGCGCCGCCGCCGCGATCGCCCGCGAGGGGCTCGCCTTCCATGACGTCGACGGGCCCCCGCTGCGCATCGGCCCGGTCGACCACCCGCTGCGCTTCCGCCTCCTCGAGCGCAATGGCTGCCAGATGGCGTTCGTCGTCCACGACGGCTTCTATGACCGGCCGGCGCTGTACGTGGACGAGCACGGCGCCGACTACGCCGACAACGTCGCCCGCTACGCCCTCCTCTGCCGCGCCGCCATCGCGCTCGGGCAGGTCCTCGAGGCGCCACCGGCGCTCGTCCACTGCAACGACTGGCAGACCGGCCTGTTGCCCTGCTACCTGCGCGCCGGCGCCCTGCCCGGCACGCCCTCGGTGTTCACCATCCACAACCTCGGCTACCAGGGCCACTACCCGGCGAGCGAGGTCCTGACCGCGGGCCTCGGCTGGAGCTGGTTCCACCCCGAGGCGCTCGAATTCCACGGCGGCCTCAACCTGATGAAGGGCGGCCTCTTCTTCTCCGACGCCATCACCACCGTCTCGCCCTCGTACGCCGAGGAGATCCAGACGCCATCGGCCGGCGCCGGTCTGGACGGCGTCCTGCGCGCCCACCGCCACAAGCTGTCCGGCATCCTCAACGGCATCGACGTCAGCCGCTGGAACCCCGCCGCCGATCCGCACCTGCCGGCGGCGTTCAGCGCCGACGACCTGGCCGGCAAGACGACCTGCAAGCGGGCGCTCCAGGAGCGCAGCGGCCTGCCGGTAGACCCGCAGGCGATGCTGCTCGCCGCCATCGGCCGCTTCGACTGGCAGAAGGGCATGCCGCTGATCTGCGACGCCTTCCACATCGTCGCGCCGCTGCGCCTGCAACTGGTGATCCTCGGCGCCGGCGACCCGGGCATCGAAGCCGGCGTGCGCGCCCTCGCCGCGCAGTATCCGCGTCAGGTCGCCGCCACCGTCGGCTTCGACGAAGGCCTCGCGCACCTCATCGAGGGCGGCGCGGACGCCTTCCTCATGCCGAGCGCCTACGAGCCCTGCGGCCTCAACCAGATGTACAGCCAGCGCTACGGCACGGTGCCGATCGTCCACGCCACCGGCGGGCTCAGGGACACGGTGGTCGACTACACCCCGGCGACGGCGGCCGACGGCACCGCCTCCGGCTTCTCGTTCACCCCCTTCGACGCCGCCCACCTCGCCGAGTCGATCCTGCGCGCCTGGCGCCTGCACACCCAGCAGCCGCAGGCCTGGCGGCGCCTGATGCGCGCCATCATGCAGCTCGACCACTCCTGGACGCGCCGCGCCCAGGAGTATCTGGCGCTCTACCACCGCCTGCTGGCGCGCTGAGCGCGCCCGACCCGATGCCCGCCGCCGGCGCGCCCGTCCACGTTCCGGTCCTCCTGCGGCAGGTGCTCGACGCCCTGGCGCCGCGCCCTGGCGGCCGCTACGTCGACGCCACCGCCAACGGCGGCGGCCACCTGCGCGCCGTGCTCGACGCCTGCGCGCCGGACGGCCGCGTGCTCGGCATCGACCGCGACCCCGAGATCCTCACCGCGCTCGCCGGCCGCTGCGCGCCGGCCATCGACGCCGGCCGCCTGCACCTCGCCACGGGCAGCTTCGCCGCCCTGAGCCGCATCCTCGCCGCGCACCAGTTCTCGCCGGTCGACGGCATCCTGTTCGACCTCGGCCTCAGCTCCTTCCACCTCGACGCCAGCGGCCGCGGCTTCTCCTACAGCCGCGACGAGCCGCTCGACATGCGCTTCGATCCCAACGACGACGCCAGCGAGAGCGCCGCCGAGATCCTCGCCAGCCGCGACGCCGACGAGTTGACGGCCATCCTGCGCGACTACGGCGAGGAGCGCTTCGCCTCGCGCATCGCGCGGACCATCGTCGCCCGCCGGCGCGAGCAGCCGATCGCCACCACCGGGCAGTTGCTGGCGGCGATCGCGCAGTCCCTCCCCCCGGGCGCGCGCTGGCGCGCCGCGCGCGACGCCGCCCGGGTCTTCCAGGCGCTGCGCATCGCCGCCAACGACGAGCTCGAGCAGATCGCCGAGGTGCTGCCACAGGCGGCCGCCGCGCTCGCCCCGGGCGGGCGCGTGGTGGTCATCGCCTTCCACTCGCTCGAGGATCGGATGGTGAAGCACTTCCTGCGCGACCAGGCCGCCGCCGGCCGCCTGCGCCTGTTGCACCGCAAACCGATCGTGGCCGACGAGGCCGAGATCGCCGCCAATCCGCGCGCCGCCAGCGCCAAGCTGCGGGCGGCGGAGAAGCCCTGAGCCCAGAGGAGCACCGCCCATGGAGTTCCGCGAGATCCGCTACGCGGTCGCCGATCGCGTCCTGACCCTCACCCTCGACCGCCCCGACAAGCTCAACGCCTTCACCGAGCGCATGTGCGGCGAGCTGATCGCCGCCATCGACCGCGCCGACGCCGACGACGCGGTGCGGGCGATCGTCGTCACCGGCGCCGGGCGCGGCTTCTGCGCCGGCGCCGACCTGAGCGGCGGCGGCGGCGCCTTCGACTACGGCGGCGCCGCGGCATCGACGGCGGTGCGCCGCGACGGCGGCGGGCTGGTCGCCCTGCGCCTGTTCGACTGCCGCAAGCCGCTGATCGCCGCCATCAACGGCGCGGCGGTGGGCGTCGGCGCCACCATGACGCTGCCCATGGACATCCGCATCGCCTCGTCGGCGGCGCGCTTCGGCTTCGTGTTCGCCCGCCGCGGCATCGTCCCCGAGGCCTGCTCGAGCTGGTTCCTGCCGCGCGTGGTCGGCATCGGTCAGGCGCTGGAGTGGACGTACAGCGGCCGCGTGTTCGACGCCGCGGAGGCGCTGGCCGGCCGCCTGGTGAGCCGCGTCGTGCCGCCCGACGACCTGCTGCCCACCGCCCACGCGCTGGCGCGCGAGATCGCCGAGCACACCTCCGCGGTGTCGATCGCCCTGACCCGCGCCATGATGTGGCGCATGCTCGGCGCCGCCCACCCGATGGAGGCGCACCGCATCGACTCGCGCGGCGTCCAGTGGACCGGTCGCAACGCCGATGCCCGCGAGGGCGTCACCTCCTTCCTCGACAAGCGGCCACCGCGCTTCACCCTCAGCCCCAGCACCGACATGCCCGACTTCTATCCCTGGTGGGAGGAGCCGCCCTTCGAGTAGCCCCTCGGCCCCGCGGGCGCGGCCGCCGCCTGGGCTGTCCGTCAGAGCGCGCGCCGGCCCTTCGGGGGGACGGGACGGACGACGCCGATCTCGCGCAGCAGCGCCTGCACGTGCTCGCGCAGCGAGCCGCTGCGCGCGCCGAGGCGGCTGCGGCTCGACAGCGCCACCTCCTTGCCGACGATGTCGGCGGTGAGCAGCTCGCTGAGGAAGTGGCACATCGCCTCGCGGATGCGGCGCTGGCGCTCGCGCAGGCGCGCGGCGCGCTGCTGCGGCGTCAGGCCGCGCTCGCGCGGGTTGGGCAGGGCGTCGCCCATCATCTCGCGCAGCACGCGCCGCAGGCGCAGCTCCCAGCCGGGCGGCAGCGTGACGATCAATTCGCCCGGCTTGCGTCCCGGGCGGGTGCGGATCGGCTGCGCGCGCTGCATGGCCCCTGATCGCTACCAGCGGACCTGGTCTTTGTCTACGCGGAAACCACGCCGCGCTCAGTCGTCGCCGTCGCGCTCGAGCCCGAGCCGGTAGACGTCGCGCGCGTGCCAACCGCTCTCGGCCGCGAGCGCGCGCGCGATCTCCTTCAGGTGCAGACCGGCGGCGCGGCGGCGCGCGATCTCGGCCCGCAGCGCCTCGGCCGTCATCGTCGGCGTCTCGCCCGCCGGCGGCGCGATGAACAGCGTCACCTCGCCGCGGGCGACGAGGTCGCCGGCGCGCGCCGCCAGCTCGGCCGCCGGGCCGCGGACGAAATCCTCGTACAGCTTCGTCACCTCGCGGCCGATCACCACCTGGCGGTCCGGCATCGCGGCCGCGAGGTCGGCGAGCGATTCGACGAGGCGGCGCCCGGATTCGAAGCAGACCACGGTGCGATCCTCGCGCGCCACCGCCTCGTAGAAGTGGCGCCGCGCCGTCGCTTTCGCCGGCACGAAGCCCTCGAAGGCGAAGCGGTCGGTCGGCACGCCCGCGACCGAGAGGCCGGCGGTCACCACCGACGGGCCCGGAATCGGCACGACGCGGATGCCGGCGTCGATCGCTGCCCGCACCAGGCGGTACCCCGGATCGGCGATGCCGGGCGTGCCGGCGTCCGAGATCAGCGCGATGTCCTCGCCGCGCCGCAGGCGCTCGACCAGCTTCGGCGCCCGCTCCCGTTCGACGTGGTCGAAGTAGCTGGTCAGCGGGCGCTCGATGCCGAAGTGCGCCAGCAGCGTGCGGCTGTGGCGCGTGTCCTCGGCGGCGATCAGCGCCACCTCCTTCAGGATCCGCACCGCCCGCAGCGTCATGTCCTCGAGGTTGCCGAGCGGCGTGGCCACCACGTAGAGCGTGCCCGCCATGGTCCGATGTCACCTGGGCGCGGCCCGCAACGCAAGCCGCGGCGCTCAGGCGGCGAGCGGCTCGACGTCCGCGACGCGGCCGGCGCGCGCCGCCGCGTAGCAGGCGTCGACGATCGCGATCGCCCGCAACCCCTCCGCGAGCGGGATCGGCGGTGGGGCGCCGGCGCGCAGCGCGGCGACGAAGTCGCGCACCACCTCGCGCACCGTGGCCACGGCGGCGGCGACTGGCAGCGGCTCGACCGTGTTGCCGACCACCAGCGACGCGGTGCCGAGCACGTGATCGCCGAGCAGCGTCGCGCTCTCGCCGGCCACTTCGATGTGCCCGTTGCGGCCGCCGGCGACCCGCGCGCACGCCACCGTGGCGAGCGCCGCGCCGCCGCCGAGCGCGATCGTGGCGGCGAAGTTGTCCTCCGTGCGGCGGGTGCGGATGGCCTGCATCTGGCAGCTCACCCGATCGGCCTCCAGACCGCTCAGCCGGCGGCACAGATCGAAGGCGTGCACGCCGGTGTGCAGGGTCATCCCGCCGCCCGACCGCGCCGGGTCGTCGAGCCAGTCGAGCGGCGATGGCTCGAAGCGCTGGGTGAAGCTCAACGAGCGCACCCGGCCGACGCGCGGCAGCGCCGCCGTCAGGGCGCGCACGACGCCGTTGTAGCGCAGCGTCTGCGCGACCATCACCGGGATCGGCTGCGACCGCAGGAACGCCAGCATGGCGCGGCCGTCGGCGAGCGTCGGCGCCGCCGGCTTCTCGAGCAGCAGCGGCAGACCGGCGGCGGCGGCGGCGCGCACGATGTCGAGGTGCAGCGTCGGCGGCACCACCGCGATCACCGCGTCGAGCCGCGCCCGCTCGATCATGGCGCGGTAGTCGGCGAACCCCTCCGCCCCGAAGGCGCGCGCCGCCTCGAGCTGCGCCGCGTCGCGGCGCGCCACCGCCACCAGCGCGAGGTCCGGCAGCTCGCCGGTGATGTGGCGCGCGTAGCGCAGCCCGTGCTTGCCCAGCCCGATGAGGCCGATTCGCTCGACGCGCCGCGGCGACATGCGGACCTCCTAGCCCAGCGATCGCGGCGGGAAAAGCTCGCCGCCCGCGGGCGGGCGCCGGCGCCATGCCGTCGCGGCGCGCCGGTTGCCCTGCGCTACCCGCCTTGTTACGGACCGCACGATGCCCGCCGATTTTCTCGCCGCCGTCGATCTCGACGCGATCGCCCGCCGTGTCGGCACGCCCTTCTACCTCTACGACGCCGGGACGCTGCGCCGCCGCATCGCCGACGTGCGGGCGATCGCCCCCGGCGACGGGGTGCAGGCGCGCTACGCGATGAAGGCCTGCTCGCTGCGCCGCGTCCTGCGGGTGATGCGCGACGCCGGCGTGTGGATCGACGCCGTCTCCGGCAACGAGGTGCTGCGCGCGCTCGCCGCCGGCTTCCCCGCCGGCGCGCAACCGCCGGTGGTCCTGCTCACCGCCGACGTCTTCCGCGACAACGCCCTCGACGTCGTGCTCGAGCACCGCGTCCTGCCGAACATCGGCTCGCCGGGCATGCTCGACGCCCTGCAGCGCGCCGGCTACCGCGGCCCGATCGGGGTCCGCGTCAATCCCGGCTTCGGCCACGGCCACGTGCAGGCGACCGACACCGGCGGCCCGAGCTCCAAGCACGGCATCTGGGCAGACGATCTGCACGCGGTGCGGCGCGCCGCGGAGCGCGCCGGGCTGCCGATCGTCCTGCTCCACGCCCACGTCGGCAGCGGCCCGCAGATCGACGAGTTCACCGCCAACATGGGGCGGCTGGCGCACTTCCTCGCCGACTGGGTGGCCGACTTTCCCGCCCTCGAGGCGGTCAACATGGGCGGGGGGATCCCGCATCCGTATCGGCCGGAGGCGCCGACCATCGACCTCGCCCCGGTCGGTCGCGCGCTCGCCGACGCGCAGCGCCGACTGAGCGCGCGAGCCGGCCGCGCGCTGCGGGTCGAGATCGAGCCCGGCCGCTATCTGGTGGCGCCGAGCGCGGTGCTGGTGGCGCGCGTCACCGACGTCAAGGCGACGACGAGCAACGACAAGGGGCCCGGCCACACCTTCGTCATGGTCGACGCCGGCTTCACCGATCTGGTGCGGCCGGCGATGTACGGCTCGTACCACCACATCACGGTGCACGGCGCCGGCGCCGCGACGCCGCCCGAGCCGCTCGTCGTCGCCGGGCCCCTGTGCGAATCGGGCGACGTCTTCACCCGCGACGACCGCGAGCTGCTCGACCCACGGATGCTGCCGCGACCGCGGGTCGGCGACCTGCTGGTCCTGCACGACACCGGCGCCTACGGCCTGCAGATGAGCTCGCACTACAACTCGCTGGGGCGCGTGCCGCAGGTCTGGCTCGAGGACGGCCGCCTGCACCTGGCGGCGCGGCGCGAGACGCTGGACGACATCGTCCGCGCCGAGTGCTTCGAGCCGCTCGACTGAGCGCGCCGGCGCAGCGCGAGATGGCGGCGGCGCGACGGCAGTCCGCATCCCCGGCGCCGGCGCCCTACGTCAGCGCCGCGCTGGCGCCGGCCGAGCTCAGTGTCCGCGCCATCCTGCTCGGCATGGCGTTGTCGGCGACCTTCGGGATGGTGAACGCCTACCTGGCGCTGAAGGTCGGGCTCACCGCCTCCGCCTCGATTCCCGCCGCGGTGCTGTCGATGGCCGTCCTCCGCGGCATCCTCGGCCGCGGGACCATTCTCGAGAACAACGTCGTGCAGACGACGGCGTCGTCCGGCGATTCGCTCGCCGCCGGCATCGCCTTCACCGTGCCGGCGCTGATCTTCCTCGGCTACGATCCGAGCGGCTTCCGCATCTTCCTGCTCGCCGCCACCGCCGGCCTGTTGGGTGTCGTCATGCTCATCCCGCTGCGCCACGAGCTGACCATCGCCGAGCACGACCGCCTGCCCTTCCCCGAGGGCACCGCCTGCGCGACGGTGCTGATCGCCGGCGATCGCGGCCGCGCCGCGACCCAGCCGGTGTTCGTCGGCATCGCGCTCGGCGCACTCTACCAGTTCCTCTCGCGCGGCCTGCTGCTGTGGAACCAGGCGCTGTTCGTCAGCGCCGCCTCGCTGCACAAGCTGTCGTTCGGCGCCGAGCTGACGCCGCTCTTTCTCGGCGTCGGCTATCTCGTCGGCGCCCGCATCGCCGCCATCATGCTGGCCGGCGGCCTGCTGGCCTGGATGGTGCTGATTCCGCTGTTCGACGCGGTCGCCGGCACCGCCGCCGGGACGCTGCTCGGGCTGCCAGTCGACCTCGCGACGCAGGGACCGCAGGCGATCTGGAGCACCCAGGTGCGCTTCGTCGGCGCTGGCGCCGTGGCCTGCGGCGGGGTGTGGTCGATCGCCCGCGCCGCGCCGGTGATGTGGCGCGCCGGCGCCTCGCTGCTCGCCGCCGCCCGGGCGCCGGCGAGCACCGGCGGCCCGCGCACCGAACGCGACCTGCCGCCCCTCGTGGTCATCGGCGCCACCACCGCCCTCGGCCTGGCGATGTGGCTGGTGCCCGCCTACGAGATGCGCGGGCCCGAGGTGCTGCTGGCGCTGGTCTTCAGCTTCTTCTTCGTCGTCGTCTCCGGCCAGATCGTCGGCCTCATCGGCACCACCTCGCAGCCGATCTCCGGCATGACGATCACCGCGCTGCTGGTCACCGCGGCGGTACTGGCGGCGCTCGGCTACGATGGCCGCACCGGCACCGCGGCCACGCTCGCGGTCGCCGCGGTGGTCTGCACCGCGGCGGCGCTGGCCGGCGACACGATCCAGGACTTCAAGTGCGGCGCCCTCGTCGGAGCGACGCCGCGCGCCCTCGAGCTGGCGCAGATGGTCGGCGTCGCCGTCGCCGCGCTGCGCGCCGGCTGGCTGCTGGCGCTGCTGCACGCCGCCTACACGCTCGGTTCCGCGGATCTGCCGGCGCCGCAGGCCAGGCTGATGGCGACGCTCGCCGAGGGCGTCATGCACGGCCATCTGCCGTGGGCGCTGCTCGCCCTGGGCGTCGCCCTGGCGGCGATCGCCGAGCTCGCCGGCCTCGCCAGCCTGCCGTTCGCGATCGGGCTCTACCTGCCGATCACCACCACCGCGTCGCTCATCTTCGGCGGCCTGATCGCGGCGCGCTGGGGGCGCGGCCACCGCGACGACGACCCCACCGTCCTGTTCGCCTCCGGGCTGATCGCCGGCGACGCCCTCATGGGCGTGCTCTTCGCCGGACTGATCGTCGCCGGTTGGGGAGGCGTGCTGGCGCTGCGCGCACCGGCCGAGAGCGGCTGGCTGGAAGCAGGGCTCACCGCGCTGCCCTTCGCGGCGCTCGCCGCGGCGCTGGTCGCCTACGCGCGGCGGAGGGCGGCGCGATGACCCGATCGACCTGGTCGCTGCTCGCCTGCGTCGGCTGGGGGATGTCCTGGCTCGCCGTCGGGCAGGCGTTGCTGGTCGAGATGACCACCTGCACGCAGGGCGACACCGACACCTGGCTGACCAGCCTGCTGCTCGGCGTGCCGCTGGCGGTCGTCGCGTTGCTCCTGCTCGGCCTGGCGCGCCGCCACGCCCGCCCGACCCGCTGGCTGGCGCTGCCGCACGCCCTGCTGCTGCCGCCGACGGTCCTGCTGGTGGCGCGCTACGCCAGCCTCTCGACCCTGCATGGCGTGCCGCTCTGCGACATCGCCACCGGCAGCGCGGGATTCGCCACCGCGCCGCCGGACTGGTGGAACCGCTGGTGGGCTCCGGTGCAGGCGACGGTGCTGACCGCGGTCGCGGCCATGGTCTACGCCTACTGGCACCGGCCGCGCCGCGACGATCGTCGACGCTGAGGACGGCGGACGCGGTCGCCGCGTCCGCCGCCGCGTGCTCGCCTGGATCATGCATGAGCGCGCGTCGCGAGAGCGCCGAGCGGGCGCCAGATCCGGCCCGGCGCCGCGATGACCGACGCCGGCAGACTCGACCCCCTGTCGAGGCGGGCGGAGCGAGCGCGGCCAGCGATGGCGGGCGATCGGCGCTCGCAGTAGCGAACTCATGAATGATCCGGGCTAGGACTGCTCGCGATGGAGGCCTCCGCCGGCGCCCGCCCGCTCGCGCCCGACGCCGATCGCCGGCGCCGGCTGCGCGGCATCGGCATCATCCTCTGCAGCTCGCTGCTGCTCGGCGCGATGGCGGTCGCGGTGCGGGTGGCGACGCGCACCATGGACGCCGGCCAGGTGGCCTTCGTCCGCTTCCTCGGCTCGCTCCTCGTCCTGCTCGCCCTGCGCGGCGGCCGCGGCCTGCGACCGCGCGGCACCCTGCCGCCGGTTCTGTTGCGCGGCCTCTTCGGCGGCGGCGCGATCCTTCTCTACTACCACGCCATCGCGAGCGCCGGCGCCGGCCTGGCCACCCTGCTCCACTGCACGTATCCGATCTGGACGACGGTGATCGCGGCCACCCTGCTGCGCGAGCGGGTCGACGCGCGGCTCGGCGCGGCGCTGCTCCTCTTCCTGGCCGGGATCGCCGTCGTCGTCGGTCCGGGCGCCGACCTGGCGCAGGCGACCACGGTGGGCAGCCTCTACGCCCTCGCCGCGTCGATGCTCGCCGGCGCCGCGGTCAGCACCGCGCGCCAGCTCCGCGCGGTCGAGAGCGCCTACCTCGTCACCACCTACTTCATGGCGGTGGGCGCGCTGCTCACCGCCCCCGCCCTGCGGCACGGCGTACCGCCGCTCGACGGCTCGTTGCTGCTGGTCCTGCTGGCCGTCGTGCTGACCTCGGTCGCCGGCCAGCTCCTGCTGCATCTCGGCCTCGGCTCCGCCCCCGCGATCGAGGCCAGCCTGGCCGCCGCGACCGCGGTGGTATCGGCCACCGGCTTCGCGGCGCTGCTGCTCGGCGAGCGCCTGGAGGCCCACGCCCTCCTCGGCGCCGCGGTGCTGGTCATCGCGATCGGCCTCGCCGTCGGCCGGCGGTGAAGCCGCGCGGCGACGCCCCGCCACGCAGCCTGGCGCGCCGCGCGCGCACCGGCGCCCGGGTCGTCAGCGCGCGACGGCGCGCAACACGGCAGCGCCGACCGCGTCCACCGCGGCATGCTGCAGGGCGATGAGCTCGCCCATCGCCGTCCGCGCCCGCCGGCGGCCGGTGGCGAGGACGATCAGCGCGTCGCCGTCGACGCGGGTGTGCACTGGACGGATGGTACGGGCCAGGCCGTCGTGCGCCTGCGACGCGAGATCCGTGGCGTCCTCGCGCGTCAGCGCCGCGTCGGTCACGATGACGCCGATGGTGGTGTTGCCGAACGGGGTCGAACCGTGCCCGGCGAGGATGCGGTCGATCGGTTCGCAGCCGCGACCGCGCATCGCGCGCACGCCGGCGAGAATGCGGCCACTGCCCGGATCGACGACCTCGCCGAAGGCGTTGACGGCGATGATCGCCTCGACCGCGCCGCCGCCCGGCAGCGCCCGGCGGGCGATGCCGAGGCCGCCGCGGCTGCAGCGCTCCATGCCGGCCGCCTTGCCGACCGTGGCGCCGGCGCCGGCGCCGACCCGTCCCTCTGCCGGCGGTTCGCGGCGGGCGTTGTCGCAGGCGGCGCGGCCGGCCTCGGCGTCCGGCCAGCGGCGCGGATCGCCGACACCGAGATCGTAGAGGCCGAGCGCGGGCACGATCGGGATGCAGGCGTGGCCGGTCGCGAGACCGATGCCGCGCTCGCTCAGCCAGCGCACCACGCCGTCACAGGCCGCCAGGCCGAAGACGCTGCCGCCGGCGAGGACGGCGCCATGGACCAGGCGCGGCGCGACGCCGCGCGTCGGGGCCAGGATCTCGGTCTCCCGCGCGCAGGGCGCGCCGCCGCGGACGGCGACCGCGCCGACCGCGCCGCGCGGGCAGAGGACGACCGTGCAGCCCGTGGCGGCGGCGGCATCGGTCCAGTGCCCGATGGCGACGCCGAGCGCGTTGACGCTGAGCCGGGCCGCCACGTCAGAGAATCTCGAGCCGCCGCAGGTGGTCGGAGACCGCGGCGATGATCCGGTCGCGTCCGAACGGCGCCAGGTGGCTGCCGCTGAACCAGTGGATGGCGGGGCGGCCCCAGTGTTCCCAGAGCGCGTGCGGGTGTTCCGGCGGCACGATGCGGTCGCCGCGGCCGGCGATGATCAGCGTCCGCCGCCGCTCGAGCCGCAGCGGGAAGGTGAGCGGCGAGTGCACCCGGTACATGGCGCGCAGCTCGGCATGCGAGTACGCGGCGGCGCCGTGCCGCTGGGCGCCGAGGAAGCGCCAGGCGAGATCGCCGATGCACACTGGCGGCACCATCGGGATCGCGAACGCCAGGTCGTCGACCAGACCGGCGACGAGCGCCGTGAGGTAGCCGCCGAGGCTGAGCCCGAGCAGGCCGACGGGTCCACCGCCGGACGCGATCAGCCAGGCGCGCACCAGCTCGATCTCGTAGACCGCGCGCCGCACCGCCTCGTGCATGGTGGCCGGGTTGGGGTCGGCGAACCGCTGGCCGGAGAAGCGCGCGCCGGCCGGGGTGCGAGCGCCGTGGTAGGGCAGGGTCAGCAGGGCGACGTCCAGGCCGCGCGCGAACCAGGACGAGGCGAAGAGCGCCCAGGCGTCGAGGCGCGGCTGCCCCATGCTGAAGCCGTGCAGCGCCAGCACCGTGCCGCGCGGCGGCCCCGGCTCGTGCGTCCAGTGCTCGACGAGGACGCTGTCGTTCGCCGCCGTCGGGTCGGCGGCGTACGGCTGATAGGCGCTGGCGAAGCGACGGCTGCTGATGACGCCGCCGCCGTGCCGCCGCTGCCGGTCGGTGACCGGCTCGACCACCGCCACCGGCGCGCGCAGAAAGGCGAAGTAGCGGCGCGGATCGTCGCGCAGCGGGCCGCTGAGGAAGGGCGCGGCGGCGGCGCGCAGGGCGGGCAGTTCCGCGGCGCTCGGCATCAGGACGCGATCGATGACCCGCCGCATCGCCTCGACGACGACCGCGTCCAACGCCAGGCCGACGCCGGTGAACAGGCGATCGCTCCACGCCTCGTCAGGCAACGTCGCGACCGGCAGGGCGCCCAGCGCGGAATCGGCGGCGGTCATCGCGGCCATTCAATCGCGATCGAGCGGCGACTGACAAGTCGACGCGACGGCGGTGTCGACGCGACGGCGGGCGCGCCGCGGCCTTGACTGGCGGAGGCGCGATCTTAGGTTGCTGCCCGTCCGCGACACCCCACGACACGCTGCCCGCCCTTGCGGGCCAAGGAGGTTTCGAGATGCTCGTTCATGTTCGCCGCCCCCGCCATGCCGGTGGCGTCCGCAGCCTGCAACGCGAGGTGGACGACGTGTTCCGCCGCGCCTTCGGGTTCGACTTTCTGTCTGCTGCCCCAGCCGCCTCGGCGGTCGAGATCGTGCCCGACGCCGACGGCGTGACCGTGCGTGCCGAGCTGCCCGGGGTCGATCCGGCGGCCATCGCGATCAACGTCGAGGGTCGCACCCTGACCATCAAGGCGGAGCGCCGCGAGGAGAGGCGCGAGAAGGGCGCCTACCAACTGCGCGAACGCGCCTTTGGCTCGTTCTCGCACGCCTTCCGGCTGTCGGACGATCTCGACGGCGAGGCGATCACCGCCGAGGCCAAGCACGGCGTTCTGACCGTCCGCATTCCCAAGCGCGCCGAGGCCAGGCCGCGGCAGATCGAAGTGAAGGTCATCTGATTCCAGACGCTGGCCGATGCCACGAGAGGAGTGAGAAGCGCAATGAGCTCGCAGGACGTTACCAACACCAACACGGAGCAGCGCGTGTACCACCGCACGCCGGAGGTCGAGATCTTCGAGGACGACCAGGCATTGTTCGTCTCCGCCGACGTCCCGGGCGTGGAGCCCGGCCAGGTCGACGTCTCGCTCGACGACGGGGTGCTCAGCATCGCCGCGCGCGTCGAGCGACGTGGCGACGGTGCGTTCGCCACCGAGTTCCGTCGCCGCTTCACGCTGCGCGAGCCGAGCCGCTACGACGCCGACCAGATCAGCGCCACGCTGCACCACGGCGTCCTCGAGCTGCGCCTGCCGAAGAGCGAGCGCGGTCGCCGGCGACAGATCCCGGTCACCATCCAGTAGACTCGCCGAGCGGTCCCCGTTCGGCGACCGCTCCCCTGCGCGCGGCGGCGGATCCCCCCTGCCGCCGCGCGTCGTTTCCGCCCCCCGGCGCTGTGGTAGAGTGGCCGGCGATGGATGCCCTGTTTCGCGCCGACACCGATCCCGCCGATACCCAGGCCTGGATCGAATCCCTCGACACGGTCCTGCACAGCGAAGGCCCGCAGCGCGCCCGGTATCTGCTGGGGCGGCTGATCGAGCACGGATTCGCCAAGGGCGTCGCCCTGCCCTTCAGCGCCAACACGCCCTACGTCAACACCATCCCCGCCGACCGGCAGCCGCTCTACCCCGGCGATACCCAGCTCGAGCGCCGCATCCGCGCCCTGATCCGCTGGAACGCGATGGCGATGGTGGTGCGCGCCAACCGGCTGTACAGCGGCATCGGCGGCCACATCTCGACCTACGCCTCGTGCGCGACGCTCTTCGAGGTCGGCTTCAACCACTTCTTCCGCAGCCACGCCAACGGGGTCGCCGGCGATCACGTGTACTTCCAGGGCCACGCCTCGCCGGGCGTCTATGCCCGCGCCTACCTCGAAGGGCGACTGTCGGCCGTGCAACTGCACGCCTTCCGGCGCGAGACCGCGGGCGGCGGCCTCGCCTCGTATCCGCATCCCTGGCTGATGCCGGAATTCTGGGAGTTCCCGACGGTGTCGATGGGGCTGTCGCCGATCTCGTCCATCTACCAGGCGCGCTTCAACCGCTACCTGCGGGACCGCGGCCTGCACGATACGACGCGCAGCCACGTCTGGGCCTTTCTCGGCGACGGGGAGACCGACGAGCCGGAATCGCTGGGCGCCATCACGCTGGCGGCGCGCGAGCACCTCGACAACCTGATCTGGGTGATCAACTGCAACCTGCAACGGCTCGACGGGCCGGTGCGCGGCAACGGCAAGATCATCCAGGAGCTCGAGGCGGTGTTCCGCGGCGCGGGCTGGAACGTCATCAAGGTCGTCTGGGGCGACGACTGGGACGCGCTGCTGGCCAAGGACGTCAACGGCCTGCTGGTGCGGCGCATGGGCGAGGTCCCCGACGGCCAGTTCCAGAAGTACACGGTGTCCGACGGCGCCTACATCCGCCAGCACTTCTTCGGCACCCACCCCGAGCTGCTGGCCATGGTGGAGGATCTCACCGACGCCAAGCTGCGCCGCCTGCGACGCGGCGGGCACGACGTCGAGAAGGTCCATGCCGCCTATCGCGCCGCCGTGGACCACGTCGGCGCGCCGACGGTGATCCTCGCCAAGACCATCAAGGGCTATGGCCTCGGCGAGGCCGGCGAGGGCCGCAACGTCACGCACCAGCAGAAGAAGCTCAACGAGAAGGAACTGCGCGACTTCCGCGACCGCTTCGGCATTCCGATCGCCGACCGCGACCTCCTGGAGACGCCCTTCTACCGGCCGGCCGACGACAGCGAGGAGGTCGAGTACCTGCTCGAGCGCCGGCGCGCCCTCGGCGGCTTCGTCCCCCAGCGCCGCGTGCACGCGGTCGCGCTGCCGACGCCGGCGCCCGACTGGTTCGCGGAATTCACGGTGGAGACCGGCGACCGCGAGGTGGCGACCACCATGGCGATCGTCCGCATGCTGCAGCGGCTGATGAACGAGAAGGAGATCGGCCCCCGCATCGTCCCGATCGTCCCCGACGAGGCGCGCACCTTCGGCATGGACGCGCTGTTCCGCAAGTTCGGCATCTACGCGCACCTCGGCCAGCGCTACGAGCCGGCCGATTCCGACGTCGTGCTGTACTACCGCGAGACCACCGACGGACAACTGTTGGAGGAGGGCATCACCGAGGCCGGGGCGATGGCGTCGTTCACCGCCGCCGGCACCGCCTATGCGACGCACGGGCTGCCGATGATCCCCTTCTACTTCTTCTACTCGATGTTCGGCTTCCAGCGCATCGGCGATCTCATCTGGCAGAACGCCGACGCGCGCGGCCGCGGCTTCCTGGTGGGCGCCACCGCCGGCCGCACCACGCTCGCCGGCGAAGGCCTGCAGCACCAGGACGGCCACAGCCACGTCCTGGCGAGCGTCGTCCCCACGCTGTGCGCCTACGACCCGGCGTTCGCCTACGAGCTGGCGGTGATCGTCCAGGACGGCCTGCGGCGGATGTTCTCCGACGGCGAGGACTGCTTCTACTACCTGACCGTCTACAACGAGCAGTATCCGATGCCGGCGATGCCGGCCGGCGTCGAACACGGCATCCGCCGCGGCCTCTACCAAATCGCGCCGGCACCGCCGCTCGCCGGTGCGCCGCGCATCCACCTCTTCGGCAGCGGCGCCGTCCTGCGCGAAGCGCTCGCCGCGCAGCCGTTGCTCGCCGAGCGCGGCGTCGCCGCCGCGGTGTGGAGCGCCACCAGCTACAGCGAGCTGCGCCGCGACGCCCTGGCCTGCGAGCGCTGGAACCGCCTGCACCCCGAGCAGCCGCCGCGCCAGCCCTACGTCAGCGCCTGCCTGGCGGACGCACCGTGGCCGGTGGTCGCGGTCAGCGACTACATGAAGGCCGTTCCCGACCAGGTGGCGCGCTTCGTGCCGGCCGGACTGGTGCCGCTCGGAACCGACGGCTTCGGCCGCAGCGACACGCGGGAAGCCCTGCGCCGCTTCTTCGAGATCGACGCCGCGTCGATCACCGTCGCCGCCCTCGCCGAGCTGGCACGGCGCGGCAGCATCCCGACCGAACGGGTCACCGAGGCGATCCGCGAGCTCGCCGTCGATCCCGACGCCGCCGATCCCGCGACCCGCTGACGATCGTGGGGACGGCGCCGGTTGACGCCCGCCGCCGCCTCGACGACTCTGCCGCCATGTGGATCGAGCCGGTCACCCTCGAGGGGCGCGTCGTGCGCCTCGAGCCGCTGACGCCGGCGCACGCGCCGGCGCTGTGGGCCGCCAGCACCGCGGACATCTACCGCTTCAAGCCGTACACGGTGCGCAGCGAGGATGACATGCGGGGCTTCATCGCGCGCCTGGCGCGCGTGCACGCGAACGGCGAGGGCCTCGGCTTCGCGACCGTCGACCGCGCCTCCGGGACGCCGATCGGATCCAGCAGCTACCTCGCCGCCGACCCGACCCACCGTCGCCTGGAGATCGGCGGCACCTGGGTCACCCCCGCCCGGCAACGCACGCCGGTGAACACCGAGGCGAAGTACCTCATGCTCCGCCATGCCTTCGAAGTGCTCGGCTGCCTGCGGGTCGAGTTCAAGACCGACCGCCTGAACGAGACCTCGCGCCGCGCCCTGGAACGGATCGGCGCCGTCGAGGAGGGCATCTTCCGCAACCACATGGTGATGCCCGACGGCCGGATCCGGGACAGCGTGTACTACAGCATCGTCGACCGCGAGTGGCCGGCGGTGAAGGCCGCGCTGCAGGCCTTCCTGGCCCGCTGACGCGCCGGAGCCGCGCCGTCAGTCGACCCGCTCGACGGCGTCGGCCGGAATCCAGCCGCGGCGACCGTCGGCACGGGCGATCAGCAGCCAGCCGTCGCGCTCCTCGCGCACGCTCACGTCGACGCCGGCGGTGACGATGAAGTGCTCGGTGCCGTTGGCGGTCGGCTCGAAGCGCACCGGGGTGTCCCCAGCCGCGACCACCACCGCGGCGCCCGGCCTTTCGACCCAGCCCACGCGCACGACCAGGCTCAGAGCGACGATCCCGGCCAGCACGGCGGCGGCAATGGCCGCGCGCGCCAGCGCCCCCTGTCCCGCCGGCCACAGCAGACGCGCCACCAGCAGGGCCCAGAACCCCCACCACAGCGCCGCGAACATCGTCGCCAGCTCCGCCGTCGTGGCGCGATGGGCGAACGGCGCGAAGACCCGTTGCCAGACCGGCGCGCCGGCCGGCTCGAGGTTCGCCCGTTCACGCGCGAAGGCCAGGTTGGCGCCGACATCGGGATCGCGCGGCAGCAGACGCGCCGCCCGCTCGTAGCTGGCGATGGCGCGGCCGATGTCGCCGCGCTTCATGAAGGCGTTGCCGAGATTGAACTCGAGCGCGCCGCTGTCGACGCCGCCGCCCCGTGCCCGCTGGTAGCTGGCGATCGCCTCGTCGTAACGCCCCGCGGCGTACGCCTCGTTGCCGGCGTAGAACGCCGTCGCCGGCACGTCGTCGGCGCGCGCCGGCGTAGTCAACAGCGCAGCGCCGAGCAGCAGCGCCAGCCAGGCGCCGAGGCGCGCCTCCAGCCGGCGTTCGCGCTCGAGCGCGGCGACGATGCGCTCGGCGGTGTCGACCACGCCATCCGCCGCGGCGCCGGCACCGCCGGCATATCGCGCCTCCTCGGCGAGGGCGAAGAATCGCGCCACCTCGGCGCGCACCGCGTCCGCGACGCCGCCGGCCGCCAATCGCTCGACGACCCGGTCGCGCTCCACCCCGCCCGGAGGCAGATCGAGCTTGGCGGCCAGATAGGCCGTCAGGGCGGCGCTGCTGGCATCGACCCGCTCCCGCCCGCCGAGAAGGCGCGCCGCAGCCAGCGCCCGCTGCGCCTGACGGCCCGCGGCGCGGAAGCGCACCCGGCGCGGGTCCGACGCCAGGCGCTCGCCGCGTCGCACCCACGCCCGGGTGGATGCGAACATCGCCACCGGCAACGCCAGGAGCAACGCCCACCAGGTGCCCGACCCGCCGGCGGCGCGGCGGTGGAAGGTGCCCGGCGCCTCCTTGATGTAGACGATGTCCCGCCCGAGTGGCGCTTCCGCGATCGGCGTCGGCGGCGCCGGCGCGGCCGCGTCCACCACCGCGGCGCGACCGGCCGCCGCCGCCCGCACCTGGATCGGCAGCGGACCGCGGGTGATCGTCTCGTAGGCGCGCGCGTCGGGATCGAAGTAGCTGAAGCGCAGGGCGGGAATCTCGCGGATGTCGACCGAGCTCGGGATCACCACCTGCTCGAAGACGCGGCGATCCTCGCCGTCCTCGTCCTTGACCGCCTGCGGGTCGTAGCGGCGGAATCCGGCGGTCGCCGGCA
This sequence comes from bacterium, assembly GCA_019637795.1. NCBI lineage: Bacteria > bacterium. The sequence continues at coordinate 53,507 of JAHBUY010000010.1, read as the reverse complement.
GCGCCGGCGGGGTGACGCTCGCCGGGTTGCCGGAGCCCCGAACCTCCATGCGCAAGGTGATCGGATCGCCGGCCTGGACCTCCGTCGGCTTGGCGGTCAGATCGAACTGGAAGGTGCCGACGGCGCCGGTGAAATCGGCCGGGCGGCCCTCCTCGGGGAGCGGCAGAACCGTCACCTGCGACGGCTCGGCCTGGATCTCCACCTGTTTCGCGTCGCCGGGCAGGATCTGGTCGAAGAACGAATCGAACCCGCGTCGGTTGCCCAGCACCGTGACCGTCATGGTGGTGCGCAGGTCGATCGGGCCGGCGCGCACCGGCGTCAGGTGGGTGCGCAGCCGGACCGTCGTATAGCGCTTGCCGTCGACGACCTCGGAACCCTGATCCGGTTGGCTGAACTTCTCCACCGTGACGCCGTCGGCGTGGATCACGGGATATTGCAGGTCGCGCACCCGCACCTCGCCGACGTAGAGCGTCAGCAGCACCTCGATGCGCTCGCCCAGGTACACCTCGGAGCGGGTGGGCTGCACCACCAGGCGCAACGACGGATTGCCGGTCGCCGCGCCCGCGGCCTGACGCGTTCCCGCCGGTCGCACCCGCATGCTGATCGGCTTCGTCTGGTAGCGCTGATCCTCGTACCCGATGACGAAGGGACCGAGCGTGTACTGCCCCGGGTCATCGGCGATCATGCGGTAGCGGTGCGTCACCGATGCCGACATGCGACCGTTGACGAACGACACCTGCGTCGACGGCCCGATGTAGTCGGCGCGCATGCCCTTCACCTCGACCACCGGAACGGGCACGTTCTGGGCCCCGTCGACGGAGATCGTCAGCATGAACGGCTCGCCGGCGGCGACGTCGGTGCTCTCCACCGAGGCGCTGACCGAAATCGCCGCCGCCCCGACGCGGGCAGCGACGACGAGCGCCAGCAGCGCGACCCCCGCCATCCCGCTCCACCGCCGCGCCGCGGCTCCCGCGCTGCCGAGCATGCCCATCCTCATCACCAGTCGCGCGAGGGCTCACTGCTGCCGGCAACGCCGAGCGGGCGGTCGATCTCCAACGGGTTGAGCTCCTCGCCGCGCGCCGTGTCGATCACCGCCTGCGCCGCCTGTTGCTCGGGTGAGTTGGGCTCCGCCCCGCCGGCCGCTCCCGCGGCGGCCTCTCCCTGCCCCTGCTCGACCTTGGGTGGCTCGGATTCCTGCTGCCCGCCGCGCGTCTGTGCTTCCGGCTGCGGCTCGGCGGCTTCCTCTTCCCGCTGCTGTTGCTGCCCCTGCTGATCCTGCTGCTGCTGATCCTGCTGCTGATCCGACGCCTGCTGCGGTTGCTGCGGCTGCTCGCTTCCCTGCTCCTGCTGTTGCTGCTGCTCCTGCTGTTGCTGCTCGTTCTGGTCCTGTTGCTGGTTCTGGTCCTGCTGCTGCTTCTCGTCCTGCTGCTTCTGGTCCTGGTCCTGCTGCTGCTGCTGCTGGTCCTGGTCCTGCTGTTGCTGGTCCTGGTCCTGCTGTTGCTGGTCCTGGTCCTGCTGCTGCTCCTCCTGCCGCTTCTTCTCTTCCTCGAGCTTCTTGCGCAGCTCGGCGAGCTTGCGGTTGACCAGCTCGTGATTGAACTTCGCGTCGACGTCGTTCGGATCGGCCACCATGGCGCGCCGGTAATCGACCAGCGCCTGGGTCCAGCTCTTGATCGTCGCCTGCGGGTTGCTGTTCTCCGTGCCGGCGCCCACCTGGTAGTGCGCGTTGCCGGCGTTGTAGGCGGCGCGGGCGACCCAGGTCGTGTCACCGCTGGCCTCCACCTTCTGCAGGGCGCTGATCGCCTCGTCGTACTTGCCCTGCTTGTAGAGCGCCGTCGCCAGATTGAACTGCAGCAGCGGCGAGGCCGGGGCGTCGATCAGGCCCTCGCCGTACTTGCTCGCCGCCTCGTCGTACTTGCCCGCCGCGTAGAGCTGATTGCCGGCGGCGGCGCTGTCGCCCTGCGGGTCGAGGAAGCCGAACAGGAATGGCACACAGAGGGTGACCGCGCCCGCCGCGCGGCGCAAGCGCCGCCGGGCCCCGGCGCGGGGCGAACGGCGCAGCGGCACCAGCCCTTCGATCACCAGCACCAGCAGCGCCAGCGCGAGCGGGATCTGGAACCGCTCCTCGTACTGCCGCTGCAGCGCGCTCGCGACCTCGCGGCGCTCCATCGGCGCGATGTGGTCGCGGAAGACCTGGTCGAGCCCGAGGCTGGGGCCGATGCCGCGCACGTAGGCGCCGCCGGTGGCGAGGGCGACCTCTTTCAGCGTCTCCTCGTCGAGCCGCGACTTCACCACCTGGCCGCTGCGGTCCTTGACGAACCCGCCGTCGCCGAGCGGCAGGAGCTCGCCCTCGTCGGTGCCGATGCCGACCGTGAAGATCTGCACGCCCTGCGCTTTGGCGCGCTCGGCGGCGGCCTTCACGTCGCCCTCGTTGTCCTCGCCATCGGTGATGAGGATGAGCGCCTCGTACTTCCCCTCGCGGGCGTCGAAGCCCTCGAGGCTGGTATCGATGGCGCGCGCCAGGGCGGTGCCGCCGCGCGGGATGATGCCGACCTCGACCGAACGCACGGCGCGCTCGAAGGCGGCGTAGTCCATGGTCAGCGGCGATTCGAGAAACGCCGTGCCGGCGAACGGCACCAACCCGATGCGGTCGCCCTCCAGCAGCGGCACCAGGTCGAGCACCGCCAGTTTGGCGCGCTCGAGCCGATTGGGCTTCACGTCGGTCGCCAGCATGCTGCGCGACGTGTCGATGGCGACGATGATGTCGAGGCCCTGGCGCTTCATCTGCTGCCAGTGGAAGCCCCACTTCGGGCCGGCGAGCGCGATCACCAGGAGCACGAGCGCCGCCACGCGCAACCCGGTGCGCCACGTCCAGCGCCGCCGATCGAGGTCGGGCGTGAGGCGCGCCGCCAGCGGCGCCTCGGCGAACACCGCCAGCGCCGCCGCGCGCCGCCGCAGCAGCACGATCAGCACGACGCCGACGGCGATCACCGCCGGCAGGAGCCAGAACCAGAGCGGAGCGCGCCAGAGCATTCAGCATCGCCTCCCGTGCGTCCGCACGCGCCCCGGCCGGAGACACGCGAGCGATTGCGGCAGGCGGCGAAGCGCCGTCATGGCAGCACCCGCAGCCAGGTCTGGGCCAGGACGGCCTCGCCGGCGAGAAGGAGCAATGCGGCGACGACCATCCAGACGTAGAGCTCGTCGTAGTCCGAGTACTGCAGGCCCTCCTGCGAGGTGGTCTCGAGCTGGTCGATGTCCTCGTAGATGCGGCGCAGGCTGTCGGTGTCGGTGGCGCGGAAGTACTTGCCGCCGGTGGTCTCGGCGATCGCCGTCAACGTGTCCTCGTCGACGTCGACCGGCATGTTGACGTACACCTTGCGGCCGAAGGGATCGACCTGCGGGAAGGGCGCCGTGCCACGGGTCCCGGCGCCGATCGTGTAGACGCGGTACCCGAGCGCCTTGGCGCTCTCCGCCGCGGTGAGCGGCGGCACCTTCCCGGCATTGTTCTGACCGTCGGTGAGCAGGATGACGATCTTGCTCTTCGCCTCGGAGCTCTCGAGGCGCCCGACCGCGGCCGCCAGCGCCGAGCCGATCGCGGTGCCGTCCTCGATCATGCCGATCTGGGCGCGGTCCAGATTGCTCAGCAGCCAGCCGTGGTCGAGGGTCAGCGGCGACTGGGTGTACGGCCGGGCGGCGAAGAGGACGAGGCCGACGCGATCGTTCGGCCGCTTGGCGAGGAATTCGCGCACCACGCGCTTCACCGCCGCCAGGCGGTTGGCGCGCTCGCCGTCGAGCTGGAAATCCTCCGCCAGCATGCTTCCCGACAGGTCGACGGCGAGCATGATGTCGATACCCTCGGCGCGCACCTGGGTCGCGGCCCGCCCGAGTTGCGGTCGCGCCAGGCCGACGATCAACAGGGCGAGGGCCGCCAGCCGCAGCGCCGGCAGCAGCCAGCGCCAGCGGGCGCGTCGGCCCGGTCCCAGCGCGCGCACCGCCTCCACCATCGGATACGCGACGGTGGGCGGCGCGCCGCGCCGGCGGCCGCGCAGCAGCAGCGGCAACGCCAGGAGCAGCAGCAACACCCACGGATCATGCCACTGCACGGGGCTCCTCCGGGACGGTCGAGCGGACGAAATCGCGGCCCGCCGCGAAGGCTCGCTCGGCGTCACCCGCCGTCGGGTGGTGGCGCGCGAACTTGACCAGATCGGCCTCGCCGAGGAAGTGCCCGAGCAGCGCGCGATGGGTCGGCGCCAGTTGCGCGCGCCGCTGCGCCGCCTGGAGGAACTCCTCGGTGGTCATCTCCGGGGCGCGGACGCGAAAGCGCGCCTCGATGTACTCGCGGACGATCGCCGACAACCGGACGTAGAACTCCTCGTAGCGGCCGGCCTCGATCAACCCGGCGGCCTGGAGGTCGGCGAGCGCGTCCAGCGTCACCTCGTGCGGCGGCCGCGGCGGCGCGGCGACGGCGGCAGCGGGCCGGCGCAGCCGGCGGACGACGAAGACGATCAGCGCCAGCGCGGCGAGCAGCGCCGCCGCCAGCCAGAGGAGCGGCGTGTAGTCGCGCGGCCTGGCGACCGGCCCCTTGATGTCGCGGACGGCCGTGGGCGGGGTCGCGCCGGCCGCGTCGAGCAGACTCTGCACCGCAACCACGGCGTCGGGCACCTTCACGAGCTGCCACTCGCCGCCCGCCTCGCGGTAGCGCACCATCGGACCGGGAATGTTCTGGTCGCCGGTCGCGTAGGTGACCAGTTGGTACCACCGCCGCGCCACCGTGCGTCCGCCAGCCACGCGATCCGGCTCCTGCCCGAAGTCGACGACCTGGAGATCGCCGATCGCGGCGCCGATCTGCGGCAGCTCGACCTCGGTCCCGGTCGGCGCGCCGACCTCGATCGTGTAGCGGAACGGCGTGCCGATGGTCAGCACCCGCGCCTCGACGCTCCCCTTGGCGGTGACCGGCGCCGCCGGCTCGCCCTGCGCCCCAGCCGTGGCGAACGCGAACAGCAGCAGCGGTAGCGCGGCCGCGCGCCCGACCACCGACCTCATCGCCGGCGCTCCCGCTGGCGGAAGAACCGCAGCAGCGCCGTGGCGTACGGCTGGTCGGTGCGCACCGTCACCGCGTCGATGTCGAGGCCGCGCAGGAAGCGATCGCGGTCGGCGCGCGCCGCCGCCTGGCGGCGGCTGAACTCGGCGCGCAACCGTGGATCGGCGGTGTCGACGACACAGGACTCGCCGCTCTCGCTGTCCTCGAGCGCCAGCAAGCCGAGATCGGGGAGCTGCAGCTCGCGCGGATCCTCGAGCACGACGGCGATCAGATCGTGCCGCCGATTGGCGACGCGCAGCGGGCGGCGCAGATTGGGCGCCAGGAAATCGGAGAGCACGAAGGCGACGCAGCGGCGCGGCACCACCTTCTCCAGATGGTCGAGGGCGAGCGGGATGTCGGTGCCGCGGCCGACGGGCGCGTGATTGAGGATCTCGCGAATCACCCGCAGCACGTGCCGCGTCCCCTTGCGCGGCGGCACCGCGAGCTCGACGCGATCGGTGAAGATCACCAGCCCGACCTTGTCGTTGTTGGAGATGGCGGAGAAGGCGAGCAGCGCCGCGATCTCGGCGGCGAGCTCCTGCTTGAACTGGCGCACCGAGCCGAAGCGGGTCGAGCCACTGGCGTCGACGAGCAGCATCACCGTCAGCTCGCGCTCCTCCGTGAAGCGCTTGACGTACGGCTCGCCCGTGCGGGCGGTGACGTTCCAGTCGATGGTGCGCACCTCGTCGCCCGGCTGGTACTGGCGCACCTCCGCGAACTCCATGCCGCGGCCCTTGAAGACGCTGTGGTACTCGCCGCCGAAGAGATCGCTGACGAGGTGGCTGGTGCGGATCTGGATCTTCCGGACCGCTTTGAGCTGTTCTCGGGTCAGCATCGGCGTTCGGCGACTGGACGATGGGGGACGGCGGGCGAGGGGCGAGGCGCGTGCGCGGGAACCCCGGAGTGCCGCGCCCGGCGCCCGCTCAGGGAACCGGAACCCCGTCGAAGATGCGCTGCACGATGGCGTCGGCGGTGAGCTCCTCGGCTTCGGCCTCGTAGGAGATGGTGACCCGATGGCGGAGGACGTCGGCCCCGATCGACTTCACGTCCTGCGGCGTCACGTAGCCGCGGCCATTGATGAAGGCATGCGCCTTGGCGGCCAGCGTCAGGTAGAGGGTCGCGCGCGGCGAGGCGCCGTACTGAATGTACGGCGCCAGGTCGAGCTTGAAGGCCTGCGGCTCGCGGGTCGCGACCACCAGGTCGATGACGTACTCCTTCACCTTGTCGTCGAGGTAGATGGCGTCCACCAGGGCGCGCATGCGGACGATGTCGGCGACGGTGGTGACCGGCGTGACGTGCGTGTCCGGCGTGGTGAGCGCCATGCGGTCGAGGATCTGCCGCTCCTCCTCCCGGGTCGGGTAGCCGACCGACAGCTTGAGCATGAAGCGGTCGACCTGCGCCTCCGGCAACGGGTACGTCCCCTCCTGCTCGATCGGGTTCTGGGTGGCGAGCACCAGGAACGGCGACGGCAGCGCGAAGGTCTCGTCGCCGATCGTCACCTGCCGCTCCTGCATCGCCTCGAGCAGGGCGCTCTGGACCTTGGCGGGGGCGCGGTTGATCTCGTCGGCCAGGATCAGGTTGGCGAAGATGGGGCCGCGGCGGGTGGTGAAGACGCCCTCGCGCGGGTTGTAGATCAGCGTCCCGATCAGGTCGGCGGGCAGGAGATCGGGCGTGAACTGGACGCGATGGAAGCTGGCGTCGATCGCCTGCGCCAGGGTCTTCACCGACAGTGTCTTGGCCAGCCCGGGCACGCCCTCGAGCAGGATGTGGCCGTTGGCCAGAAGTCCGATCAACAGGCGGTCGACGACGTAGCGCTGGCCGACGACCACCTTGGCGATCTCCTCGCGCAGGCCGTAGACGAAGCCGGAGGCATCCTGCACCGCCGCCGCAACCGATTGCACGTCTCTGTCCATTGGTCACCCCGTTCGTTTCAACCGCATAGCGTTACCGACGGCCTCCGGGGGGGTCAAGTCGCGATCAGGACAGTCGCACTCTCGATCGCGCGCCGCTCCCCGCTGCGCGCCGCCCGACGGCGTCCGCCATCGCTCACAGGATGCCGGCCAGGGCGCGGAGGTCGGCGATGCGATGCGTCGGCGGCGGGTCGGCGAGGGCATCCGCCGGTCCCAGCCAGGCGACGTCGAGACCGGCGGCCAGGGCCCCGACCACGTCGTCGGCATGGGTGTCGCCGACGTGCAGCGCCTCGTCCGGGGCGACGCCGAGGCGACGCAGCGCCTCGAGGAAGATCGCCGGGTGCGGCTTGCGGCGGCCGAACTCCGCCGAGATGAGCACGGCAGCGAAGTGGCGGGCGATGCCGTGGCGGGCGAGGACGGCGTGCGCCGTCGGGGCGTGGTCGAAGTTCGACACCACCGCCAGGCGGTACCGGCGCCCCAGCGTCTCCAAGAGCTCGGCGTGGCTGCCCGGCATGATGGTGAGGTCGGCGAGATGGCGCATGTGCGCCGCCGAGAGCGCGTCGGCGGCGCGCACGTCGGCGTCGGCCCGCGCCAGGGCGCGGGCGAAGCGCTCGCGCGACGGCACCTCGCGGTGCTCCTCCCCCCGTTCGGCGAGGATCTCCATCGACACCTGGCGCAGGGCGGCGCGGAAGGCGTCGAAGCGCGCCGGATCGGCGACCGCGGCGAAGGGCGCGCGGAGCCAGTCGACCCGCGGGTCCGGTCGGCCGCGAAAATGAACCAGCGTGCCGAAGAGGTCGAAGACGATGGCGCGGTGGCGCACCGTCACCACTGCAGGCCCGAGGCGCGGCGCGGCGGCTTGCGCCGCACCTGCACCCCACCCGCGAGCTGCCCGGCGAGCAGCCCCGCGAGCACCAGGGTGGCGAGCAGGATCCCGCCGTTGATCTGCACGGCGAGCCGGTGGAGCTCGTCGAACTCGGCCTGGACCGCGGCGGGCGTGCCGGGCTGGTGGAGCTGCGGCCGCAGCTCACTGGCGCGGGGCTGGACCGCGATGCCGGCATACACCGACGCGACCAACGCCAGCCCGGCCACGGCGGCGGCCACCAGCCACGGCCCGCCGGCCGGCCGGCTCCATCTGCGCAGCAGCAGCGCGCAGCCGAGCAGCACGGCGCCGCACAGGTGGCCGACCAGGTAGTACGTGGGGAAAACGAGGCCGACGACCGCGCCCGCCTGCTCGATCGGCAGATTGCCGAAGATTTGCGGCGCGACGACGAACGAGAAGAACACGACTTCGCCGAGCCAGACGGCGAGCGCCACGATGTAGAGGAGGAGGATGAGCCAGGGCACGCCGGTGCCCTCCTACTGCAGGAACGAACGCCCGGAGGCGCTGGGGAGCGGCTGGCGGTGCTCGAACCCGCTGTCCAGCGCGTGCCAGTGGGTGATCTCCTTTTCGCCGTACTGCCAGCAGAGGAGGCCGATCTGGCCGTCGATCTCGCTCGGAAAGTCCACCAGGCCGAGCTCCAGGCCCTTGAACTGCGCGCCCAGCTCGTCGATCTCGGCGATGCAGTGCTCGAGCTCCTCGACCAGCGCCCGCAACTCGGGGCGGCGCTCCAGGAGCTGGCTCACCTCGACGTTCAACATCGGCGCGTTGGTCTCGCGCTGCATCGCCTCGATGGCCTGCCGCAGCTCGATACCGCGCCGCTGCATGCGCTCCATGATGAGCTCCAGCCGCGGGATCAGCGCGTTGGCCTCCTCGACCGTGAACAACTGCGGTTCCGTACTCACCAACGCTCTCCCGCTGCCCGACGTGTCGCGGCACACCATGTCAATTTGCGGCCAGGCGGGCAACCGCTGGTTGACGTCCGGTCGGTCGGCATTATGTTCGACGCCCATGGCGTTCCGTCATCCCCGTTGGGAGGCCGCCCCCGTCGGCGATCCCTTCGACGATCTGCTCGACCGTCTGCTCGGCTTCGTCCCACGCTACGGCCTGCAACACGGCTGGCGGCCCAGCATCGACGTCTTCGGCGACGCGACCGGCATCACCGTCATCGCCGAGCTGCCGGGCGTCGAGCAGGAGGACGTCACGGTGACGCTGGAGCAGAACCGCCTGCGCATCGCCGGCACCCGCCGCACGCCCCGGCCGGCGGCGGCCGATCCGCTGCGATTGGAGATGGACGACGGGCCCTTCGAGCGCCTCGTCGCGCTGCCGGCGGAGAGCGACGGCGATGCCATCACGGCGCGGTTGCACCATGGTTTGCTGACCGTGCACGTCCCGCGGCGCGCGGCGCGCCGGGTCGCCGTGCGCGAGATCCCCTGCGGGGAGACGACGCATGAGTGACCAGGAAGAACAGCAGGCGAGCGCGAAGGATCGCGTCTTCGGCTTCGAGGAGGATCTCAGCAGCATCTCCGTCCCGGAGGTCCTGCCGGTGCTGCCGCTGCGCGGCGTGGTCGTCTTTCCGTCGGCGATCGTGCCGCTGCTCATCTCGCGCGGCACCTCGCTCAAGGTCGTCGAACACGCGCTCGCCGGCGACCGCATGCTGGCGCTGGTGACGCAGAAGCGCCCCGAGGACGAGCAGCCGAAGCCGGAGGACCTCTACGTGCGCGGCACCGCGGGCCGCATCCTCAAGATGCTGAAGTACCCCGACCAGAGCGTCCGCATCCTGGTGCAGGGATTGCGGCGCATCGACCTCGACCAGTTCGTCCAGAGCGACCCGTTCTACACCGCCCGCGTCCACGAGCTCAGCGACCTCAGGGAACCCTCGCCCGAGGTCGACGCCATGCAGGCGCACATGGTGAACCTGTTCGCCAAGTTCGTCTCGATGATCCCCTACCTGCCGGACGAGCTGCAGGTGGTGGCGACCAACATCAAGGATCCGGGCAAGGTCACCGACCTCATCGCCGCCAACCTCAACGTCTCGCTCGACGAGAAGCAGGAGCTGCTCACCCAGCTCGACGTGCGCAAGCGCCTCGAGCGGCTGACCAGCATCCTCAATCGCGAGATCGAGCTGCTCGAGCTCGGCCAGAAGATCCAGACCCAGGTCCAGGACGAGCTGAGCAAGAACCAGAAGGACTTCTATCTCCGCCAGCAGATGCGGGCGATCCAGAAGGAGCTCGGCGAGGGCGACCCACGCGATGCGGAGATCGACGAGCTGCGGCAGAAGCTCGAGGCGGCCAACCCGCCGGACGCGGTGCGCAAGGTGGCGGACACCGAGCTCGAGCGCCTGCGCATGATCCCGGTCGAGTCGGCCGAGCACACCGTCGTCCGCACCTACCTGGAGTGGATCGTCAACCTCCCGTGGTCGACCGGAACCGAGGACAACCTCGACATCCATCACGCCCGTCAGGTGCTCGACGAGGACCACTACGACCTCGAGAAGATCAAGGACCGCATCCTCGAGTTCCTCGCGGTGCGCAAGCTGAAGAACGACTCCAAGGGCCCGATCCTCTGCTTCGTCGGCCCGCCGGGCACCGGCAAGACGTCGCTCGGCCGCTCGATCGCCCGCGCGCTGGGGCGCAAGTTCATCCGCATCTCGCTCGGCGGGATGCGCGATGAAGCCGAGATCCGCGGCCATCGCCGCACCTACATCGGCGCCCTGCCCGGCCGCATCATCCAGGGCCTGCGCACCGCCGGCTCCAACAATCCGCTCATCATCTTCGACGAGATCGACAAGCTCGGCGCCGACTTCCGCGGCGATCCGGCGTCGGCGATGCTCGAGGTGCTGGATCCGGAACAGAACAACACCTTCCAGGATCACTACCTCGACGTGCCGGTCGATCTGTCGAAGGTCCTCTTCATCACCACGGCCAACATGCTCGAGCCCATCCCGGGGCCACTGCGCGACCGCATGGAGGTCATCGAGCTGGCGGGCTACACCGATCGCGACAAGCTGCAGATCGCGCGCCGCCATCTCATTCCGAAGCAGACGGCCGAGAACGGCATCTCCGCCGAGCAGATCGTCTTCACCGACGAGGGGCTGCTGTTCCTCATCCACCGCTACACGCGCGAGGCCGGGTTGCGGAACATCGAGCGCGAAATCGGCGCGATCTGCCGCAAGGTCGCCCGCGGCCTCACCGAGGGCAACACCGAGGTGGTGGTAGCGACGCCGGAGAAGGTGCGGGCGCTGCTCGGACCGGAGCGCTACTTCTCCGAGGTCGCCGAGCGGACCGACGAACCCGGCGTCGCCGTCGGGCTGGTATGGACGCCGATGGGCGGTGACATCGTGTTCATCGAAGCCACCAAAATGGCCGGCCGGAAGGGCATGACCGTCACCGGCAACCTGGGCGACGTGATGAAGGAGTCGGCGCAGGCCGCGCTCAGCCACATCCGCTCCCGGGCGGCGCGCCTCGGCATCCCGGCCGACTTCTTCGAGAACATGGATATCCACGTCCACGTGCCCGCCGGCGCCGTGCCGAAGGACGGTCCGTCGGCCGGCGTCACGATCGCCACCGCGCTCACCTCGCTGCTCACTGGGCGGCCGGTCCGCCATGACGTGGCGATGACCGGCGAGATCACGCTGCGCGGCAAGGTGCTGCCGGTCGGCGGCATCAAGGAGAAGGTCCTGGGGGCGCACCGCGCCGGCATCCGGACGGTGATCCTGCCGACGCGCAACGAGAAGGACCTCGAGGACGTACCGCAGGAGGTGCGGTCGGCGATGCAGTTCCACTTCGCCGACACCATCGAGCAGGTGCTCGAGCACGCCCTCGAACCGGCCCGCGACGGCGCCGGAGCCGAACCGCTGCGCGCCGCCCTCGCCCCATCCTGAGGGAATGCCGCGGCTGGGCGCGACCCGCACCGCGCCCGTTCCGCCCGGCCGGCGCGCCCCGCCGCTACGCCGGCGGATACGCGGCGTGCTGCGGGAGCGCGTCGGCGATCGTGAACCAGGGCGCCCTGGAGTCGACGAAGATGTGCGCCGACGGCTGGACCCCCGGCGGGTCGTCCAGGGCGCCCATCGGCACGACGGCGATGCCGCGCGCCGCATACGGCTGCGGCATCGGCGAGCCGCAGGTTCGACAGAACGCCTGCGCGAACCGGTCCGCCTCCGGCAACTTGTAGGAGGCGACGCGATCGGCGCCGCGCGTGTAGCGGACGGCGTCGAGCGGCACCGCCATGTTCGCGGCGTGCGCGGCGGAGCGCGCCCGCCGGCAGCGTCCACAGTGGCAGTAGCGCGCGAACTGCGCCGGCGCCGCGAGCGTGAAGGCGACCGCGCCGCACAGACAACTGCCGCGCACCGTCCCCGGCGGCGGCTCGCTGGGCGGCGGATCCGGCAGCACCGCCAGGTCGACGCCGGACGGATAGGCGTCGAAGCGCGGCAGGTCGTCGGCGATCTCGTACCACGGCGCCTTCGATCCGACGAAGATGTGATCGCCGGGCCGCTCGCCCGGATCCTCCAGAAAGTTCCCCGCGGGCGAGAAGACGAGGCCGTTGAACGGCGCGCCCGGCACCACCGAACCGCAGCGGCCGCAGAACGATCGCGACGCGCCGGGTTGCGCCGCCCAGGTGACGACGCGCTCGACGCCGGCCAACCGGAAGCCGTCCGCCGGCCCACCGAGGTAGGTCGCAAACGGCGTCCCGTGCGCCTTGCGGCAGCGACCGCAGTGGCAGTGGTGCATGAAGACGAACGGACCGGTGAGCTCCCACGTCACCGCCCCACACAGGCAACTGGCTCGGCTCATCGCCTCCTCCTCGCGCCGCAGATGAATTGCTGGCTCGCTGTACGCCGCGTCCCACCGTCGACGCCAGCGCGCCGCTCGCACGTCCGTGGAGTCTCCGCCAGGCGCCGCATCCACAGGCTCGGCTGCTCCTGCCCCCTCGACCTGCCCATGGCACAGGCGCCACGGCGCACAGGCCATCCTTGACTCTGGTGGCGTTCCGAATAGGGTATGAAGTTCACTGCGTCGCCGCGCGTTCCTGCGCAGACGAGAGCGCCACGAGGCGCGCAAGGAGGCAGGATGGCTTTGACACTGGACGAGGCGAGGAACCTGTTGTGGACCCTGGTTCGCAGCATCGACCGCAAAGCCGACCTGACCGTCACCGCCCACACCGGCGACGACCCCGGCGTCAACGCGACCATCACGCTGCGCAAGAGCAAGGCGAGCCTGGTGATCGCGGCCCGCGACATCGAGGCGGCGCAGGAGTCGACGATCAGCAAGTCGAACCTCCGCACCACCCTGAAGCGCGCCATCGACCGCGCCACGTTCGCCGCGCCCCCCATGGCGAGCACGAAGGTGAATCGCGGCCCCGAGATCGACGGCGGCTTCTTCCGCAACCAGGGCGGTCCGCGCAGCCCCCGCCGCTGAGGCCGCTCGGGAACCGATCGATATCCGCGGTCGACTCGGCCGGCAATCATCCGGCCGTTCGATTTGACTGTCCCAGCGGCGCCGGCGTAACCGTCGACCAGGCACTCCAAGTGCGGCGACGGCGGGGGGAACGATCGCGACGTCGACAGCCGCGGAAAGGACTGGTCCGGTGTCGATCGATTGGCAGTCACCGCTCTCGCGCCGCCGCGCCCTGCTCGGCTGTGGTCTCGCGGCGCTCATCGCCCTGACGGGGTGTGGCTCGGATTCGTCGTCGTCGGCCATGACGTCGGCGGCGCCGATCCTCTTCAGCCCGGAGGGCAACAACCTCTGGGCCTACGAGACGACGCCGCCCTTCGTCTCGCAGAAGGTGAACGCCGCCTACCACACCTTCGATGGCACGCCCGGCAACCCGGCCGGATGGGACATCAACGGCGAGGTCTGCACCTTCCGCACGGGCGGCAGGCACTACCTGGTTGCCGGCGAGGACACCTTCCAGCCCGATCCGCCAGCGGGTTGGGGCATCTTCGAGCTCACCGGTAATCGCGTCGGCGAGCTGGCGCTGCGGCGCCGCATCGCCCGGTTGGTGCCGACCTACCAGGACACGGCCCATGGGCCCGACAACTACGGCTGCGGCGTGCTGTCGGACGGCCGCATCCTCACCACCGACATCGGCAACGAGGCCGGCGGCGCCGCCAACGGCCAGTTGGTCATGTGGTTCCCGCCGTTCAACGGCGACACGGTCTCGTTCTGCAAGCTCGACGTTCAACTCGCCACCGGCCAGGGCATCTACGTCGACCGCCACGACAACCTCTATCTCAATTCGCCCCGCACGGCCCCCGAACCCGACGCCACCGCGGCCGGCGTCTTCAAGTACAGCCCGCCCTATCCGACCTCGGCCGACGCCCGCGGCGGCTGCGGCCGCGTCGACAATCTCGGCTCGCCGCTGGCAGACACGATCCGCAAGGAGCGCGTCCTCGCCGCGCCGGACCACGGCCTGGCGACGCCCTCGGGCATCGCCGCCGGGCCGAATGGCCACTTCTTCGTCGCCAGCGTGCTGAGCGGGGTGATCAACGAGTACGACGCGAACTGGCAGTACGTGCAGACGGTCCTGCGACCGGCGGCGGGGGACCGCATCAGCACCACCACACCGTACGCCACCGGCACCCCGCTCGGGATCACGGTGGGCAAGGACGGCACGCTCTACTACGCTGATATCGGCATCATCATTCGCCCCACCGGCCCCGGACCGGGAAACCACCTCGGCACGCTGCGCCGCATCACCTTCAATCGCGACGGCACGCCGAATCCGCCGGAGACCATCGCCGACAACCTGCAGTTTCCGGACGGCCTCGGTCTCTGGCATCGGTGATCGCGTCGCCGCAGGCCAAGCGGCAGCGACGCGCAGGGCGACCTCTTCCGGCTCGCCCATGCGCGCGCCCTCGCCCATTGCGATCGTCGCTCGCCGCGGCGGCATACCTGCGGTCGCTCTGGGGCGGCGCCGCGCGTACGCCGCTCGAGCGCCACGGGCTCGCCGCGGTCGTTCAGGACCCGGTCGCCCCACCGAGCGGATGAGCGCCATCTCATAGACCGTCGGGCCGCGATCCGCGCATTGACTTTCGCGAACGGCGGCGCCTACCGTCGCGCGTTCGGGATTCTCGGGGGTTGGCGATTTGGGGGGGCCCACCGTGCTCCACGGAGCGTGGCGCTGGCTCGATCGGCTCGCCGCAGCGTTCCAAGGAGGACAGGATGATCCTAGGTCGTGCGCTTCTCGTCGGCCTCGTCGCGCTCGCGGTCCCGTTGGGGGCCCGCGGCGCGGACCAGGCGATTCTCGGCAAGCAACTGCTGGTGAAGGATCCCGGAACGCCCGACAAGCGGAAGATCGTGCTCAAGGCGGCGGAGAGCGCCAGCCCCAACGTCCTCTCCGGCACTCCCGTCACCGCTGGGGCGACGCTGCAGCTCCGCGTCTACGGCGGGACCGGCAGCACCCAACTGTTCACCCTTCCGGGCGGAAACAACGCCGGCGGCAAGCCCTTCTGGAAGGGCGATGCGACCAAAGGGTTCTCGTACAAGGACGCCAAGGGCGAGGCCGGGCCGGTCAAAGTGGCGAAGATCAAGAAGGGGCCCGACGGCACCTTCCAGATCACCGCCGTGCTGAGCGGCAAGAGCGCCGCCCTGTCGGTCCTGCCTCCCAATGACGGCACCGGCGCCTGCGCGCTGCTGGCGTTGGGCGGCGGCAACTCCTACAGCGTCCGCTTCGGCGACGGCGCGATGAAGAACAAGGGCGCGAAGCTGTTCGCGGTGAAGGACCCGACCAGCGAGGGCACCTGCGTCACCTGCGGCAACGGCTTCCTCGACGACGGCGAGCAGTGCGACGCCCCCGGCTCCTCGTGCGGCGGCTCGGCGCTCTGCCAGTCCGACTGCACCTGCCCGTGCGACTCGCTCGATCAGGCGGTGTGCCTCTTCCCCTTCCCGAGCGACTACCTGACCGTCGCCGATCCGACCACCGACACCGGCCGGCGCGTCCACTTCGCCGTCGCCACCATGCCGACCAACGTGTCGAACGTGCCGATCGCGCCGGGCGACTACAACCGGAGCGATGGCTTCAGCCCCGGCGCCAGCCTCATGCTGCACGTGCCGACCGTGGATCTCGGCGTCACCGGCGCCGTACCCATCACCGACGTCGAGCGCTCGTTCGACGCCGCCCAGCCGATCGTGGTGATCAACGCCGCCACCCTGCAGCGGCACCTGATCTTCAGCGAGCTCGACGCCAACGCGACCAACCCGGCGCAGCAGGCGCTGCTCATCCGGCCGGCGATCAACTTCGAGGCGGGCGCGCGCTACGTCGTCGCGCTGCGCAACCTGAAGAACGGCAGCGGATCGATCCTTCCCGCCAGCGGCGACTTCCTCGCCTACCGCGACAACACGCCGACCGGCAATCCGGCGCTCGAGGCGCGGCGCCCCCACATGGAGGCGATCTTCGCCACCCTGGCGTCCGCCGGCATCGCCCGCAACGATCTCTACCTCGCCTGGGACTTCACCGTCGCCAGCACGCGCAACACCACCGAACGCCTGCTGTTCATGCGCGACGACGCCTTCGCCCGCCTCGGACCGGCGGCGCCCGCGTTCACCGTCGACACCGTCACCGACGAGATCGACGCGCGCATCTTCCGCCGCGTCACCGGCACCTTCCAGGTCGAGCGCTACGTCGACAGCACGACCGCCCCGGCGCGCTTCGTGCTCGATGCCAACGGGCTGCCCACCCATCAGGCGACCCCGCAGCCGGCGGTCTACGACTGCATCATCCCCCGCGCCGCGCTGGCCGATGCGATGGCGACGGCGGTGCCGGCCCGCGCCTCGATCTACGGCCACGGCCTGCTCGGCACCAATACCGAGGTCGGAGCGGGGAACGTCCGCGACATGGCCAACGAGCACAACTTCGTCTTCTGCGCCACGAAGTGGATCGGCATGGCCAACGAGGACGTCGCCAATGCCATCGGCATCCTCGGCGAGCTGTCGAAGTTCCCGAGCTTCACCGATCGCCTGCAGCAGGCGATGGTGAACCAGCTCTTCCTCGCCCGCCTGATGATCCACCCTCAGGGCTTCGTGTCGGACCCGGCGTTCCAGGACGCGATGGGGAATCCGGTGATCGACACCAGCGCGGTCTTCTACGACGGCAACAGCCAGGGCGGCATCTTCGGCGGCACCGTGATGTCGATCGCCCAGGACATCACCCGCGGCGTGCTCGGCGTGCCGGGGATGAACTATTCGCTGCTGCTCACCCGCAGCGTTGACTTCGCCGGCTACTCGATCTTCTTCTACCCGGCGTACCCGAACCAGTTCTACCGCCCGCTCGGCCTGGCGCTGATCCAGATGCTCTGGGATCGCTCCGAACCGAACGGCTACATCCGCCACGTCACCAACGACCCGCTGCCCAACACGCCGTCGCACCAGGTGCTGCTGCACCTCGCCTTCGGCGACCACCAGGTGGCCAACGTCGCCACCGAGATCGAGGCGCGCACCCTCGGCGCCTCGATCCACACGCCGGCAATCGCGCCGTTGCGCCATTCCGACGTCGACCCGTACTACGGCATTCCCGCCATCCCGTCCTATCCGTTCGATGGCTCGGCGCTGATCGTCTGGGACAGCGGCGCCGCCACGCCGCCGATCACCAACGTCGCGCCGGGCGTCGGTGCCGACCCGCATTCGGATCCGCGCAACTCGGTGATCGGCCGCAACCAGAAATCGGCCTTCCTGCAAACGGGCGGCGCCGTGGTCGACGTCTGCGGCGGCATGCCCTGCGTCCCCTGAGCGCGTTCGCGTCGGTCCCTCCGACCGCCATCGGAGGGACCGGCGCGGCGGAGCACGGCTGGATCAGGCGGGGCGCGGCGCCGCCGGAACCGACCGCTGCCGGCGGGCGGGGCGCGGGATGAGCATGGGAACGCGCTCGCGGTAGGCCTCGTACGCGGCGCCGTGCGCGGACACCAGGTCCCGCTCCTCGAGGCGGATCGCGATCAGGATGTAGGCGCTGGTCGCCAGGGCGAACAGCAGGTGGGCGGCGGTCATCGTCGGCGTCGCCCAGAAGGCGAGCAGCCAGCCGACGTAGAGCGGGTGGCGGACGACCCGGTACAGGCTGGGAGTGCTGAATCGCAGCGGCGTGTACGGCCGGTCGAGCAACGCCAACCAGACCTGGCGCAGGCCGAACAGATCGAAGTGGTTGATCAGGAAGGTGCAGAACAGGATGGTCGCCCAACCGACGGCGAAGACGCCGTAGGCCAGCGTCCGCGCCAGCCCGCTCTCCAGCGACCACACCACGCCGCCGATCGGCTGCCATTGCCAGAAGAGCAGCAGCAGCGCCGCGCTCGACGCCAGGACGTAGGTGCTGCGCTCGGCCGGCTCGGGAATGACGCGCCTCAGCCAGCGCTTGAAGCCCCGCCGCGCCATGACGCTGTGCTGGACCGCGAACAGGCCGAGCAGCCCCAGGTTGATCAGGATCGCCGCCGCCAGCGACCGCTGCGGCGGTCCGTCGATGGTGCGCGGCACGCCGAAGTCGCCGATGAAGCCGACGGCATAGAGGAACGTGGCGAAGAACACGACATAGCAGGCCACACCGTACGCGAAGATGCTCGCTCTCCGAATCATGGGATTACCTCCTTGGCGCGGACGATAGGCAGGCGATCGGTAAGCGGGTAGCGCGCATCGGTAAGGATCCCGGTTAGCCTTGTGACGAAAACATTTCACCGCGGAGGCACGGAGACACGGAGCAACCTGGGCAAGAGGGGGTTCGGGGGCGAGATCCCCAACGCCATCCGCAATGGCCCCGGGGATCGCAGCCACCCGCCATTCCGACGCTGGGCCCTCCGCGGCTCCGTGCCTCCGTGGTGAAGGTGTTGTGTCGTATCGAGGTTGGCTTCCTCGTCCCCGGGCTCCGGTTCACCACCTCCCGCGATGGCGCTCGAGACGCGCGCCCCGGCTCGACTCGCTCGCCCGTGTGTCGAGGCGGGAGACGCGAGCACGGCCAGCGCTGGCGCGCGGTCGGCGCTCGCAGTAACCAATTCATGAACCAATCGGGGAGGGGGCGCGCCATGCCGCATCGGGTGATCGTCTGGGGAACCGGCAACGTCGGCGTGCCGGCGCTGCGCATCGTGCTCGCCAATCCGGCGCTGGAGCTGGCCGGCGTCATCGTCTCCAATCCCGCCAAGGTCGGCAGGGACGCGGGCGCGCTCTGCGGCCTGCCGCCCACCGGCGTGCGCGCGACCGACGACGTCGCCGCCGCGCTCGCCGTCGGCGCCGACGCCGTCGCCTACTGCGCCTCGGGCGACCTGCGGCCGACCGAGGCGCTCGACGACGTCGAGCGCTGCCTGCGCGCCGGGCTCAACGTGGTCTCGACGGCGATCTACCCGCTCTACGATCCGCTGTCGGCGCCCGCGGCGCTGCGCGAGCGGATCGCCGACGCCTGCGCTGCCGGACAGGCCTCGATCTTCGTCTCCGGCGTCGATCCCGGCTACATCAACGACGTCGTCCCGCTGCTGCTCAGTGGCCTGTGCGAGCGCATCGACGAAATCCGCGCCTTCGAGCTGTTCAACTACTCGAGCTATGCCCAGCCGGAGGCGGTGCGCAACCTCGTCGGGCTGGGCCAGCCCATGGACGCGACGCCGCCGATGCTCGCTCCCGGCGTGCCGACGATGGTCTGGGGCGCGCCCATCCGCCTGATGGCGCGCGGCCTCGGCCTCACCCTCGACGCCATCCGCGAAACGGTCGAGAAGCGGCCGCTGCCGCGCACCGTCACGACGCGGCTCGGCGAATTCGACGCCGGCACCATGGGCGCCTTCCGACTCGAGATCCAGGGGATCGTCGGCGGCAGGCCGCTGCTGGTGATCGACCACGTCACCCGCATCGTCAACGACATCGCGCCCGAATGGCCGATGCCGAAGGGCGACGGCGCCCACGGCGTCACCATCACCGGCCGCCCCAACCTGACGGTCACCTTCGACCCCGAGGACGACACCGGCAGCGCCGCCGGCGGCGGTAACACCACCGCCGCGGCGCGCATCGTCAACGCCATCCCGTTCGTCTGCCAGGCGGCCCCGGGACTGCTCGACGCGCTCCAGGTGCCGTTGGCGATCGGCCGCGGCCTGGTGCGGGCGTAGGGCGCGCCGACGCACGCCCCCGCCGCCGCGAGGCGCCGGGTGGCCGGCGCCGGACGGCTACATCTGCGGGCTGGCCGGCAGGTCGGTGCGGCCCATCAGGAACTCGTCGACCCCGCGGGCGCACTCGCGCCCTTCCCAGATCGCCCACACCACCAGCGACTGGCCGCGGCGGGCGTCACCGCAGGCGAAGACGCCCGGCGCGCTGGTCATGTAGCGCTCGTCGGCGGCGACGTTGCTGCGCTCGTCGGTCTTCAGGCCGAGCTCGCGCACCGGCCCGTCGTGCTCGGGGCCGAGGAAACCGAGGGCGAGCAGCACCAGGTCCGCCTTGAGACGGAAGGCGCTCCCGGGCACCTCCTTCATCTGCGGCCGGCCGTTCTCGCCGGTGACCCATTCGAGCCGCACCGCCTCCAGCTCGGTCACCCTGCCGCCCGTGCCGTGGAAGGCCTTGGTGTTGATGCTCCAATCGCGCACCACGCCCTCCTCGTGCGAGCTCGAGGTGCGCAGGATCATCGGCCAGTAGGGCCACGGCATGTCCGGCGTGCGCGCCTGCGGCGGCTGCGGCAGGAGCTCGAACTGGTGCACCGACAGCGCTCCGTGGCGATTCGAGGTGCCGAGGCAGTCCGACCCGGTGTCGCCGCCGCCGAGGATGATGACGTGCTTGCCGGTGGCGAGAATCTGGTCGTGGATGCGGTCGCCCGCCACCACCTTGTTCTGCTGCGGCAGGAATTCCATCGCGAAGTGGATGCCGTCGAGCTCGCGCCCCGGCACCGGCAGGTCGCGCGGCCTGGTGGCGCCGGTGGCGAGGACGACGGCGTCGAACTCCGCCTTGAGGTCGGCGCTGGTGACGTCGACGCCGACGTTCACTCCGGCCTTGAACGTCACGCCTTCCGCCTCCATCTGCCGCATGCGGAAGTCGATGAGGTGCTTCTCCATCTTGAAGTCGGGGATGCCGTAGCGCAGCAGGCCGCCGATGCGATCGGCGCGCTCGAACACGGTCACCAGGTGCCCGGCGCGCGCCAGTTGCTGGGCGCAGGCGAGCCCGGCGGGACCGGAGCCGACGACCGCGACCGACTTGCCGGTGCGCTGCGGCGGCGCCTGCGGCACCACCCAGCCGTCCTTCAGCGCGTGGTCGATGGTCTGCTTCTCGATCTGCTTGATGGTGACCGGATCGTTGTTGATGTTGAGGACGCAGGCCTCCTCGCACGGCGCCGGACAGACGCGGCCGGTGAACTCGGGGAAGTTGTTCGTCGAGTGCAGGCGGTCGATCGCCGCCCGCCAGCGGCCGCGGTAGATCAGGTCGTTCCAGTCGGGGATCAGGTTCCCGAGCGGGCAGCCCTTGTGGCAGAAGGGAATGCCGCAATCCATGCAGCGCGCGCCCTGCGCCTGCAGCGACGCGTCGTCGAGCTTCCCCTCCAGCTCGCGCCAGTCCCTGAGCCGCTCCGCCACCGGCCGCCGCGGCGGCAGCGCCCGTTCAATTTCGAGAAACCCGGTGATCTTCCCCATCGGTCTGCCAATCCTTCTTCACCGCAGAGACGCCGAGGACCCCTCGGCGCCTCGCGGGAGGGTTCGTGATCCTCCGCGCACCCCTGCGCTTTCAGCGTCCTCTGCGTCGAATCACTGCTTCAGATGCTCGCCAGCTTCGCGGCGTCGGAGTCGAGGTGCGCCTTGGCCAGGATGCGCCGGTACTCGGTCGGCATCACCTTGACGAACCTGCCGACGTGCTCCTTCCAACCGGAGAGGATGCGCCACGCCACGGCGCTCTGGGTGAGCTGGTAATGGCGCTGGATGAGCTCCTTCAACTGCTCGGCGTCGCGCTCCTCGAGCGGATCGAGGTCGACCATGCCCTTGTTGCACTGGATGGCGAAGTCGCCGTCCTCGTCGAGCACGTAGGCGACGCCGCCGCTCATGCCGGCGGCGAAGTTGCGGCCCGTCCCCCCGAGCACCACCACCAGGCCCTTGGTCATGTACTCGCAGCCATGGTCGCCGACGCCCTCGACCACCGCCGTGGCGCCGCTGTTGCGGACCGCGAAACGCTCCCCGGCCATGCCGCGCAGGAAGACCTCGCCGCCGGTGGCACCGTAGAGCGAGACGTTGCCGACGATGATGTTCTCCTCCGGCACGAACGTCGCCGTCGACGGCGGCACCACCACCATGCGGCCGCCGGACATGCCCTTGCCGAAATAGTCGTTGGCATCGCCCTCGAGATGCACGTCGATGCCGTTGGCCATGAAGGCGCCGAAGCTCTGGCCGGCGGAGCCGGTGAGATTGAGGCGGATCGTGCCGGCCGGCAGGCCGTTCTCGCCCCAGCGGCGCGAGATCTCGGCCGACAGCATGGTGGTGACGGTGCGGTTGATGTTGCGGATCGGCAGCGCGATCTCGACCGCCGTGCCCTGCTCGAGCGCCGGCGCCGCCAGCTCCAGCAGTTGGTTGTCGAGGGCGCGCTCGAGGCCGTGATCCTGGGTGGTCACGCAGTGGGTGGCGATCTCGGGCGGCACCTCGGGGCGGTGCAGGATCTGGGTCAGGTCGATGCCGCGCGCCTTCCAGTGCTCGACCGCGTCGCGGGCGTCGAGGCGATCCACCCGCCCGACCATCTCGTCGATGGTGCGGAAGCCGAGCTGCGCCATGTACTCGCGCACCTCCTCGGCGACGAAGAGCATGAAGTTCACCACGTGCTCGGGCTTGCCCTCGAAGCGCTGGCGCAGCACCGGATCCTGGGTCGCGATGCCGACCGGACAGGTGTTGAGGTGGCAGACGCGCATCATGATGCAGCCCGACGCCACCAGCGCGGCGCTGGCGAAGCCGTACTCCTCGGCGCCCAGCAGGGTGGCGATGACCACGTCGCGGCCGGTCTTGAGCTGGCCGTCGGTCTCGACCCGGATGCGGCCGCGCAGGTCGTTCATCACCAGCACCTGCTGCGTCTCGGCGAGACCGAGCTCCCAGGGGATGCCGGCGTGCTTGATCGAGGTCAGCGGCGACGCGCCGGTGCCGCCGTCGTAGCCGCTGATCAGCACGACGTCCGCCTTGGCCTTCGAGACGCCGGCGGCGACCGTGCCGACGCCGACCTCGGCCACCAGCTTGACGCTCACCCGGGCCCGATTGTTGGCGTTCTTCAGGTCGTGGATGAGCTGCGCCAGATCCTCGATCGAGTAGATGTCGTGGTGCGGCGGCGGCGAGATCAGCCCCACGCCCGGGGTCGAGTAGCGGATCTTGGCGATGTACTCGTCGATCTTGTGGCCCGGAAGCTGGCCGCCCTCGCCGGGTTTGGCCCCCTGCGCCATCTTGATCTGCAGCTCGTCGGAATTGACGAGGTAGAAGCTGGTGACGCCGAAGCGGCCCGACGCCACCTGCTTGATGGCGCTGCGGCGCAGATCGCCGTTGGCGTCCGGGGTGAAGCGCACCGGATCCTCGCCGCCCTCGCCGGTGTTCGACTTGCCGCCGATCCGGTTCATCGCGATGGCGAGGTTCTCGTGCGCCTCGCGGCTGATCGAACCGAGCGACATGGCGCCGGTCTTGAACCGCTTCACGATCTCGCTCGCCGGTTCGACCTCGTCGATCGGCACCGGGCGGCCCGGCTTCAGGCGCAGCAGGCCGCGCAGCGCGGCGATCTCGCGGCTGTTGTCGTCGACCAGGCGCGTGTACTCCTTGAACAGCGCGTAGCTGCCCTTGCGCACGCTGTGCTGCAGCTTGGCGATCGTCTCCGGGTTGTAGGCGTGGAACTCGCCGCGCCGGCGCCACTGGTACTGGCCGCCGACGTCGAGATCGCCGTCGAGCGCGGGCGAGGTCTCGAAGGCGTGGTGATGGCGGGCGGCGCACTCCTCCGCGATGACGTCGAGGCCGACGCCCTCGATGCGCGACGGCGTCCAGGTGAAGTAGCGGTCCACCAGCTCCGTGTTGAGGCCGATGGCCTCGAAGATCTGCGCCCCGCGATAGCTCTGGATGGTCGAGATGCCCATCTTCGAGGCGACCTTCAGCAGCCCCTTGGTGACCGCCTTGACGTAGTGCTCGATCGCCTCCTCCTCGCCGACGCCCTTGAGGACATTGGTGCGGATCATGTCGACCAGCGTGGCGAACGCGAGATAGGGATTGATGGCGGCGCAGCCGTAGCCGATCAGCAGGGCGAAGTGCATGACCTCGCGCGGATCGCCCGATTCGAGCACCAGGCCGCAGCGGGTGCGCGAGCCCTCGCGGATCAGGTGGTGGTGCACCGCGCCGACCGCCAGCAGGCTGGGGATCGGCGCGCGCTCCGCGTCGATGTCGCGGTCGGAGAGCACCAGGATGGTGGCGCCGTCGGCCACCGCCTTCGACGCCGCGGCGCACAGCGCGTCGAGCGCCGCGCGCAGCCCCTCCCCCCCCTGGCGCACCGGGTAGTGGATCGGCAGCCGCGCCGCCCGCAGGGCGCCGTCGTTCAGGGCGGCGATCTGCGCCAGTTGGGCGTTGGTGAGGATCGGCGTCTCGAGGCGGAGCTGGGCGCAGTGTTCCGGCGTCTCGTCGAAGAGGTTGCGCTCGGCGCCGATCGTCGTCACCGCCGACATCACCAGGTCCTCGCGGATCGGGTCGATCGGCGGATTCGTCACCTGCGCGAAGAGCTGCTTGAAGTAGTTGAACAACGACTGCGGCTTGTTCGACAGCACCGCCAGCGGCGTGTCGGTGCCCATCGAGCCCACCGCCTCCTGGCCGTTGATCGCCATCGGCGCCATGAGGATGCGCAGGTCCTCGAGCGTGTAGCCGAAGCACTGCTGGCGGGTGAGCAGGTCGTCGCCCGGCGCGGCCGGCGCCGCCTCGGCGGCGGTCGGCAGTTGCGCCTGCCGCCGCAGGTGCTGGTCGACCCAGGTGCGGTAGGGATGGCGCGCCGCCATGCCCTCCTTCAGCTCCTCGTCGGCGATGATGCGCCTCTGCGCGGTGTCGACCAGGAACATGCGGCCGGGCTGTAGGCGGTCCTTGTGCTGGACGTTCTCCGGCGCGATGTCGAGCACGCCGACCTCCGAGGCCATGACGACGAAGCCGTCCTTGGTGACCACGTAGCGCGACGGCCGCAGGCCGTTGCGGTCGAGGACGGCGCCGATCACCGTCCCGTCGGTGAAGGCGATCGAGGCCGGGCCGTCCCACGGCTCCATGAGACACGAGTGATACTCGTAGAATGCCTTCTTGGCGTCGCTCATGGTCTCGTGGTTCTGCCACGCCTCCGGAATCATCATCATCACCGCGTGCGGCAGCGAGCGACCGGTGTGGGTGAGCAGCTCGAGGGCGTTGTCGAACATCGCCGAGTCGGACCCGTTGGGCTCGATGATCGGCAGGATCTTGCGGATGTCGTCGCCGAACAGCGGCGAGGCGAACTGGCTCTCGCGCGCCCGCATCCAGTTGATGTTGCCGCGCAGGGTGTTGATCTCGCCGTTGTGGGCGATGAAGCGGTACGGGTGGGCGCGGTCCCACGACGGCAGCGTGTTGGTCGAGAACCGCTGGTGCACCAGGGCGAGCGCGCTGGCGAGGTCGGGATCGACGAGGTCGAGATAGAACGCCGGGATCTGCTCCGGCAGCAGCAGGCCCTTGTAGACCAGGGTGCGCGCGGAGAGGCTCGGGACGTAGAAGTACTCGCGGTCGTTCAGGTTCGATTCGCGGATCTGCCGCTCGATGCGCTTGCGGATGACGTAGAGCTTGCGCTCCAGCGCCGCCTGGTCCGGCGTCCGGGCGCCGCGGCCGATGAAGATCTGGCGGATCTCGGGCAGGTTCCGGCGCGCCAGGGACCCGCAGTGACGCTCGTCCACCGGCACCGTGCGCCAGCCGAGCATCTTCTGCCCCTCCTCGCGGACGATCTTCGCGAAGGCGCGCTCGCAGTGGTTCCGCTCCTGGACGTCGCGCGGCAGGAACACCAGGCCGACACCGTACTCGCCGGCCGGCGGCAGCTCGATGTCGATCGCCGCGCAGGCCTTGCGCAGGAACGCGTCCGGCACCTGCAGCAGGATGCCGGCGCCGTCGCCGGTCTCCGGGTCGCAGCCGCAGGCGCCGCGGTGCGTGAGATTGCGCAGCACCGTCAGTCCCTGCTCGATGATGGCGTGCGACCGCGTCCCGTCGATGTTGGCGACGAACCCGACGCCGCAGGCGTCGTGCTCGAAGAACGGGTCGTACAACCCCTGTCGCTTCAGCGCTCGTTCCATGTGCCGTTCCTTCTCACCCGGTGGATTTCGCCTGCAGCAGCACCTTGCTCACCGACTTGCGCGCCCGCTTCTTCACCGGCGGCGCCTCCGGCCGCACCTCCAACTGCCGCTCGGTGAAGGTCGACAACACCACCATCGTCTCGGTGCGCGTCACCCCCTCGATCGAGCGCAGGTGACTGATCAGCTCCTCCAACGTCGAGGTGTCCGCCGTCCGCACCTTCAGGAGCAGCGTGTAGCCGCCGGTGACGTGATGGCACTCCAGCACCTCGGGCCGGCTGGCGATCTGCTCCTCGACGTCGCGAATGCCGCGCGGATGGGTGGTGAGCACGCCGATGAAGGCGCCGATGTCGTGCCCCAGCTTGCGCGCGTCGATCAGCGCCCGGTAGCCGACGATGACCCCGCTCTCCTCGAGCTTCTTGATGCGCTCGATCACCGCCGGCGCCGACAACCCCACCCGCTCGCCGATCTTGGCCAGCGGCGTCTTACAGTGCTCCTGCAGCAGCGCCAGGATGCGCAGGTCGATCTCGTCGAGATCGGGCTGTTCCAGATCGAATTTCATAAGGTGTACGTGCTCGGATAGTCGAGTCCAGAATCGGATTCAAGACTTCCGCCGAATGAAATTCGGTCATTCGTGAAACGAACAGAATGAATCGCCGGTGCTGATGTCTCGACCCGCCGTCAGCGGTCCGCGGGCCGCCGCGGCGCCGACGCCGGCATACGGGAATTCCCGCAATGGACGTCGACGAGCCGTCGGCGATACGCTGCGCCGCATATCTGCGCTGACGACTTTGACATGCATGGTGCCGGCTCCCTAGACCGGTTGCAGCAGTTGGTGGTCGTCGAGTGCTGGGCAGTCGCGCCTGGGGTGAACGGGACGGCGCGCCTGCGATGGCGACAGCTCGGGAGGACAGACATGCGGAACCGTCCAGTGCGCGTGCTCGCGGCGTTCGTCGGATTCGCGATCGTTGTCGCGGCGACACTCGCCGCGCCGCCGGTCGGCGCCATGTGCTGCGTGTGCCGCGGCGGTGGCTGCGGCGCCGGCTTCTGCCTCGACGCCGTGTCGGGCTCGGTGGCCTGCACGCAGGCGTGCACCGCGTCGAGCTGTCCGAACGTGGTGTTCGACCTGAACGACGACTGCCTGGGCGGCTGCAGCGTCGCCGGCGATCTGCCCACGGCGACGCCGAGCAGCACGCCGACCGCGACCGGCACCCCCACGGCGACGCCGACCGACACGCCGACCGCCAGCGTCACGACGACGGCGACGCGCACCGCCACGGTGACCAACACGCCGACGGTCACCGACACGCCGACCATCACGCCGACGCCCAAGCAGTGCTGTCAGAACGAGGCCATCCCGGCCTGCGGCCCGGTGGTGGCCCCGTTCACCTGCAACACGCCCGGCGTGTTCGTGAACAACGCGAGCTGCAACGGCGCCACCGGTTTCTGCGTCAGCCCGACGATCACCCTGACGCCGGCCAACACCGCCACGCCGAGCAATACGCCAACGCGGACGTCGACGATCACGCCCACCAGCTCGCCGACCGATACGCCGGACGTCCCGATGAGCATCGACCCGTACAAGTGCTACCGGATCAAGACGACGGAGGGGAAGCCGAAGCCGGCGAAGCGCACGGTGCGGGTCATCGACCAGTTCGGCAAGGAGTTCGTCGTCGCCCTCAAGCCGTTCCTCGAGTGCAATCCATCGCAGCGCACCAACGGCACCGCCACGCCGGCGCCGCTGCGGAATCCCGAGGCGCATCTCATCTGTTACAAGATCCGCACCGACAAGGGCGCGGGACCGAGTGAGGATCTGAAGCTGCCGAGGAAGATCAAGATCCGCAACAAGCTCGAGCCGGGCGTGCAGGCGATCGAGTACTACGACGTCCTGAAGTCCGACCTCCTCTGCATGCCGTCGACGAAGGAACTGCTCGAACCTTGATCTGACGAAAACATTTCACCACGGAGGCACGGAGACACGGAGTAACCTGGACAAGAGAGGGTTCGGGGGCGAGATCCCCAACGCCATCAGCAATGGCCATAGGGATCGCGCCCACCCGCCATTCCCACGCTGCACCCTCCGTGGCTCCGTGCCTCCGTGGTGAAGGTGTTTTGTCGTATCGAGGCTGACCCGAGCGGTCCGTCCGCGCGATGCCCGTCACTCCAGCAGCGCCGCGCCGATCACGCCGGCGGAGTCGCCGAGCTGGTGGCGCCGGATCGGTGTCCGCAGCTCGTCGTTGAACACCCGCCGGGCCACCGCCTCGCGCCCGGCGTCGTAGAGCTCGTCGATCAGCGACAACCCGCCGCCGAGCACCACCACGTCGGGGTCGAGGATGGTCACCAGGTTGGCCATCGCCCGCCCGTAGTGGGCGAGGAGCTCGTCGAGCACCTCGCGGGCGAGCGCCTCGCCGGCGCGGGCGCGCACCACGATCGCCGGCATCGCGGCGGCGTCGCCGCCGCGCTCGCGATAGCGACGCTCGACGGCGGGCCCGGCGATCAGCGCCTCGACGCAGCCGCGCTGGCCGCAATAGCACGGCGGTCCCTGGACATCGATGACGTGATGCCCCCATTCACCGGCGATGTGCTGCGGCCCCGACCAGAGCCGGCCATCGATGACCAACCCACCGCCGACGCCGGTGCCCAGGATGACGCCGAACACCAGCCGGCCCCCCTGCCCGGCGCCGTGCCGGGCCTCGGCGAGGGCGAAGCAGTTGGCGTCGTTCTCCACCCGCAGCGGCGAGCCGATCCGCCGCCGCAGATCGCCGGCCAGGTCGCGGCCGTTCAGGCAGGCGGTGTTCGAGTTTTTCATCAGTCCGGTGCGGCTGGAGATCGCCCCCGGGGTGCCGATGCCGATCGTCGCCGCGTCGGGATGCGCGGCGCGCAGGCGTTCGACCAGCGCCGCCACCGTGTCGACGACGTAGTCGTAGCCGCGGGCGCTCTCGGTGGGCACGCGCTCGCGCCGGAGAACCTGGCCGGTGGCGTCGTCGAGCACGACGCCTTCGATCTTGGTCCCCCCGAGGTCGATGCCGATGCGTTCCGGCATGCGTCGTGTGTGACAACTCCGAGCCATCGGCGCAACCGGACGCCGCGGCGCGCATCCCGCCCCATCGCGCGGGCACGGGGAACAGGCGGGAGCGGCCCGCCGTATGGAGATGGCGAGGCGGGTTGGCTATACACAGTCGCTTGTCACCTCGGCACTGGAGGAGTCGCCGTATGTCGAACGCGCGCGGTCGCACCCTGCTCATCATCGTCATCCTGCTCTCGGCCGTCCTGCTGGCCGCCGGCAACATCCTCTGCCATGCGCTGGTGGTGCAGGAGCTGACCGGCACGACGCCGCCGATCGAGGGGGGCTTCCTGCAGCAGGCCGTGCACTCGATCGGCCAGTCGGTCGGACAGCGGCCGCAATTCGTCTGGTTCTTCACCGGCGCGCCGCTGCTGGTCGGCGCCATCCTCGCCCTCCTGGCCGGCATGCAGCGCGGCGATACGCCGACGCCTGCGGCCGGCGCCGGCGGGGCCGCCGATGGCACGGCCGAGGGCGCCCTGCGCCTGCTGGCGCTGCTGCAGAAGGAAGGACGCCTGGTGGACTTCCTCGAGGAGGACATCCAGCCGTACACCGACGCGCAGGTCGGCGCGGCCGTGCGCGCCATCCACGCCGGCTGCCGCAAGGCGCTGCACGAACGGATGGAGATCACGCGCATCTATCCCGAGGACGACGGCGCGACGGTCGAGGTGGCATCGGGCTTCGAACCCGCCGCCGTGCGTCTCACCGGCAACGTCCATGGCCAGCCGCCGTTCCAGGGCGTGCTGCAGCACGGCGGCTGGCGGGCCACCCACGTGGCGCTGCCGAAAACCGCCGGCGTCGACGCCGCGATCCTGGCGCCGGCCGAGGTCGAGGTCCAGTAGAGCGGCCAGGACGGCGGGACATTGACCACGCGCTACGTCATCGGCATCGACCTCGGCACCACCAACTCCGTCGTCGCCTATGCGCCGCTCGACGGCAGCGACGAGATTCGCGTCCTGCCGATTCCGCAGCTCACCGCGCCGGGCACGACCGAGGCGGCACCGCAGTTGCCGTCGTTTCTCTACCTGCCGGCGGCCGCCGAGGGCGGATCGGGCGAGCCGATCGCCGGCATCTACGCCCGCCAGCGGGCGAGCGAGGTGCCCGACCGGGTGATCGCCTCGGCCAAGTCCTGGCTCTCGTACGGCGGCCCCGATCGCGACGGCATCCGGCTGCCGTGGAACGCCCCGGACGACGTCCCCGCGCTGTCGCCGGTGGCCGCGTCGGCGCGCTTCCTCGCCCACCTCGCGGCGGCGTGGAACACGGCCTTCCCCGAGGACCCGATCGGCGAGCAGGACGTGCTGCTCACCGTGCCCGCGTCGTTCGATCCCGCGGCGCGCGAGCTGACGCTGCGCGCCGCCGCGGACGCCGGCCTGCCGGCGGTCACGCTGCTGGAGGAGCCGCAGGCGGCGCTCTACGCCTGGATCGCCGCCGCCGGCGACGAGTGGCGCCGGCAGATCGCGGTCGGCGACTCCCTGCTGGTGTGCGATGTCGGCGGCGGCACCTCCGACTTCAGCCTCATCGCGGCGCGCGACGCGGACGGCAGCCTGCAGCTCGAGCGGGTCGCCGTCGGCGAGCACATCCTGCTCGGCGGCGACAACATGGATCTCGCCCTCGCCTACGCCGTGCGCGAGCGCCTCGCCGCCGACGGCACGGCGCTCGATGCCTGGCAACTGCGCGCCCTGGTGGCGAGCTGCCGCGAGGTGAAGGAGCGCCTGCTCGGCAGCGAGCCGCCGCCGGGCCTGCCCGTCGCCATCCTCGGCCGCGGCCGCAAGGTGGTCGGCGGCGCGCTGCGGGTCGAGGTCGCCCGCGGCGACGCGACGACCGCCCTGGTCGACGGCTTCTTCCCGCCCTGCGCGCTCGGCGATCGGCCGCAGGCGCCGCGCCGCGCCGGCCTGCAGGAGCTCGGCCTGCCGTACGCCGCCGATGCCGCCATCACCCGCCACCTCGCCTCGTTCCTCGGCCGCAGCGCCGACGCCGCCCCGACGGCGGTGCTGTTCAACGGCGGCGTGATGCGCGCCACGGCGCTGCGCGATCGCCTGCTGTCGGTGCTCGGCCAGTGGTATCCGGGCAGGGCGGTGCGCGTGCTCGACGGCGCCGACCCCGAGCTCGCGGTGGCCCGCGGCGCCGCCTATTACGGCCTGGCGCGGCGCGGCCGCGGCGTGCGCATCCGCGGCGGCATCGCGCGCACCTTCTACGTCGGCATCGAATCCGCGATGCCCGCCGTGCCCGGCATGCGGCCGCCGATCAAGGCGCTGTGCGTCGTGCCGCACGGGCTCGAGGAGGGCAGCGCCGTCGAGCTGCCGTCGCAGGAGCTGGCGCTGGTGGTCGGCGAGCCGACCGAGTTCCGCTTCCTCAGCTCGACGACCCGCCGCGAGGACCATCCCGGGCTGCTGCTCGACGCCTGGAGCGGCGACGAGATCGAGGAGCTGCCGCCGCTGCACGCGACGCTCGACTGGAGCGGCCACGAGGGCGCCGTCGTCCCGGTGCACCTCGAGGCCGATGTCAACGCGCTCGGCGTCCTCGAGCTGTGGTGCGTCGGCCGCGACGGTCAGCGGTGGAAGCTGGAATTCAACGTCAGAACCCAGGGCGAGTCTTCACCGCGGAGACCCGGAGGCTGAACGGCGCTCCGTGTCTCCGTGCCTCCGTGGTGAAAGAGGATCTATGGCGGCGCGCTTCATAGTGGGCATCGATCTCGGCACCACCAACTCGGCGGTGGCGTACGTCGACACCCGGTCGGGCGGGCGGACGATCGCCTCGTTCGACGTCGCCCAACTGGTGGCCGAGGGAGCGGTGGGCGAGCGGCCCACCCTGCCCTCGTTTCTCTATCTCGCCGGCGAGCACGACGTCGCGCCGGGGGCTCTGGCCCTGCCCTGGGACGCCGCGCGCGACTATGCGGTCGGCGAATACGCGCGCGCCCAGGGCGCCCGCGTGCCGGGGCGGCTGGTGTCGTCGGCGAAGTCGTGGCTGTGCCATGGCGGCGTCGACCGCGAGGCGCCGATCCTGCCCTGGGCCGCGGCCGAGGGCGTGCGCAAGGTGTCGCCGGTCGCCGCCTCGGCGCGCTACCTGGCGCACCTGCGCGAGGCGTGGGACCAGCGCTTCCCCGACGATCCGCTGGCGGCGCAGGACGTCGTGCTGACGGTGCCGGCGTCGTTCGACGAGGTGGCGCGCGAGCTCAGCGTCGCCGCCGCCCAGCAGGCCGGTCTGCCGCGCGTGACCTTGATCGAGGAACCGCAGGCCGCGTTCTACGCCTGGATCGGCGCCCACCCGGCGGAGTGGGAGGAGCGGCTGCGGCCGTACCACCTGGCGCTGGTGATCGACGTCGGCGGCGGCACCACCGACTTCAGCCTGGTGCGCATCCGCCCCGACGGCGAGCGCCTGGCGCTGGAGCGGCTCGCGGTCGGCGACCACATCCTGCTCGGCGGCGACAACATCGACGTCGCCCTCGCCCGCCTGCTCGAACCGCGCCTGGGCGAAAAGCTCGACAGCCAGCGCTGGCACCTGCTGACCAACCTCTGCCGCGACGCCAAGGAACGCCTGCTCGCCGCAGAGCCGCCGGCCGCGGTGCCGATCCACCTCGGCGGCCGTGGCCGCGCCGTCGTCGGCGGCGCCGTGCAGGCGTCGCTCGCCCGCGACGAGGTCGCCGACCTGGTGCTCGACGGCTTCTTCCCGCTCGTCGGCGCCGAGGCGCGGCCGCGCCGCACGCCGCGCGCCGGGCTGCAGGAGTGGGGTCTGCCGTTCGCCGCCGAGGCCGAGGTCACGCGCCACCTCGCCGCGTTCCTCGCCCAGCACGCCGGCGACCACCTGGGCGCGGACGACGCCGCGCTCGGATCTCCGGACGCCGTGCTCTTCAACGGCGGCGCGCTGACCCCGGCGGTGATCCGCGACCGCCTGTGCGCGCAACTGGCGCAGTGGAACGGCGGCCGGCCGCTCGGCGTCCTCGAGAGCGACAGCCTCGACCTCGCGGTGTCGCGCGGCGCCGCCTACTACGGCCTGGTGCGCCGCGGCCTCGGCGTGCGCATCGGCGGCGGCAGCCCGCGCGCCTTCTTCCTCGGCCTGGCGCCGGCGCCGGACCTGCCAGCGACGGCGGTGGACGCGGTGTGCCTGGTGGCCCGCGGCCAGCACGAGGGCGAAACGATCGAGATCACCAGCCCGGGGTTCACCATCCTCGCCAACCGGCCGGTGAGCTTTCCGCTCTTCGCCTCGAGCACCCGACTCGGCGACGCCGCCGGCAGTGTCGTCCGCGCCGAGCGCGAGACGCTCACCGAGCTGCCGCCGATCCGCACCGTGCTGCGCTTCGGCAAGAAGCTGGCGGCGACCGAGCTGCCGGTGCACGTGGTCGCCGGCCTGACCGAGATCGGCACGCTCGAGATGTGGTGCCGGTCGCTGACCACCGACCATCGCTGGCGCCTGCAGTTCGGGCTGCGCGATGCGACCGCCGCCGCGGACGCCGAGCCGACGCCGGAATCGGCGAGCGAGCTGGCGATCCCCGAGGCGCGGATGGCGGCGGCCACGGCGCTGCTCGCCGGCGTCTACCCGCCCGAGGGCGCCGCCGGCGGGCGCAGCCCGGTGACCCTGGTGCGCGAGCTCGAGGCGGCGCTCGACGCCGGCAAGGACGCCTGGCCGCTGGCGGCGATCCGCGCCCTGTGGGACGCGCTGCTGGCCGGCGCGGCCGGACGCGCCGCCAGCCCCGAGCACGAGGCGCGCTGGCTCAACCTGTGCGGCTTTCTGCTCCGCCCCGGCTTCGGAGAGACGCTCGACGAGTGGCGCATCCAGCAACTGTGGAAGCTCTATTCACAGGGCATGCGCTTCCCGCGCGCGGTGCAATGCCGCGTCGAATGGTGGGGGCTGTGGAAGCGCATCGCCGGCGGCCTCAGCCGGGCGCAACAGCAGGAGCTGTTCAATCAGACGGCGCCGTTCCTGCTGCCGCGGCTGAAGGCGCGCATCAAGGAGAAGCGATCGCTGGTCGGTCCGCAGGAGCTGCGCGAGTACTGGCAGTTGCTGGCGAGCTGCGAGCGCCTGGCGCCGGAGGCGAAGGCGGAGCTCGGCGCCGCCCTGGTGCCGGTCGTGGCGAAGGGCAAAGCGACCGAGGCGGAGATCTGGGCGCTCGGACGACTGGGGGCGCGCGCGCCATTCTCCGGACCGCTGAACTGCGTCGTGCCGCGCGCCACGGTGGAGGCGTGGGTGGCGCGCCTGCTCGACGCGCCGTGGCCGCGTCCGGCGAGCACCATCTTCGCCGTCGCGCAGATGGCCCGCTGCGTCGGCGACCGCGAGCGCGATCTCGACGACGGCCTGCGCCATCGCCTCGCCGCGCACCTGCGAACCCTGCCGCACGGTGAACGCGCCGCGCGCCTGGTCAGCGAGGTCGTCCCCCTCGAGGGCCAGGAGCGGGCGCGCATCCTCGACGAGTCCCTGCCGGTCGGCCTGCGCCTGTAGCGCCCGGCACCCCACCGTGCCGGTGGCGCCGAGCAACCGATCCGCGCCGCCCGGCTGAGCCGCGCTACTGCGGCGGCGAGGTGAGGGCCGCGTTGACGGCGAGGATCAGCTCCTCGATCGTGACCCGGCCGTCGCCGTTGACATCGAACGCCGGGCAGGCGCTGAGCGGCAGGTTGCCGAGGGCGATGTTCACGCCGGTGATCAGGTCCGAGATGGTGACGACGCCGGTGCCGGCGCAGTCGCCGGGGATGGTCGTCGGTGTCGGCGATGCCGATGGCGTGGGCGGCGGCGTGACGGTGCCGGTCGGCGGCGGCGTCGCGGTGGCGGCGGGCGTCCCCGACGCGGTCGCGGTCGCCGGCGCGCCGGTGCCGGAGGGCGTCGCGGTCACCGTCGCCGCCGCGGTGCCGGTCGCGGTGGCGGTGGCGGTCACGGTCGACAACTCCGAGGGCGTCGCGGTGGGCAGCCCGGAGGGCGTCGCGGTCGCGGTCAACGTCGCCGCCGCCGTGCCGGTGGCGGTCGCGGTGGCCGTCACCGTGGACAGCTCCGACGGCGTCGCGGTCGCCGTCACGGTCGCCGCCGCGGTGCCCGTCGCGGTCGCCGTGGCCGTCACCGTCGACAGCTCCGACGGCGTCGCGGTCGCCGTCACGGTCGCCGCCGCGGTGCCCGTCGGGATCGCCGTGGCCGTCGCCGTCGACAGCTCCGACGGCGTCGCGGTCACGGTCGCCGCCACCGTCCCGGTGGCGGTGGCCGTCGCGGTCACGGTCGACAGCTCGGCTGGCGTCGCCGTCGCGGTGACCGTCGCCGTTGCCGTGCCCGCTGCGGTGGCCGTGGCGGTGACCGTCGACAACTCGCTTGGCACCGCCGTCGCGGACGCGGTCGCCGTCAACGTCGGCGGCGCGGTTGGCGACGGGGTGTCGGTGGGCGTGTGGACCTCGGTCCGCGTCGCCGTCGCGCTGGGGCTGGCGCTGGCGGTCGCGGTCGGCAGATCCGGCTTGCCGTCGCAGCCGCCGCTACAGGTGTCGTCGCTCTGGAAGACGACGTCGGGACAGTTCGCCGCCTCACAGAACGTCGCGCAGGCGATCGTGTCGCCGATGTCATCGACGCAGAATCCGTCCCCGCACCCCTGGCAGACGCAGCACATCGCGCTGGCCGTCCGGGGCGCCAGCGCGACCGCGACGAGCGCGGCCAGTGCCGCCGCCAGCGGCCACGTCGCGCGACGGCCGCGGCGGCCCCTCCTCCTCGCCGACTGCCGCATGCGCTTCGCTCTGCCACATCGGCCGCCCCTTGTCGACGTTGTTTTTCGCCGCCGGCGCGGCTCGCATACTGCCGGCGCCCCTGGTATCCGCTGCCTGGATGCGCCTTCCGACGCTGGTCACCCGCAGCCGGGTTCCCACGGATCTGGCCGCCGTCACCGCGATCAACCGCGAGGCGGAAGCCGCGCCGCGCGCGCTCGACGTCGCCGCCGACGGCGTCGACCACATCTGGCGCGCCGTCGAGCGCCTCTACGCCAGCGGCATCCACCCGGCGATCCAGCTCTGCGTGCGCCGCCACGGCGAGGTGCTGATCGATCGCGCCATCGGCTACGCCGCCGGCAACGGACCGCACGACCGCCGCCAGGCCGACAAGGTGCCGGTGACGCCGGCGACGCCGTTCAACATCTTCTCCGCCTCGAAGGCGGTGACGGCGATGCTGGTCCATCTCCTCGACCAGCGCCGGCTCCTGCACCTGAACGATCCCGTGTGCGAGTACATCCCGGAGTTCGCGGCCCACGGCAAGGACCGGATCACCATCCAGCACGTGCTCACGCACCGCGCCGGCATCCCCAATCTGTCACGCGAGATGATGCGGCTGGAGATGCTCGAGGACGAGGACGCCATCCTGCAGCTCCTGTGCGACACCGAGCCGACGTGGCGCCCGGGCCGGCGGCTCGCCTATCACGCGATCACCGGCGGCTTCATCCTCGGCGAGATCATCAAGCGGGTGACCGGCAAGCCGCTGCGCAGCGTGCTGCGCGAGACCATTCAGGCGCCGCTGGGACTGCGCTGGCTGAGCTACGGCGTCGCGCCGCGCGACGTCGGCAAGGTGGCGCGGACGTACTTCACCGGTCCGCCGCTGATCCCGCCGCTCTCGACGCTGCTGGAACGCGCGCTCGGCCTGCCGATCGAGGAGGTGATCCAGGTCGGCAACGACCCGCGCTTCCTCACCGCGGTGGTGCCGGCCGGCAACGTCGTCGCCACCGCCAACGAGATGAGCCGCTTCTACCAGCTCCTCCTCGACGGCGGCGCCCTCGACGGCGTCTCCATCTTCGAGCCGCGCACCATCCGCCGCGCGGTCCAGGAGCAGTCCTACCTCGAGCTCGACCTCACCCTGGTGCTGCCGCTGCGCTATGGCATGGGGTTCATGCTCGGCGCCAAGACCTTCAGCCTCTATGGTCCCGACACCGACGCGGCCTTCGGCCACCTCGGCTTCACCAACATCATCACCTGGGCGGACCCCGAGCGGCAGATCAGCGGCGCGCTGATGACCAGCGGCAAGCCCATCATCTATCCCGAGATCTACTACCTGCACGATCTGATGTGGACGATCGGCACGGTGTGCACGAAGGTCCGCCGCCGCGCGGCGCGCAGCGCGCGGCCGCGCGTGCGCCGCCGCGCCTGAGCACCGCGATGACGACGCGGACGCGCAAGTTCTGGGGCTGGGGCTACGAGGGCGAGGGGCCGAGCGCCGAGCAGCAGGCGCGCATCGCCGCCCTGCTGGGCGCGCGTTTCGGCATCGCGGCGCCGACGCCGTCGCCGCCGCCGCGCATCGGCGAGCTGGCGCTCCGGCCGCCGCGCCTGCAGCCGCCGCCGACGCTGGCGGCGCTGTGCAGCGACGATCCGGCGCAGCGCGCCGGCCACACCTACGGCAAATCGTTCCGCGACGTGGTGCGCGCCCTGGCGCGCGACTATCCCAACCCGCCCGACCTGGTGGCGTCGCCGCGCCGCGAGGCGGACGTCGTCGCGCTGCTCGACTGGTGTGCCGACGCCCACGTCGCCGCGGTGCCCTACGGCGGCGGCTCGAGCGTCGTCGGCGGCGTCGAGGGGCCGAGCGGCGACGCCTACCGCGGCTGGGTGTCGATCGATCTCGGACACCTGGACCGCGTGCTGGAGATCGACCGCGTCTCGCGCGCCGCGCGCATCCAGGCCGGCGTCCTCGGCCCGGCGCTCGAGGACCAGCTCCGCCCCCACGGACTGACGCTGCGCCACTATCCCCAGTCGTTCGAGCTGTCCTCGCTGGGCGGCTGGATCGCCACCCGTTCGGGCGGGCACTTCGCGACCCTGTACACGCACATCGACGACTTCGTCGAATCGCTGCGCGTCGTCACGCCGCGCGGCGTGGTCGAATCGCGGCGGCTGCCGGGATCCGGCGCCGGCCCGAGCCCGGATCGCCTGTTCATCGGCTCCGAGGGCATCCTCGGCATCATCACCGAGGCCTGGATGCGCCTGCAGGACCGGCCGGCGTACCGCGCCGCGGCGTCGGTCGCCTTCGCCGACTTCCTCGCCGGCGCCCGCGCCGCCCGCGCCGTGGCGCAGGCGGGATTGTTTCCGGCCAACTGCCGCCTGCTCGACGCCGGCGAGGCGATGCTGAACGGCGCCGGCAGCGGCGCCGAATCGGTGCTGCTGCTCGCCTTCGAGTCGGCCGATCACCCGCCGGACGCCTGGATGGCGCGCGCCCTCGAGCTGGCGCGGGCCCATGGCGGGCAGGTGCCCGAGGGCGCCGGCGCCACCCGCCAGGAGAGCACCGGCGCGCGCGAGGGCGCCGCCGGCGCCTGGCGTTCGGCCTTCCTCGGCGCGCCCTACCTGCGCGACGCCCTGGTCGCCATGGGCATGATCAGCGAGACCTTCGAGACGGCGATCACCTGGGACCGTTTCGAGGCCTTCCACGCGGCGGTGATGGGCGCCACCGACGCGGCGGTGCGGCGGGTGTGCGGCAGCGGCAGCGTCACCTGCCGCTTCACGCACGTCTACCCGGACGGCCCGGCACCGTACTACAGCGTGGCCGCGCCCAGTCGGCCGGGCAGCCAGCTCGGCCAGTGGGCGGAGATCAAGGCCGCGGCCGCGGACGCGATCATCGCGCACGGCGGGACGATCACCCACCACCACGCCGTCGGGCGCGACCACCGCCCGTGGTACGACCATCAGCGCCCCGACGGCTTCGCGACCGCGCTGCGCGCCGCCAAGCATGCCCTCGATCCCGCCGCCATCCTCAACCCCGGGGTGCTGATCGATCCGCTCTGACCGGCGACCGCGCGCGGCCGCGATCGTCACGGGGCGCGCGCTGGCTACGCGGCGGCGAGCGCGCGTGGACCTGGTGGTGGCTGCGGGGTAGAAGCGCGGCGCGTCCATGAACAGTCGCCAACGCCGCACGGTCGCGCTCAGCCTGGTGGTCAGCGCCGCCTTTCTCTTCCTCGCCTTTCGCAACGTGCCGCTGGACGAGCTCGCGGCGGCGCTGCGCCGGCTGCACGCCGGCTGGCTGCTGGTGGCGATCGCCATCAGCCTGCTGATCATGGTGTTCCGCACCTGGCGCTGGCAGCTCGAGCTGCGGCCGCTGGAGCGCGTCCCGTTCGGACGGCTCTGGGTGGTGACGGCGGTCGCCTACATGGCGATCAACCTGCTGCCGGCGCGGCTCGGCGAGGTCGTGCGCCCGTGGCTGCTGTCGCGCCGCTCCTCGGTGTCGTTCTCCAACGTCGTCGGCAACCTGGTGGTCGAGAAGACGATGGATGCGGTGGTCACGCTGCTCTACATCCTCGTTGGGTTGACGACGATCGAGAACCTGCCCGCCTGGGTCCGCACCGGCGCGCGGGTGCCGGCGGTCGGCGCCGCCGCGCTGGTGGGACTGGTGCTCCTGCTCTACTGGCGCGGCGAGGCGTTCGTCGACCGCGCGGTGCT
Source organism: bacterium (assembly GCA_019637795.1). Lineage (NCBI taxonomy): Bacteria > bacterium. The sequence continues at coordinate 14,005 of JAHBUY010000010.1, read as the reverse complement.
GCGCTTCCTCCCCGAGCGCTTCGGCGCCGGCGTGAAGCGGGTCACCGGCGCCATCGTCGCCGGCATGCAGGTGCTGCCCAATCCGCGCCTGGTGCTCGCGGTCTTCCTCGTCTCGGTGCTGCTGTGGTTCCTGCCGATCCTCTCCAGTTACGTGATGATGCGCGCCTTCGAGCTGCAACTGCCGTTCAGCGCCGCGGTGGTGGTGTTCATCTTCATCGGCTTCGGCACCGCGCTGCCCAACGTGCCGGGCATGCTCGGCCCCTACCAGTACGCCTGCATCCTGGCCCTCGGCCTGTTCGACGTCCCGCGGCCGGATGCGCTCGCCTATGGGCTGGTGCTGAACGCGGTGCAGTTCCTCAGCCTGATCGGCCAGGGGCTCGTCGCCTGGCCGCTGGCGGGAATCAGCGTCGAGGATCTGCGCCAGGCGACGCGGACCGTGCCGGCGAGCGGCACACCGGCGGAGGACGCGCGTCAGCCGTGATCCGACGGAGACCGATCGACGCCACGGCGCGGCGGAGCCTCGGCGTCGGTCAGTCGCCGGGCTTCGCCGCCTCCGGCTCCGCGGATTCGTCCGCGCCGTCCTCGCGGTCAGGGGTCAGCGAGGCGCGGCACTCGTCGAGCAGGCGGTCGACGCCCAGCCCGGCGAGCTCGCTGGCGCTCAGCCAGCGCGGCCCGCCGCCCCAGAAGATCCACCAGTCGAAGAAGTTCGAGGCCAGCGCCTCCTGCGTCTCGTCGAACTCGCCCTCCCACACCACCTCGCCGGTCTTGGGCGACAACAGACCGATGCGGAACTTCACCGACGCGCCCTTGCTGGCGCCGTAGGCGGTGCCGACGCGCTGGTCGTAGCGATCGACGCGGCCGAAGAGGACGCCGTCGGCGCCCACGGCCCGGCCGAGCTGGATGGCGCGATCCTGTTGCCCGACGGCGCGCCGCAGATCCGGCGTGGTGAGGGTATCGACGACGGTGACGTCGGGCACGACGAGATAGGTGGTCTGGTCGGCGAGGTAGCGATAGACCTGCGCGGTCACCAGGTCGCCGGCCTTCGCCTCGCCGCGCCGCTCGCCGTGATCGGCGCCGGGAGCGGTTTCGAACGGCAGCACCGCCACGACGCGGGCGAAGAGCGGTGGATGCGGCAACTGTTTGCTGGCGCAGCCGCAGACGGCGAGCAGCGACGCCAGCGCGACGGCGGCGGAGCGGCTCACCCCACGACCCTGACGCCGAGCTCGCGCAACTGCCGCGGATCGACGGGGCTCGGCGCCTCGGTCATCAGGCACACCGCGCGCTGCGTCTTCGGGAAGGCGATCACGTCGCGCAGCGACGGCGCCTCGCAGAGCAGCATCGCCAGACGGTCGAGGCCGAGCGCGATGCCGCCGTGCGGCGGCGCGCCGAAGGCGAGCGCGTCGAGCAGGAAGCCGAAGCGGCCGCGCGCCTCCTCGTCGCTCATGCCGAGGACGCGGAACGCCCGCGCCTGCAGGTCGGGGCGGTGGATACGGATGCTGCCGCCGCCGAGCTCGATGCCGTTCCAGATGACGTCGTAGGCCTTGGCGCGCACCGTGTACGGGTCCGACTCGAGCCGCTCCAGGTCCTCGTCCATCGGCGCCGTGAACGGATGGTTCACCGACACCGCCCGCTTCTCCTCCGCCGAGTAGTCGAAGAGCGGGAACTCGGTCACCCACAGCAGCGCGTTGGCGCCGCTCGGGATCAGGCCGAGTTGCGCCGCGAGCTTGAGGCGCAGGTGCGACAGCGAATCGTTCACCACCCGCGCCTGGTCGGCGAGGAAGAGGATGATGCCGCCGGGCCGGGCGCCGGTCGCCTGCTCGATGCCGCGCCGCTGCGCGTCGTCGAGGAACTTGGCGATCGGCGACTGCCAGCCGTCGGGATTGATGCGCGCCCAGGCGACGCCCTTGGCGCCGTACGTCGCGACGGCGTCGGGCAGCGAATCGAGATCCTTGCGCGACAGCCTGCCCTCGTCCGGCACGAACAGCGCCTTGACCTGGCCGCCCTTCTCCGCCGCCTCGCGGAACACGCGCAGCTCGGCGGTGCGCACCTGATCGGTGATCTCGGCCAGCTCCATGCCGAAGCGGGTGTCCGGCTTGTCGCTGCCGAAGCGCCGCATCGCGTCGGCATGGGTGAGGCGCGGAAACGGCGTCGGCACCTCGATGCCGCGCAGCGCCAGGACGCGCGCCAGCATGCCCTCGATCAGGGCGTAGATGTCCGCCGGCTGGACGAACGACGCCTCGATGTCGATCTGCGTGAACTCCGGCTGGCGGTCGGCGCGCAGGTCCTCGTCGCGGAAGCACTTCGCCACCTGGTAGTACCTGTCCAGGCCGCCGATCATGAGGATCTGCTTGAAGAGCTGCGGCGACTGCGGCAGGGCGTAGAAGCTGCCGCGGTTGACGCGGCTCGGCACCAGATAGTCGCGCGCCCCTTCCGGCGTCGAGCGGGTGAGCATCGGCGTCTCGACCTCGACGAAGCCCTGCTCGTCGAGATGGCCGCGCACGGTGGCGGCGATGCGGTGGCGCAGCATGAGGTTCTGCTGCGCCGACGGTCGGCGCAGGTCGAGATAGCGGTACTTGAGGCGGGTCTGCTCGGCGACGCTGTTGTCGTCCTCGATCTGGAACGGCGGCGTCTCCGACTCGTTCAGCACCCGCACCTCGGCAGCGAGGATCTCGATCTCCCCGGTGGCGAGGTTGGGATTGAGCGTCTCGGCCGGCCGCGCCCGCACGGCGCCGCGCACGGCGATGACGTACTCGCTGCGCAGGCCGCCGGCGCGCTCGTGCGCCGCCGGGCTGTGCTCGGGGCTGCACACCACCTGGACGACGCCGCTGCGGTCGCGCAGGTCGACGAAGACCACGCCGCCGTGGTCGCGGCGCGAGTGCACCCACCCCATCACCGTGACCTCGCGGCCGATGTCGGCCGCGCGCGGCACGCCGCAGTAGAAGGTCCGTTGCCAATCGCCGAGCAGATCGAGCGTCATGCGTGTCGTTCCATCCCCCCCGCGTCCGCCCCGGCAGCCAGCGCGGCACGCAGTTCCTCGGCGCTCCCGTCGAGCGCCGCCACCTGCCGCAGATCGCGGCGCTCCGTCATGTCGCGCACGGTCACCCGACCGCTGGCCAGCTCGTCCTCGCCGAGCAGCACCACGTAGCGCGCGCCGAGCTTGCCGGCGTGGCGCATCTGGCTCTTCAGGCTGCGTTCGCCGGGCTCGACCTCGACCCGCGCGCCGGCGCGCCGCAGGCGGTGCGCCAGCGTCGCCGCCGCCACCTCGGCCGCGGCGCCGAGCGGCGCGATGACGAACTCCGGGACCGCGGGCGCCGATTGGTCGCCGAGCACCATGGCCAGGCGCTCGACGCCGAGCGCGAAGCCGACGCCGGCGATGTCGGGGCCGCCGAGATCCTTCACCAGCCCGTCGTAGCGCCCGCCGCCGCCGAGCGCGTTCTGCGCCCCCAGGCCCTCCGCCACCACTTCGAACGCGGTGCGGCAGTAGTAGTCCAGCCCGCGCACCATGTACGGCTGCAGGTGCGGCCGCACGCCGTGCGCCGCCAGCAGCGCCAGCACCCGGTCGAAGTGGGCGCGACAGGGATCGCACAGGTGGTCGAGCATGCGTGGCGCGCGGTCGCGCAGGGCGACGCACCCCGGCTGCTTGCAATCGAGCAGGCGCAGCGGGTTCTGCTCCAGCCGGCGGCGGCAGTCGGCGCACAACTGGTCGACGTGCGCGCCGCCCCAGGCGACCAGGGCCTCGCGATAGGCCGGCCGACAGGCGCGGTCGCCGAGCGAGTTGATGTGCACGGCGGCGCCGTCGACGCCGACATCGCGCAGCAGGTCGTGCAGCAGCAGCAGCACCTCGGCGTCGGCGGCCGGATCGTCGCGGCCGATGAGCTCGGCGCCGATCTGCGAGAACTGCCGCAGCCGCCCCCGCTGCGGCCGCTCGCGGCGGAACATCGGCCCGAAGTAGTAGAGCTTCGCCACCGGCTCCGCGGCGTGCAGCGCGTGCTCGACGTAGGCGCGCACCACCGACGCCGTGCCCTCGGGTCGCAGGGTCAGCGGCGTGCCGTCGCGATCCGCGAAGGCGTACATCTCCTTCTCGACGATGTCCGAGGTCTCGCCGACGGAGCGCCGGAAGAGCTCGGCGCGCTCGACGATCGGAATGCGGATCTCGTGGTAGTTGTACTGCGCGAAGACCCGCCGCGCCGTCGCCTCGAGCCCCGCCCAGCGCCCCGATTCGCCCGGCAGGATGTCGTGAAAACCTTTGACTGACGGGACTTTCATGCAGGTTGGCGCGCTTGAATGAAGAAGCTCCAGCGGGTATCAGGGTCCAGCACCCCAAGTCAACGAAGCGCCGACGATCGTGGTGCTCGCCGGCTTGGGAGCGGCGGATCGAGACGTCAGTGGCTCGGCGAACAGCCCCCGTTCATCGCCCCGTGCGCGGGGCCGTCCGCTCGCTGGCTCTCGGACTCGGCGCCGGCGCCGCGCTCGCCCTCGTGGTGGTGGCGGCACGCACCACGGTCGGCCAGGGCTCGCCGCAACTGGTGCGCTTCAACGGCTTCGAGAGCGGCGGCCCCGGCGACTACGCGGTCGGCGCCGGCTCGCCGGTGGGGTCGATGACGCATCGCGCCGACGCCGCCGGTCGCTACGGCCTGCAGACCGCGGCCGCGGGCGGCGGCAACGAGTACGTCCAGGTGGCGCTCGACAGCGCCGTCGGCACGTTCACCGACGGCATCTGGGCCTGCGTCCAGACGCCGCCGACCATGGGCGTGCGACGCGTCCGCAGTTGGCTGAGCGGCAGCACGGTGGTGGCGCAGTTGGTGCTGACGCCGAGCAACCAGCTCGTGCTCACGGTCAACGGCGTTCCGATCGGCAGCGCCAGCACGCCGGTCGCGACCTGTCCCGATTTCTCGTCCGTGTTCGTCGAGTACCAGAAGGCCCCCGGCGGCTCGGCGGCGCTGACGGTCGACGGCAACCGGCGCAGCGGCCAACACTTCGCCAGCGCGTTGATCGACGCCAGCCGCATCGGCCCGGACGACGGCCAGAGCGACGCCGTCGCCCTGGTGTGGGACGACCACGGCCTGGAGGACGGCCTGACGTTCCCCACCGCGTTGCGCATCGCCGGTCTGTTGCCACGGCTCGGCACCGCCGATCCCAACCTGCTGTCGCAGTGGACCACCGGCGGCGGCTGCGCCAACGCCGTCGCCTGCACCAACGAGCAGCCCCCCGACGGCGATGCCTCGTACGTCTCGACCGCGACCGTCAACGCGACGCAGATGTTCTGTCTGCAGAAGGCGGGCGAGGGCGGCGTCTTCGGCACCGTCATCGCCGCCAAGGATCTCTTCGTCGCCCGCACCACCGGCGCCTCGGCCGACGTCGATCTCAGGCTGCGTACCAACGCGCTCGCCTGCGGCGGCAACGGCGGCGGCCTCGCCGACCCGTCGAGCGCCACTCTCGCCCCCACCTACCGCGGCATCACCCGCATCGACTACGACAACCCGGTGACCGGCCTGCCGTGGTCGGTCGCCGACCTCTCGAACGCCGCCGCGACGATCGTCTTCACCGGCGGCAGCGTCGCCCGGGTCACGCAGGTGGTGCGCGAGGTCGCCTTCGACACCTTCGGTTTCGCCTCGCCGACGCCGACCAGCACGCCGACGGCGACGCCGACGGCGACGTTCACCCCGACCGCGACCTTCACTCCGACCGCGACGTTCACGCCGACCGGCACCGCGACGGCGACGCCGACGATCACGCCAACGCCGACCGACACCCCAACCCGGACCTTCACCCCGACCGTGACGCCGACGCCGACGGTGACCTTCACGCCGACGGTGACGGCGACGCCGACCGTCACGCCGACGCCGACCTTCACATTCACCGTCACGGCGACGCGCACGCCGACCTCCACGGCCACCGCCACCGCCACCGTCACCAACACCCCCACCCGCACCGACACGCCGACCCCGACGCTGACGCCGATCCTGCGCTCGCTGGTGCGGGCCAACGGCTTCGAGGGCGGCTGGGCCGGCGACTACACGGTGGTGCCGCAGGGCTTCAACGCCGCGGTCACCAGCAACGCCGGCGAGCCGCGCACCGGCGAGTACGCGCTCGAGGCGGCGGTGTCCGGCGCCGCGCGCTACGTGTTCACGTCGCTCAGCGCCCCGACCAGCGTGTTCACCGACGGCATCTACGCCTGTTTCCCGTCCACCATCGGCCCCGGGTCGCGGCGCATCCGCAACTGGTTCGGCCTGTCGGCGCAACTGCCGGTGGTCGAGCTCTACCTGCTCCCCGACGCGCGGCTGCAGCTCAACGTCGGCGGGAGCGCCGTCGGCACCAGCACGACGCCGCTGTCGCCGTGTCCGACGTACACCAAGCTCGAGGTCCAGTACCAGGCGCAGGCGCAGGGCTCGGTCGGGATGGCTACCCTGCGCATCAACGGCGTCCAGGAGGCCTCGGGCAGCCACAGCGTCGGCGACACGGTGACGACCATCCGCATCGGCCCCGACGACTCGGCGAGCAACCCGCCGCGGCTGCGCTGGGACGACCACACCTTCTCGATCGGCACCATGTGGCCGGGCGACCTCGGCATGGTGGCCTTCGAGCCCACGACCGACGGGTTCTGGAGCGCCTGGCAGGCGCAGAACTGCGCCGGGCCCGGGAAGTATCCGTGCGTCCGGCCGCGCCCGCCGGTCGCCGCCGCCGGGGTTCGCTCGACGATCTCGAACGCGCGCCAGACCTTCTGCTTCCAGCAGGACGCGATGTCGCGCGGGGTCACCGGCCCGATCCTCGGCGTCAAGACCATCATCGGCGCCCGCGACGAGGACGCGATCACCACGCCCGCCGGCATGTTCATCCGCACCGGCGGCTGCGGCACCGCCGGCGGGGTCGATCAGCCGGACGTCGCCTTCGATCCGGGCCAGTCGTTCACCGGCTTCGGCCGCTTCGACGAAGTGAACCCGGCCACCGGCGCCGCCTGGTCGCCGACCGACCTGGCGGCCAGCGAGTTCGGCGTCCGCCATGCCATGAACACCCAGGGCACCGTCATCTCGCAGGCCGTGCTCGAGGTGGTGTACGACCGCGACCCGCCGACCCCGATCCCGCCGCCGACCAGCACCGCCACCCTGACCCCGACCATCACCGCGACGCCGACGCGGACGCTCACCCCGTCGGTGACGCCGACCGTCACCGACACCCCCGTCGGCCCGACCGCCACCGCCACGCCGACCTTCACGGTCACGCCGACCGGCACCGCGACCCGCACCCCCACCGCCACCAGCACGCCGACGATCACGGCCACCGTGTCGCAGACCCCGACCGCGAGCGCGACCAGCTCCGCCACGCCAAGCGAGACGCCGCTGCCGAGCGCCACGCTGACGCCGTCGAGCACCGGCACCGCCACGGCCACCGCCACGGTGACGGCCACCGGCACCATCACCGCCACCGCCACCGACACCCCCGAGGGCCCGACGGTCACCGAAACCCCGACCGATACCCCGGTGCCGACCGAGACGATCACTCTCACCCCGAGCCATACGGCGACGGCGACCCCCACCGGACCGACGCCGACCCCGACCAACACCTTCCCGCCGCGCGGCGACTACGTCCTGGTGGTGACCAGCACCAACTCCGCGGCCTGCACCGAAGAGCGCGCCAGCGAGCTGCTCTTCAGCACCACCAGCCGGCAGATCGGCGAGCTGGGACGCCCGGGAAACGAAGCGGAGACGCTGCACAACCAGTTTCTGAGCGTGTACGTCGCGCCCGGGCTGAGCGACAGCGACTACGGCCTGCTGCAGAACATGTCGCAGCCGGGCGGCTTCCTCGACCGCTTCGTCAGCCTCGGCGGCCTGGCGGTGATCAACGTCGCTGGCGGCGGCTCGCTGGTGCGCACCGACATCGCGCCCGGCGGCGTCAACCTGAGCCAGCCCTCGCAGCAGGTGAACTCGCAGACCATTCTCAATCTGCTGCACCCCTACGTCACCGGCGAGGGCTACGGCGGCGACCCCCTCACCAACTCGACATTCACGCAGTGGAATCCGACCGCGCTCGGCTTCCTCAGTGATCTCAACGGGCTGCCGGCGGGGGTCACCACGGTGCTGCAGGGCGCCACCGGCCAGCCGACGTGGATCGAGTACAACTACGGCGCCGGCCGGGTGATCGTGACCACGCTGACCTACTGCACGCCGGGGCAGCCGAGCTCGATGAACAAGGCGCTCGACAATCTGCTCAAGTACGGCCGCGCCTACGTGGGCGGCGCCCAGACGCCGGCCCCGACCGTGACCTCGACGCCGACGCCGACCGACACCCGCACGCCGACCCCGACGCTCACCGGTCAGGCGACCCGCACCGCCACCGAGACGCCGACGGGCACCGAGACCGAGACGCCGGAAGCGACCGCCACCGCCACGCCCATCGGCTGCGTCGGCGACTGCAACGCCGACGGCACCGTCGCCATCAACGAGCTCATCCAGATGGTCAACATCGCGCTCGCCAACGACGAGCCGGGCGCCTGTCCCGCCAGCGACCCGAACGGCGACGGCGCGGTGACGATCGAGGAGCTGGTGCGGGCGGTCAACAACGCGCTCGGCGGTTGCGCCGCGGCGTAACCTGTCCTCGGCCGATCGGCGCCCGCTTCACGCCGGATGCGGGCGCCGCCCTTTCAGGGCCGCACGGATCCGGCGCCGAGCGACTGGACGGTGTCGCGCACGCGCGGCGGGCCCGCGATCTCGACGTAGCGCAGCATGTCGCTCTCGAGCTCGCGCAGCTTGCGCATGATCTCGTCGCGCAGCTCGCGCGCCTCCGGCTTGGGATCGATCAGCGTGTACTGCTCGGTGGCGATGGTGCGGTACTTGGTGTCCTCGCCGGCGTCCGACACGCCGAAGTCGGTCGCCTCGAACGCGATGACGGTGTCGCCGTCCGGCCGGTTGCCGAGGGTCAGCGAGCTGATCAGGCGCACGTGGCGCTCGGCCTTCGGCGACGGCTGCGGCGTCGGGACCACCGGCCCCAGCTCCTGGATCACCGGACCGGGCTGCTTGGCGACGGCGACGCCGACGCAGAAGGCCGCGGCGAGCGCCGCGGCGACGAAGATGGCGCGCATCTGGAATCCTCCGTGCGGTCGCGTCACGGCACCCGGATCGCGATCTCCGCCATGCTGCCGACGTTACCGGCGACGTCCACCAACTGCACCTTGAGGCGAGTGATGCCGGATTTGAACGCCAGCTCCTGCCCGATGGCCGGCACCGAGCAGAACTGCGCCGTGGTCCGGGAGTCGACGAATCTGAAGTTGCCCAGCGGGTCGAAGGTGCAGGCCTGGGCGGTGCTGGGATGATAGTCGAACCGGCAGGCCAGATCGTTGATGGCGTTGGTCGTCGACTGATCGGGGCCGAACGCCAGTCCCGGCACCGCGGGAACGCCCCCGATGTTCGGTGGCGTCGTGTCGCACACCGCGGCGCTGCCGTTGCCCAGCGGGCGATTGGCAATCACCTGGAGCGGCGCCCGATCGGTGCAGGGGGCGGTGTCCATGATGCCGCAGGTGAAGTTGATCTGTCGATTGCTGGTCCCGGGACGGCCCTCGACGACGACGATGAACCCCGCCTGCGTCGGCCAGTCGTAGAGCGGCACCCCTTCATCCGTCTGGCCGCTCGGCGTGCGCACGATGTTGTCCGCCGAGGCGATGCCGAAGAAGGTGAGCTCCGGCCCGAACGGCCGCGGAATGGTCGGGGTCGGCGTGCGGGTCACGGTGCGGGTGGGCGTCACGGTCGGCGTCCGCGTGTCCGTGCGCGTCGGGCTCGGCGGCCGGGTGAGGGTCGGCGTGCGGGTGACCGTCGGCGAGAAGGTGAGCGTCGCGGTCCGCGTCGCCGTCCCGGTGCGGGAGGCGGTGACGGTGCGGGTCGGCGTGCGCGAATCGGTCGGCGTCGCGGTCACCGTCGGCGTCCGCGTGATGCTCGGCGTCTGGGTGTTGGCGGGCGTACGCGTCTCCGTGCCGGTGCGGCTCGGGCTCACGGTCGGCGTCGCGGTGCGGGTGATCGTCGGGGTGCGGGTCGGCGTCCCGGCCTCGGGCGTGCCCGGCGTCGCGGTCCGGGTCACCGTCGGGGTGTTGGTCGCGGTCCCGGGCGCCGGCGTGCCCGTCGCCGTGGCGGGCGTGGCGTTGGCGGTGCGGGTCGCGGTCGGCGTCGCGCTCGGCGTGGTGGTGCCGGTGGTGCGCCGGGTGGCGCTGGGCTCGGCCGTGTTGGTGGGCGTGCGGGTGCGCGACGCGGTCGGCGTCCGCGTCGCCGTGCGGGTGTCGGTCGGGGTCTCGGTGACGGTCGGTTCCCGCGTCGGGCGCTTCGTAATGGTCGGTGTGCGGGTGCGGGTGGGGCTGTCGCCTACCGTCGCGGTGCCTGCGGTGGTGGTCGACGCAGTGACGGTGGCCGATTGGGTCGCGCTCGGCGTCGCCGTGGCGCTCGGCGAGAGGGTGCGGGTCGGCGTATCGAACGGCGTCGGCGTGATGGTCGCGGTCGGCAGCGTCCCGGTCGGCGTCGGCTCCGTGGGCGTCACGCTCGCCGTCGCGGTGGCGGTGAGGGTTGCGGTCGGCGGCAGCGGCGTGTCGGTGCCGGTGGGCGGCACCTCGGTATCGATCGGCGTCACGGTCGCCGTGCGCACCGGCGTCACCGTCGCGGTGGCGGTCGCGGGGCCCGGCGTGACGGTCGGCACGCTGGCCAGGATCTCCATTTCGGCGACGATGTCGGCGGCGCTGACGCGCCCGTCGCCGTTGGCATCGACGCCGGCGCAGACAACCCGGGGATCGAACAGGTCGGCGATCATGGCGTCGACATCGGCCGCGTCGACGCGCCCGTCGCAGTTCGCGTCGCCCCGCAATTCGCCGGCACCCGCGCCGGATGCTGCGATCAGGAGCACGAGGCTGGCGAGGCAGCCGGCGGTGCGCGCCGCCCAGGCCGTTCCACTGCGGCGGGCTCGCTCACCCGCCATGACACCATTCAGCATTCGTCGCGGTCGACGGCCGGCGCCTGGCCGCGCGGCTCACTCGGCTCCCGTTCTTCTGAACGCATTTACGCGTTCGCCCTATTTGGGTCAAACTTGTCCCCCAAAGGGGACGGCGAACGGATCCGCCGCCGGTGCGACCCGCGATCGGCGCCCGTCACCACTGCATGCGGCGGCGGAGCACCCGCGCCTGGGCGCGGCTGAGCTCGACTTCCGACGCCGCCGGGTTGCGCATCACCAGCTTGTAGCGACCAGCGAACCACGGGACGATCGCCTTCACGTGGTGGAGGTTGACGAGGCGCGACTTGTGGGCGCGGAAGAAGACCTCCGGATCGAGGCGCGCCTCGAGATCCCTCAGCGTGTAGTTGCTCATGAAGCGCTCGCTGGCGGTGTGGGCATGGACGAGCCGGTACTCGACCTCGAACCAGTAGACGTCGTTGGTGGCGAGCAGCAGGATCTGGCGCCCCTTCTGCACCGTGAGCTGCGTCGCGTAGCGCTTGTCGCGCTGTTGCAGGGCTCGCATCGCCTCCTGCAGATCGCCGTCGGCGAGGGCGCGCGCCCGGCGGTCGCGGATGCGGCGCACGGCCTCGCAGAGGCGATCGCGCGAGATCGGCTTCAGGAGGTAGTCGGCCGCCTGCACCTCGAACGCCTTGATGGCGTAATCGTCGTACGCCGTGGCGAACACGACCTCCGGCCGGTGCCGGAGCTGGCGCAGGACGCCGAAGCCGTCCATGCCCGGCATCTGCACGTCGAGCAGGACGAGATCCGGCCGCCGATCCTCGATCAGCGCCACCGCCTCCGGGCCGTTCGTGGCCTCGCCGACGATCTCGACGTCGTCGATGGCGCGCAGAAAGCCGCAGAGGCGGTCGCGCGCCAGCTTCTCGTCGTCGACCACGACCGTGCGCAGCATCACGCGCTGCCCTGCACGACGGGGATGCGCAGGGTGACGGTGGTCCCCGCGCCCGGCTGGCTGATCACCTGCGGCGCGTAGTCGGCGCCGTACAGGCGCAGCAGCCGCTCGCGCACGTTGCGCAGCCCGACGCCGTGCTCGAAGATGCTGCGCTGGTCGTCGAGACCGACGCCGGTATCGCGCACCGCCAGCCGCAGATCGCCGTCGTCGATCCGCGCCTCGATGGTCACCCGGCCGCCGCCGACCTTGGGCGAGATGCCGTGCTTGACCGCGTTCTCCACCAACGGCTGCAGGATCAGGCTCGGCAGCAGCAGATCGCGGGCGCGGTCGTCGATGCGCTCCTCGACGCGCAGCGCGTCGCCGAAGCGGGCGCGCTCGATCTCGAGATACGACTCGGCGACGCTCAGCTCCTCGGCGAGCGGCACGAAGTCGGTATGGGCCCGGTGCAGGAGGTAGCGGTAGATCTCCGCCAGGCGCTCGACGCACGCCTCGGCCTTGCGCGGCTCGGTGACGATGAGCTGGGCGATCGAGTTGAGCGAGTTGAAGAGGAAATGCGGATTGACCTGCGCCCGCAGCGCCGCCAATTGCGCCGACACCGCCAGCTCGCGCAGCGCCTCCTGCCGATTCTGCAGGCGCACGATGCGCCACCAGTGCTGATGGAAGCCGACGACGCAGATGAGGACCACCGGCAGGATCGGAATCATCGCGAAGATCAGCGGCGCGCGGCGGATGGTTTCCGCGTCGATGGTGATGTGGACGTCGGGACCGCTGTAGGGCGAGAGCAGCGACGATTGCGACAGCAGCGCCCCGCGCAGCTCCATCAGCGCCAGGGACAACGCCGTGAAGGCGAGCAGCGCCACCGCCGTCTGCGCGGCGATGCGCCGCCCCAGCGCGAGGCGCGAGAAGCGCGGCATCACCCGCTGCCAGAGCACCTGCATCAGCGCCGCGAACACCAGGGCGGCGAAGACGATGAACAGGGCGGTCGACGGCTTGTGCCAGAGCGCGTAGTTCACCAGACCGCTCTGCAGGCCGATCGCCAGCCCCATGCCGTAGATCAGGATCTGCTGCGACCGCCGCGCGCTGGTGGCGCTCTCGGTGAACGCGGCGGCGCGCATGTCGGCGTCGGTCGGCGAGAACAGGCGCGCGGCGGCGGAGAGCGGCATCGTGATCGTTCCTTTCGGGCCGCATAGTAGGCTGTCCCCCCGGGGTTTGGGAACCCTCATCGGATAGCCGCGACGGGGAATCCGATGCTATCGTCCGCGCCATGGCTGAACCCCTGCAGGACCTGGTCGGCTGGCCGGTCGTCCACCAGTTCTTTCGCATCGATCGCCGGCGCTGGCAGGCGCTGACGCCGGACGCCCGACGCGCCGCGATCGAGGAGTACACCACCCGCCTCGCCGCCCTCGGCGCCGAGGAGGGGCTCCAATTCGTCCCGCTGGCGGGGATTGCCAAGGCGGACGTCGGCTACATGGCCGTGCACCCGGACCTGCGCCGCGTCCAGCAGCTCGGCCAATCCCTCGCCGCCACCACCTTCGGTACCTGCCTGACGCCGGTCCACGCCTTCCTCTCGATGTCCGAGGTCAGCGAGTACATGAGCGGCCCCGACGACTGGGCCAGGGAGCTGGTCGAGCAGCAGCACCTCGATCCCGACTCGCCGGAATTCAGGAAGCGCATGGACGCGATGGCGGCGCGCATGCGCGCCTATGCCGAGGCGCGGGTCCACCCGCAGCTCCCGACCGACATGCCGATCATCTGCTTCTACCCGATGAGCAAGGTCCGCGGCGAGCAGCGCAACTGGTACGCCCTGCCCTTCGAGGAGCGGAAACGGCTCATGGGGGGCCACGGCGCCACCGGCCGCAAGTTCGCCGGCCGCGTCCTGCAACTCATCACCAGCAGCACCGGCCTCGACGACTGGGAGTGGGGGGTCACGCTCTTCGCCCGCGACCTCAAGAGCATCCGCGACGTCGTCTACGAGATGCGCTTCGACGAGGGCAGCGCCCTCTACGGCCTGTTCGGCGAGTTCTACGTCTTCCTGCGCCTGGACCCGGCCGACCTGCAGGCGACGCTGCAGCTCTGAGCACGCCGCCGCGGCGGGGCGCGGGACCCGGTCGCGGCGAGCCCGCCCGCCGTGGTGAA
>JAHBUY010000009.1 GCA_019637795.1 bacterium | reverse complement strand
GGCCTCCGCCGCCGGCGCGCCTAGCCCGCCGTCGCAGAAAAAATTTGCCTGACGAGGCCATTCGCCCTAGGGCGGTGTCATCGTCGCAATCGGGCGACGGCTGCTGCGCACGGAGGGATGCATGGCTTCGTATCGCGACGCGCTTCCACAACTGTCCGAGCGACCCTTTCTCACCGACGGCGGGATCGAGACGACGCTGATCTTCCACGAGGCGTTGGAGCTGCCGCACTTCGCGGCGTTCCACCTGCTGGCGTCGGCGGAGGGCCGGGCCGCGCTGGAGAAGTACTTCCGCTCGTACCTCGACATCGCCCGGCGCCACCAGACCGGGATCATCCTCGAGAGCGCGACCTGGCGCGCCAGCCCGGACTGGGCCGCCAGGCTCGGCTACACGCCCGACGGGTTGGCGGCGGCCAGCCGGCAGAGCGTCGAGCTGTTGCACCGGCTGCGCGACGAGTACGCCAGCGCGCAGACGCCGGTGGTGGTCAGCGGCTGCTTCGGCCCGCGCGGCGATGGCTACGTGCCCGACACCGCGATGTCCGCCGAGCAGGCCGCCGATTACCACGGCCCGCAGGCGCGGGTGTTCGCCGAGGCGGGCGCCGACATGGCCTGCGCCATCACCATGAACTACGCCGAGGAGGCGGTCGGCGTCGCCCGCGCCGCGCGCGCCGCCGGCCTGCCGGCGGCGATCTCGTTCACGGTCGAGACCGACGGCCGCCTGCCGACCGGCCAGACGCTGGGCGACGCCATCGCCCAGGTCGACGCCGACACCGGCCGCTATCCCGCGTACTACATGATCAACTGCGCCCACCCGACCCACTTCGCGGACGCCCTCGCGCCTGGGGCCGGGTGGCTCGATCGCATCCGTGGCGTGCGCGCCAACGCCTCGCGCATGAGCCACGCCGAGCTCAACGAGGCGCCCGTGCTGGACGTCGGCAATCCCGCCGAGCTGGGCACGCAGTACGCGCAGCTCAAGCAGCGCCTGAAGGGCCTCACCGTCATGGGCGGCTGCTGCGGCACCGACACCCGGCACATCGAGCAGATCGCCAGCGCCTGCGTGCCGCTGTTCACCTCGGCGCGATGATCATCCGGGCCGGCGTCTCCGGCGAGGCGGCGGCGTCGAGCCGCCTCGCGCGCGCGGCGAAGGCGCACTGGGGCTACCCGGCGGCGCAACTGGATCGCTGGTGCGACGATCTCACGGTGTCGGCGGAGGCGATCGTCCGCCGGCCGACCCTTCGTCGCCGAGATCGACGGCGACGTGGCGGGGTTCGTGCAGCTCGACGACCGCGCGGCGCCGTGGTCGCTCGAGCACTGCCGGGTGGATCCGCGCTGCCTGCGCCGCGGCGTCGGACGGGCGCTGCTGGCGCGCGTGCGCGCCGCCGCGGCCGCCGCCGGCGAGACGGCGGTGGCGATCGATGCCGATCCGCTCGCCGATCCGTTCTATCTCGCCCTCGGCGCGCGCCGGGTGGGCGAGATCGCGGCGCCGATCGCCGGCCAGCCCGGGCGCGTGTGGCCGCACCTGCGGCTCACGGTCGCCGCGCGCCGCTGAAGGCCCCGGCGCGCCGTGATACGAAGAAGTCTGCGATGATCACGACGCGGTGGCTCGGGACGCTTGCGGTCGGCGCGGCGATCGCCCTGGCGCCGCTGGCGGCGGCGGCGAAGCCGGCGAGGAGCGCGCCGCCCTATGTGCCAGGGCTGGGCGAGATCATGGGCGCGACGCAGATGCGGCACCTCAAGCTGTGGTACGCCGGCGAGGCGGGGAACTGGCCGCTGGCGTCCTACGAGGTCGACGAGCTGGCGGAGGGCTTCGCCGACGCGGTGCGGTACCATCCGCGCCACAAGGACGCGCCGCGCCCGCTCACCGAGCTGATGCCGGAGTTCACCACCGCCCCCATCGCCGCGCTGCGGGCGGCGATCAGGGCGCACGACGCGACCGCCTTCGTCGCCGCCTACGACGCGCTCACCGAGGGCTGCAACGGCTGCCACCAGGCGGCGGGGTTCGGCTTCAACGCCGTCATCCGACCGACCGCGAACCCGTACAGCAATCAGCAGTTCGCGCCGCCGAACAACGCCGACGCCACCGGCAGGTAGCGGTCGGCCCAGGTGACGGGCCGCTCGATCTCGCCGCGCGCCAGCAGTCGCCGGGCGCCGGCGGTGCCGCCGGGGCGGGGGCGACCCGCCAGCAGCGGGCGGCAAACGCGCCGTGGTACAACTGGCGCGAGACCGCAACTCAGATCCTTCTCTTCCGCAGCGGCACACCTTCATGCCAACGGAGGATTGATTTCGATGTCCAAGAAGAAGAGCACCTCGGCGGCGCTCGAATACCTTCATCGCCGCTTCTCCGCTGGGCGGCCCGAACGAATTGCGGAGCTTGAGGAGGCACGGGCGAGTGCCGAGGTCGCGCGCAAGGTGTACGAGCTGCGGACCAGGGCGAAGCTGACGCAGAAGGAACTCGCCGCGAGCCGCTGCCGCGCTGGAAGAGCCGCAGCACGTCGGCCCAGGGCGAAGCTGACGCAGAAGGAACTCGCCGCGAGGGTTGGCACCACTGCGTCAGTCATCTCGCGGCTGGAGGACGACGACTGCGAGGGCCACTCGCTGGCGATGCTGCGCCGCATCGCGTCGGCGCTCAACAAGCGAGTGGACATCCGCTTCGTTGCGCTCAAGAGCAAAGGCGCGGCCTGAGACGAATCAGTGGGTCGCGAAGAAGGCCACCGACTACTCTGGGTTGTGGCCGCGACGGTCGTAGAGCTTCGTTGTGGAAGCGTCGGCGTGGCCGGCTGCCTTCCGCACTTCCTCGAGGGGGGCGCCGTTGTCGAGTGCGCGAGTGATGAAGGTCGCTGCCGCAGAGCCTCATCGTCGAGGGCAACCGCGCGCCGGCGCCGGCGGCCAGTGGCGCGCCGGAAACCGTCCGACCGCCCCAGTGACCGCGCACCCGACGCCAACGTCCTCGAGATGACGCCCGCCGTCAGAAGCCAATCGCGCAGCCGTCCTTGCGCGGGTCGGAGCCGCCCCAGCACGCGCCGCTTTCGGGATCGATGGCGATCGCTTGCGCGCCGCCGAAGCCGCCGGCGAGCAGCGCCGCCGATTCGTCCTCGACGACGTGGCCGCGGCGCGCCAGGTCGGCGCCGAGCGCCGCCGCCAGCGCCGATTCCAGGGCGACGCGATCGCCGCCGAGAAAGTTGAAGCGCGGGCGCTCGATCGCCTCCTGCACGTTGTCGCCGCCGTCGATGAGCGCGCTGAGGAGCTGCACGTGCCCCTGGGCCTGCATGTCGCCGCCCATGACGCCGAACGCCAGCAGCGGCCGGCCGTCGCGCAGCGCCATGCCAGGGATGAGGGTGTGGAACGGCCGCTTGCCGGGGGCGATGCAGTTCGGGTGCGCGGGATCGAGGCGGAAGCCGAACCCGCGGTTCTGCAGCGCGATGCCGGTACGGCCGGCGACCATGCCGGAGCCGAAGGCGAGGTAGAGGCTGTTGATCAGCGACACGACCATGCCATCGCGATCGGCGGTGGCGAGGTAGACGGTGTCCGAGATCGGCGCGCCGCCGCTGCGGACCCGCTTCAGCGCCGCCTCGGGGCGGATGAGCGCCGCCCGGCCCTGCGCGTACGCCTTGTCGATCAGCATCGACACCGGCACCGCCGCATGCTCGGGATCGGCGATCCAGCGATCGCGATCGGCGAATGCCAGCTTCATCGCCTCGATCTGCAGGTGCGCCCGCGCGTCCGCGGCCGCCCCGGCGAGGTCGAAGCATTCGAGGATGTTCAGCGCCAGCAGCGCCGTCAGGCCCTGCCCGTTCGGCGGCAGCTCGCAGACCTCGACACCGCGATAGTCGGTGGCGATCGGCTCGACCCAGGTCGAGCGGTGGGCGGCCAGATCGTCCGCGTCGAGCAGGCCGCCGTGGGCGCGCGAGCATTCGGCGATCGCCCGCGCCAGCTCGCCGGCGTAGAAGACGTCGCGGCCGCCGGCGGCCAGGAGGCGCAGGCTGGCGGCGAGCTCCGGCAGGCGCGCCACCTCGCCGGGCCGCGGCGCCCGGCCGTCGACGGTGAAGGCGCGCCGCGCGTCGTCGTTCTGCAGGATGCCGGCGGCGAAGGCCCACTGGCTGGCGATGATCTCGGTGACCGGGAAGCCGTCGGTCGCGTAGTCGATCGCCGGCGCCAGCGCGTCGGCCAGCGTCCGCCGGCCGAAGCGCGCCAACGCGTCGCACCAGGCGTCGACCGCGCCGGGCACCGTCACCGGCAGCATCCCCAGCATCGGCATCACCTGGTGGCCGCGCGCCAGCAGCGCCTCGCGGGTGGCGGCGCGCGGCGCCCGGCCGCTGCCGTTCAGCCCGTGCAGGCGCTGCTCGGCGGGATCCCAGATCAGCATGAAGCAGTCGCCGCCGATGCCGGTCATGAACGGTTCCACGACGCCGAGCACGGCGGCGGCGCAGACCGCCGCATCCAGCGCGTTGCCGCCGGCCTGCAGGGTCGCCACCGCGGCCTGCGACGCCAGCGGCTGGCTGGTGCAGGCCATGCCGTGCCGCGCCATCACCACCGAGCGGCCGGCGCCGCGCCGCGGGTCGAGCCGATGCGAGGAGAACATGCCGCCCTGCTAGCAGAAGCGCCGGAGGTTCCGCGATCGAGTCCCCCTGGCGCGCCGCGCTGTTCCCGTGGTCGCGGTATCGGGCAGCGGTCCACCACCACCGCGCGGACACCCCGGGCGCGCGCTGCCGGTTGCATTGGCGCGGTGCCGCCCCTGTAATGCCGGGAGTGTCGCGCGCCGGTTCCCTGTTCGTCGCCCTGAGCGTGCTCGTCGCCGCCGACGCCGCCAGCGGGGCGACGATCGGCGCCGGCCTGATGGCCCGCGCCGAGCAGCAGGGCGAGGTGGCGGTCCTGGTCGCGATGCGGCCGGGGCGCCGGAGCGCGGCGGCGCTGCCCGCCGCGCCGCCGGCGGGCGTGCGCGTCGCCCACGCCTACCGGACCGTGGATGGCTTCGCCGCCACGGTGACGGCGGAGGGGTTGGCCGCGCTGGCGGCGAGTCCAGACGTCGATGCCGTGGAGCTCGACGGCGTCGGCACCGTGGCGCTCGCTCGCACCGTGCGCCAGATTCGCGCCGACCGCGTGCACGCGCGCGGCGTCGACGGCAGCGGCGTGGTGATCGCCGTCATCGACACCGGGGTGGACGAGACGCATCCCGACATCGCCGGGGCGCTGCGCCAGGAGGAGTGCTTCTGCCGCGCCGGCGCGGTGGGCGACACCCGGCGACGGGCGTGCTGCCCGAACGGGCAGGCGCGACAGTCCGGACCGGGCAGCGCCGCCAGCGTCAACCATCACGGTCCGCACGTCGCCGGCATCGCCGTGTCGCGCGGCGTCGTCTCGCCGCCCGGCGTCGCCCCCGGCGCCGGCCTGGTGGCGGTGCGGGTGCTCGACAATCAGGACCGCGGTCTGTTGTCCGATTGGATCGCGGCGCTCGACTGGATCGCCAGCGACCGGCCGGACGTCCGCGTCGTCAACATGAGCCTGGTGAGCGCCGCGCAGTTCGCCGGCGATTGCGAGATCGGCTGCGGCAACCGGACCGGCTGCGCCGCCAACCGCATGTTCGCCCAGGTCATCGACCGGCTGTGGCAGCGCGGCACCCTGGTGTTCGCGGCCAGCGGCAACGAGGGACGCGCCAATGCGATGAGCGCCCCCGCCTGCGTGTCGCGCGCCGTGTCGGTGAGCGCGGTGGACGGCGCCGACGCCATCGCGCGCTTCAGCAATCGCAGCGCGACCCTCGACCTGTTCGCGCCCGGGGTGGGCGTCGTGTCGGACGGGCTCGCCGGCGGCCTCGCGGTGCTCTCCGGCACCTCGATGGCCGCGCCGCACGCCGCCGGCACGGCCGCGCTGCTCATCGCCGCCCGCCCTGGGCTCACCGCCGCCGGCGTCCTGGCGCTGATGCGGGACAGCGGCGTGCCGATCGCCGACGGGGCGCGCCGCGTGCCGCGCCTCGACGCGTTCGCCGCCCTGCGGGCGTCGATGCGCTCGCCCGAGCTGGTACGCGGCGGCGGCAGCCGCGCCAGCGACGGCCTGCTCGAGCTCAGCATCATCCCGCCCGAGGCCGTGAGCCCGTCGGCGCGCGCCCTGGTGCGCTGCGTCGACAACGATCCGCTGTGCGACAGCGACCAGGCGCTCGGCCGCTGCACCTTCGGGGTCGCGCTGTGCGTCAACATGCGCGACCCGCTGCTGCGCCAGTGCGCGACCAACGAGCCGCTGGAGGCGTTCGCCATCCTGGCGCCGCCGGTGACCGCGCCGGCGGGCAGCATCGACCGGCTGAACGTCGACAACCTGGCCTTCGCGCTGCCGGACTTCCCGTTCCGCGGCCAGAACGCCTGCAGCCTCACGGTGCCCTTCGTCGTCGAACGGCCGCGCGCCGACGCCCCTGGCAGCGGCGAGATCCGCATGCGGCTGTCCACGGCGACGCGTCCGGACTATGATCGCGTCCGCTTTCGCTGCGATCCACCATGACCCGCTCCCTCCTCTGCTCGTTCGCCGTCCTCGGCCTGGTCGCCGCCGCCGCCGTGGCCCAGCCGCGGCCGTTCGGCACCGGACAGCAACTGCGCCTGGAGGGAATCGTCGACCCGCCGGACGGCGCCAGCACCCTCGGGACGATCAGGATCCGGGCCGGGGACGTCGTCCGCCGCTTCGGCGTCCTGCGCGCCCAGACGCCGCAGGTCGAGGGCATGAGCCTCTTCAATCGCAGCGAGCTGCATCCCGAGCAGGTGTTGCTGCGCGGCGACCGCGCGCAGATGGCCACCTTCCAGAACGCGCCGGCGGGCAGCACGCTGCGCATGCTCGGTCAGTACATGGGCGACGACTACCTGCTGGCCGAGATCACCGGCGGCGCGCCGGCCACGCCCTCGCCGTAGGGCGCATCGCGCCCCACGCGCCAGCCATCCCACGGGAGACCACATGCGCATCGGCATCGGCATCGGTGAGATCAGCAACGAGCGGTCGGGGATCGACGGGCTGATCGCGCAGGCGGAGCGCGCCGAACGCGACGGTTTCGCCAGCGCCTGGTTCGCCAACATCTTCGGCGTCGATGCGATCACCGCGGCGGCGCTGTGCGGGCGGGCCACGACCCGCCTCGAGCTCGGCACCGCGGTGGTGCCGACCTACCCGCGCCATCCGGTGGCGATGGCGCAGCAGGCGCTGACCGCGCAGGCCGCCTGCACCGGCCGCTTCGCCCTCGGCATCGGCCTCTCGCATCAGGTCGTCATCGAGATGATGTTCGGCCTGTCCTACGCCAGGTCGTACTCGCACATGCGCGAGTACCTGGCGGTGCTGGCGCCGCTGATCCGCCAGGGGACGGTCAGCCACGCCGGCAGCGAATACCGGGTGAACGCGAACCTCGCCGTGCCGGGGGCCACGCCCTGTCCGATCCTGATCGCCGCGCTGGCGCCGAAGATGCTGGCCCTGGCGGGCAGCGTCGCCGACGGCACCATCACCTGGATGACCGGGCCGAAGACGCTGCGCGATCACACCATCCCGCGCCTGCGCGACGCCGCCGCCGCGGCCGGGCGGGCGGCGCCGCGGGTGGTCGTCGGCCTGCCGGTGGCGGTGACCGACGATGCCGCGGCGGCGCGCGAGGCCGCGGGGCGCATCTTCCAGGTGTACGGCGGCCTGCCCTCGTACCGGGCGATGCTCGATCGCGAGGGCGCCGAGGGGCCGGCGGACGTCGCCATGGTCGGCGACGAATCGGCGGTCGGCGAGCAGATCGAACGCCTGCGCGGCATCGGCGTCACCGACTTCCTCGCCGCGCCGTTCCCGGCCGGCGGCGACGCGGCGGCTTCGCTCGAGCGCACGCGGGCGCTGCTGGTCCGCTGTCTCGGCTGACCCGTGACGGCGCCGGCGACCCCGCTGCAGCGCGCGCTGGCCGCGCTGACCACCGGCATCTACGTGCTGACCACGCGCGACGGCGCGGCACGGCACGGCATGTCGTCGTCGTGGGTGACGCAGGTGTCGGGCACGCCGCCGTTGCTGCTGGCCGCGGTCGACCTCGGCCACGCCTCGCACCCGATGATCGAGCGCAGCGGCCGCTTCGCGCTCAACGTGATCGGCGCCGGCAGCCGACACCTCGAGGACTACTTCTACTCGCCGGCCTCCCGCCATCCGGACAACCTGGAGGCGCTGGCCTGCGAGGAATCGCCGGCCGGTCTCCCGTATCTGCGCGAGGCGGTCGCCAGCCTCGAATGCCGCGTCGCCGACGCCCACCGCGCCGGCGACCATACCCTGTTCGTCGCCGAGATCACCGACGTGGTCCTGCGCGATGCCGATCGCCCGCTGACCTCGCTCGACCTGGAGTACGTCTACGTCGGCACCGTGATCCGCCGCTGACCTCGACCCGGCGCGGGCGTTGCGTCCCGAGCCCACGCCCCCTACCTTCGGCCGCGTGACCGACGACGGGTTCCTGGTCGACGTCGACGACGCGACGATCCGGCGCGAGCGCGCGAAGGCGCGCGAGCTGCGGGCGACGCCGTGGTGGAAGCGGCGCTGCGCGCCGGGGGTGTGCCACTACTGCGGCGCCCAGGTCGGCGCCAGGGCGCTGACCATGGACCACCTGGTGCCGATCATCCGCGGCGGCCGCTCGACCAAGGGCAACGTCGTTCCCGCCTGCAAGCCGTGCAACACCGCCAAGCGGCACCAGCTCGGCTTCGAATTCCAGCCCTGACCGGCGTCGGCCGCGGGCTACAGGTCGCGATAGCCGATGAGCTCGATGCCGGCGGCATCGATGGCGGCGCGCACGCGCGGGCTGCACAGCGCCGCCAGCTCGTCGTCGCTGCGGTAGTCGGCCGGGCGCCACCGGCGCGCTTCCGCGTCGACGATCGCCGGGTGGCAGTACACCTCGCTGGTGCCCGGCGGCAGCGTGGCGATGAGGTGCAGCAGGTACGCCTCGCTCACCGCGCCGGTCTGGTGCATGCCGAACATGTGGTCCGGCGTGCGCAGGCCTGCGGCGGCGATGCGCGGCGCCCCCCAGCGCGCCAGGCCGCCGAAGGCGAGCCCCTCGAACACCTTGCGCGCCGCGTGTCGGCGGTCCCAGCGCAGCGCGGCGAGGAGCGGGTCGCGCGGCAGGCGCAGGGCGCGCACCTGGTAGCGCGGCGCGATCTCGAGCAGGATCGCCAGGGCGCACGGGTGCATGTGGATCGTGAGGTGGCCGTCGACGTGCGACAGCGGCAGGCCGCCGGCGACGAAGGCGTCGAGCTGGGCGGCGATCTCGCGCCGCAGTTGGGCGCGGATGCCGGGGACGAAGAAATAGCGCATCCCGGTCCACACCGGGCGGTCGCTGAAGCGCCCGCTGGCGTCGACCAGCAGCGGCAGTGCCTCCGGCGGCGCCGCGCAGTGGCCCTGCAGGAGGGTGAGGTGGAGGCCGACGCCGAGCGTCGGCGTGGCGCGCGCCAGCGCCAGCGCCTCGTCCGCGGCGGCGCCGCGCACCATCAGGCCGGTCTCGGTGAGGATGCCCTCGCGGTGGGCGCGCAGGATGCCGGCGTTGACGCCCGGCGACATGCCGAAGTCGTCGGCGGCGACGATGAGGCGGCGGCGCGGGCTCACGAGCGCGTCGCGCGCTTGCGCGCCTGGTGGCGCGCCAGCACGACCAGGCCGACCGACGACCAGGTCAGCTCGCGCAACCGGCGCACGATGCCGAGCACCAGGCCCTTCGCCGGGTCGAGCCCGAGCAGGCTGAAGATCAGCGCCTTGCCGCCTTCCTGCACGCCGGCCTTGGCGGGGACGAAGAAGAAGAGGGCGTCGATGGCGACCGAGAGCACCTCGACGGTGCAGGCGAGCTCCCAGGTGGGCGCGAGCTGCAGGCAGGTCATGATGATGTAGACCTCGACGGCGCCCATGCACCAGCCGCCGAAGAAGCCGGCGACCGACGCCGCGAAGGCCCACGGCGCCTGGTAGAGACGGGCGATCTCTCCGTCGAGCGCCGCCAGGTGGGCGTGCAGGCTCGCCGGCACCCGCACGCCGAGACGCGCCGCCAGGCGCGCGGCGGTGCCGAACAGGCCGCGGCGCTGCAGCGCGATCCCCAGCAGCAGGCCGGTGGTGATCGCGCCCATGCCGATGTAGAGGCCGTCGCGGAAGCCGGTCGGCAGCGCCACGTCGCGCACCAGGGCGATCAGCCCGATGAACACGAACAGCATCTGCGCCGCCGTCTGGCTGAGCTTGGCGACGGCGACCGACGCCCAGACGGTGTGCGGATCGCAGCGCCCTTCCAGCATGCGGGCGCGCACCACCTCGCCGCCGATGGTCGCGGTCGGCGTCAGGTTGTTGATCGCCTCGCCGCCGAGCCGCGCCGCGATCAGGCTGCGGAAGGGGAGCGGCGGCCGCGGCGGCGGGAAGGCGTAGCGCCAGCCGAGGGTGTTGAGACAGTAGGAGACGCCCTCCTGCCCGAGCACGAGCAGGAAGCCCCAGCCGACGAGCCGGAGATTGCCCCAGACCTCGGCGGCGCCGAGCTGGCGCACGAGGACGACGAACAGGGCGATGCCGGCGACGAGCAGGCCGCGTTCGGCCCACCACATCACCAGCGCCGCCGGCCGCCGCGGCGTCATCGCGACTGCGCCCGCCACGTTCCGCCCGCTCGTCGCGTCCGCCCCGTGGTCGCCGTTCCCGCCTCAGTCCGCATCGCGCCAGCGATACACGAGCACCAGCGCGCCGGCATAGACATAGGTGCCGAACGCGGCACCCCAGAGGAACCAGTGCAGCTTCCCGATCAGCGCCAGCGCCAGGAGCAGGTAGGCGAAGTCGCGGTTCATGAGCGCCTCGAAGCCGCGCAGGAGGCGGCGCCGCCAGCGGCCGCGCGCGGTGCGCGGCGGCGCCTGGTCGGCCGGCGGCTCGGGCACCAGCAGCGTCATGGTGGCGGCGGTGGCGGCGACGAGCCCGCCGACCAGGAGCGCGCCGAGGAGCAGGAACGGCTGCGTCGGATCGGCGCGGTAGAGGCCGATGCCCATGCCGGCGAAGATGGCGGCGTGGACGATGTTGTCGGTGGTGACGTCGTAGAGATAGCCGAAGCGCGATTCCAGGAACTTGAGGCGCGCCACCTCGCCGTCGCAGCCGTCGATGATGACGGCGAGCCAGAACAGCAGCGCCCCCGCCAGCGCCCAGCCGTAGCCGCTCTGCGCCAGGCACCAGGCGCCGGTGAGCCCGACCAGGGTGCCGATGGTGGTGATGTGGTTGGGGCGCAGCGGCGTGCGCACCAGGTGGCGGCTGATCCGCGTCGACACGGCGCGGTCGAGGCGGGCGATCGGTCCGTCGGCCGGCGAGCCGAGCGTCGCCAGCAGCGCCCGCTCCGCCGCCTCGGCGTCGCGCGGCGACGCGACCGGCACGCACAGCGCGCCGTCCAACGGCGGCGCCGGAACGGCCGCCGGCGGCGCCGCGGTCAGCAGCGCGCGCGGGCCGACGACGATGCCGCCGTCGCCGGGGCCGAAGCGCAGCGGCGTGCCGTTGAGCGGCGCCTGGCGGATGCGGCTCAGCGTCTCGGCGGTGACCACCCAGTTGGAGGGGAGCAGGGCGACGCGCTCGGTGGCGATCGCCGGCGACCGCGGGTCGCTGACGATGGGGATCGCCGCCGTGCGCGCGTCGCGCGCGAACAGCGCCCGCAGCGCCGCCTCGTCGCGCGGCGCCAGCGCCACCACGGCGTCGAAGCCCCCGCGCAGCGCGCTCAGCGCCAGTCGCTGCACGATCGGCAGGCCGGCCACCGGGTGGAAGCTGAGCGCGGTCGGCGGCAGGATCACCGCGGTGCAGCCGGCGGCGTCGGCGCTCATGCCATCTCCGCGGCCCGCGCCGCCGCCGGGACGCTCGCCGGCACCGGCAGCGGGCGTCCGCCCTGGGCGCCGGAGTCGTAGGCGAGGGCGGTGAGCAGCACGCAGCACTCGGCCTCCGCGAGGTTGCGGCCGCGCCGCGCCGGATCGTCGATCTCGGCGGCGAAGTCGTCGATGACGGCGCCGAACCAGTCGGGATGGTGCGAGCCCTCCGACAGCGAGCCGGCGAACGCCAGCTCGCGGCGGTCGCCGCCGCGCTCGATCGCGCCGCGGTCGTCGGCGAGCGTCACCGTCCCCTGCGAGCCGCCGACCTGCCAGCACGTGCGCCGCGCATCGCCGGCCCAGGTGAGGAAGATCTCGCCGGTCAGCGACGGAAACTCGATGCGACAGGTCGCCGTGTCCTCGACCGCGGCGCCGCGGTCGCGCCGCCGCTCGATCGTCGCCTGCACCTGGCGCGGTCGTTCGCCGGCCAACCCGAGCAGCAGGTAGAACGCGTGCCAGCCGTGGTCGACGAGGATGCCGCCGCCGGCGAGGCGGCGATCGCCGCGCCACTCGCCGCCGACGCTCACCGCCTGGCCGGCGCGGATGGTTTCGAGGCGGATGTGCCGCGGCCGGCCGACCGCGCCCTCGGCCAGCAACCGATGCAGCGCGGCGAACTGCGCCGAGTGCTTCCAGTTGTGGACCGTGCACAGCGCCACGCCGGCGCGCGCCGCGGCGTCGCGCATGGCGTGGAAGTCCGCCAGCGTCGTCGCCAGCGGCTTCTCGCACAGGATGTGGCAGCCGGCGCCGGCGGCGGCGATCGCCAGCGCCGCGTGCAGCGCCGGCGGCGCGGCGATGTCGACGGCGTCGACGGCCTCGGCGGCGAGCAACGCGGCGGCGTCGGCGTGCAGCGCGGCCGCGGGCAGATGGCGCGCCGCCAGCGCGCGTCGGTCCGGGTCGGGCTCGGCGACGGCGACGATGCGGAAGTCGTCGCGCGCCAGCCAGGCCGGCAGGTGCCCGTGCTCGGCGACGTGGCCGAAGCCGAGCATCGCGACGCGCCGCGGGCGTCCGTTCGCAGGAGCAACCATCAGCCGTCAGATGGCGGGCGCCGCGACCGAGCGACGTCTGGGATGCGATTCCCGCCCGTGAACCATCGCACCGTCACCATCAGGCGCCGACGCGAACACCAGCGCCACCCAGGCCGCCGTGCTCATGCGCGATAGCGGCCACCGGGCGCGATCTCGGCGAAGACCTCATCGAGGATCGCGACGCCGTCGCGCGCTTCGCTCTCGGTCAGCACGAGCGGCGGATTGATGCGGACGCGCGAGAAGTAGCCCATCAGCAGCAGGCCGCGGCGCAGCGCGCCGAGGAAGATCGCCTCGGTGACCCGGCTCGGCAGCGGCTCCTTGCTGACGCGGTCGGTGACCAGGTCCATGCCGATCAACAGCCCGCTGCCGCGGACGTCGCCGATGAGCTCGTACTTCTCCTGCAGGGCGCGCAGGCCGTCGAGCAGCACCGCGCCGACGGTGGCGGCGTTGTCCACCAACCGTTCGTCGACGATCGTCTCCACGGTCGCCAGCGCCGCGGTGGCGCCGAGCGGATTGCCGCCGTAGCTCGAGGAGGACGAGCTCGGCTTGGCGAAGGGCAGCGAGCTGGTGATCGCGTCGGTCGAGATCAGGCCGGTCACCGGGAAGCCGCAGCCGAAGCCCTTGCCGATCGTCATCACGTCGGGCTCGACGCCGGTGTGCTCGACGCCGAACATCCGGCCGGTGCGGCCGAAGCCGGTGATCATCTCGTCGGCGATGAGCAGCGCATCGTGCTCGCGCGCCAGCTCGCGCACCGCGGGCAGGAACTCGGGCGGCGGGACGATGTTGCCGGCGGTGCCCTGCATCGGCTCGACGATGATCGCCGCGATGGCGCCGGCGGTCGTCACCTTCAACTGCTCGCGTGCCAGCTCGACGCAGGCGAGGCCGCAGCCGGGATAGCTGGTCTTCAGCGGACAGCGGTAGCAGTCGGCGTACGGCACCAGATGGGTGCCGCCCATCAGCGGGCCCCAGTGCTGCTTCCAACTGTCGCCGATCAGGCCCATGACGCCGCCGGTCTTGCCGTGGAAGCCGCCCCAGAAGCCCACCACCTCGAACTTCTTGGTGTACGACTTGGCGAGGCGGATCGCCGCCTCCACCGCTTCGGCGCCGCCGCTGTAGAGCTGCGTGCGCGACAGCGCGCCCGGCGCGAGCTCGGCGAGGCGCTGCAGCAGCGCGAGGCGCGGGGCGGTGGTGAAACTGCCGACGACGCTCTTCTCGAGCTGCGCCTGCATGGCGCGCACGAAGCGCGGATGCGAGTGGCCGAGGCTGGCCACGGCGACGCCGGCGAAGAAATCGAGGAATTCGTTGCCGTCGGCGTCCACCAGCGTCGAGCCGTGGCCGCGTTCGATGGTCAGCTCGGAGAGCTGCGCGATGCGCTGCAGACCCGGGGCGATGTAGGCTTGTTCAGCGGCGTAGGCGGCGCGCGACGACGGTCCGGGGACCGCGGCGGCACGCTCCTCCGCACGATGTGCGGTCTTCACGGCATCCTCGCTTGTTGAACGTGGGCGGCTATCGCCTCGGCGGCCCCGAAGCGGCAGCGACCGTAGCTAGG
Organism: bacterium; assembly: GCA_019637795.1. Classification (NCBI taxonomy): domain Bacteria; species bacterium. The sequence continues at coordinate 230,021 of JAHBUY010000009.1, read as the reverse complement.
CCAGTCATTCAAGTCAATCAACCATAAGTTGCCATCGCCGTCGAAGACGCAGTCGCCGCCGAATACTTCTAGCGCGAGGCTCGCGGCGCCGGCGTCGGCGAGGGCGCGCAGGCGCGCGACGGTGCCGCGATCGAGGCGCAGCCCCTCGGGGCCGTACCAGGCGAAGAAGCGGCCGCCCGCCACGGCGTAGAACTTGATCACCGCGCCGGCGACGTGGCGCTGCACGCAGGCGGTGGCGATGCCGCGGCGCGCGAACGCCGCCAACGCGGCGGCGGCGGCGGCGCGATCGGCGACGTGGACGACGTCGTCCGGATCGGTGGCGTGCACGTCGCCGCGTTTCAGCCAGGCGCCCGCGTCGATCCAGGCCGGCAGCGCGGCGGCGTCGCCGGTGTCGAGCATCCGGCTCTCCGGATGCGGCACGCGATGACGCGCGAAGGCGGCGAGCATGCGCCGGCGGTGGGCGTTCTCGATGCCGGCGACGGAGTTGATGACGCGCACGCCCGCGGCTTCCCAGGCGCGCAGCGTCGCCAGCGCCGCGGGTCCCTGGCACATGGCGAACACGACCGTCGGCGGCGTGGCCGTCGGCAGGGGATCGTCGGCGCTGACCACGGCGACGCGGCCGCGCAGGCGTTCGGCGACCGCGTCGAGAATGGCGCGGTCGTCCGCCACCTTGCCCGGCGAGTAGACGCGCTCGCGGGCGATGCCGAGGAAGTCGATCACGAGGCGAACCCGTTGCGCACGAAGGCGGCGGCGGCGGCGATGTCCTGCGGTCGATCGACGTCGAGCGTCTTGCCCATCGGCGCCCCGCGGAGGCGATAGCCGCGCGCCAGAAGGTGGCCGAGGAACTGGCGCAGCGCGGTGAAGCCGGCGCCGCGCGCCGCCGCGATCTCGGCGAAGATGCGCGGGTGGAAGACGTAGAAGCCGGCGGTGATCCAGCGGCTGTCGCGCGCCGCGGCGCCGAGCGCGGTGAGGCGGCCGTCGGGCGCCAGCGCCGCATGCAGGGGCTTCTCGTCGTCGACGAAATCGGTGACGGCGAGCACCGCGTCGGCGTCGGCGTGCGCCGCGGCGGCGTCGAGAAAGGCGCGCAGCACCGCCGGCGCGAACACGGCGTCGACGGTGAGGAGGAGGAACCGCTCGTCCGCGAGCAGGGGCGCCAGGGTGAACAGGCTCTCCATCGAGCTCGGGGTCGTCCGCCGCACGATGGTCAGCCGCGGCCCGTCGGCGCGCGCCCGGCAGTGCGCCTCGACCGCGTCGCTCGCCGGCTCGGCGTTGAAGATGCACGCCGCCTCGGCGATGCCGGCGGCGGCGATGGCGTCCAGCACGCGGTCGACCAGCGCCCTACCGGCGACTTGGACCAGCGGCTTCGGCGTGTCGATGCCGGCGGCGGCGAGGCGCTCGCCGAGCCCGGCGGCGATGAGTCCGGCTTTCATGGGACGCAATCGTCAGCGCGGAGGCACGGCGTCAACCGACGCGCTCCGCGGCGCCGTGCCGCCGTGGGGGATCGTCCGTCTTCAAGAGCGCTTCGAGGCTGGCGAGAGAGTGAATGACGAGGTCGGCGTGCGGGTCGGCGGCGAGCGGTCGGGAGGCGGGCACCAGCCAAGCGGTGCGCAGCCCGAGGGCCTTCGCGGCGCGGACGTCGCGTTCGTGCGAGTCGCCGACGTGCAGGGTGCGGGCGGGATCGCTGGCGAGGGCGGCGAGGGCGTGGTCGAAGATGCGGCGCTCGGGTTTCATCGCGCCGACGCGATTGGAATCGGCGACGACGGTGAGCAGCGGCGCGAAGCCGGCGTCGGCGAGGATGCGTTCGACGTTGCCGTAGAAGTTGGAGACGACGCCGAGCCGATAGCGGCGCGCCAGCCGTTCGAGGACGGCCCGGCTGTCGGCCAGCGCCGCCTGGGAGCGGGCGAGGAAGGCCGCCGCGAGCCGGCGCCGCAGCCCCGGGTCGTCGAGCCCCAGGCGCGCGTGCTGGACGCCGATGTGGAAGTCCATCAGCTCCGCCAGCGACATCGCCGCCACCGCCGGATCGGCGTAGGCGGCCTCGTCGGCGGCGTAGAACGCCGGCTTCAGCCGTTCGAGTGGTTGCGGCGTTCCCGCCTCCTCGTACAGGCCCACGAAACGATCGAGCCAGTGGCTGGCGGGGCCGTCGAGCGTGCCGCCGTAGTCGAAGAGAATGCCGTCCAGCTCCACCGGCGAATGAAAGCCGCCGCTGCCGGGCGGGTCAAGGCCGGGGCGGGCGGTGGGGCTTCTTCAGGCGCGGTTCGACGCCGGCCCGCAGGTAGGGCTCGAGCCAGCCGTGACCGGCGTCGGGCCAGGCGTCGACCTGCGGGAGGTACGGCTTGATGTCGACGATCGGCGTGCCGTCGAGGAGGTCGATGCCGCGCACGTGGACCACGCCGGCGGCGACGTCGACGCCGCCGAGGGCGACGCAGGTGAGCCCGATCGGCGACGGGCGGTTCGGTGCCCGGGTGGCGAACACGCCGCGTCGGGGTCCGCCGCGCGGCGGCCTGACGGTGGCCGCCCAGCCCGTGCTGCGGTCGAAGACGAACAGGAGCCAGACGCGGGCGAAGGAGTCGAGATCGGCCAGCGCGGCGCGGTAGGGGGCCGCGATCTCGATCGCGCCGATCGCGTTCGGCGCCGCGCTCGGCTGGTGCGGCGCGTCCTCGCGCCGCCGCCACGGCGTGCGCGCGCGCCCGATGACGGTCAGCGTGACCGTCTCGCCCGCGGCGCGGCCGCGTCATCGGCGGGCGTGCCGTGCCGAGGGGCGCTCACCGCCAGTCGACGACGATCTTGCCGGTCGAGCCGCGGCTGCCGAGCAGCTCGTGCGCGTCGGCGATCTGCTCGGCGTGGAAGCGACCGCCGACGGTGGGCCGGATCTCGTCCTTCAACGCCAGGTCGATCACCGCCTCGAGCACGCGGCGCAGCGTCTCCGGCCGGTGGTCGGAGATGCGCAGCATGTTGACGCCGATCAGCGACTTGCTGTGCATGAGCAGCGGAATCGGATGGATGAAGCCGAAGGAGAGGGCGAAGCGGGCGTCGCGCAGCCACTGCAGCGCGCCGGCGTCGCGTTCGGCGGCGCCGAGGCAGACGATGCGGCCGCCGGGGGCGAGGAGCTGCAGCCCCTTGCGCACCGCCGAGCCGCCGAGCGAATCGAAGATCACGTCGAGTCCGGCGTCGCCGCGCACCCGCCGCACCGCGGCGGCGAAGTCGTCGCGCCGGTAGTTGATCGGGTGGTCGACGCCGAGCCGGCGCAGGTAGTCGAGCTTCTCGTCCGAGCCGGCGGTGCCATGGACGATGCAGCCGCGGCGCTTGCACAACTGGACGAGCAGCGTGCCGACGCCGCCGGCGGCGGCCTGGACGAGCACGTGCTCGCCGGGGTGGAGGCGGACCATCTCCTCGGCGCAGTAGTAGGCGGTGCCGCCCTGGGTCGGCAGCGCGACCGCGAGCCCGGCGTCGAGATCGTCGGGGATCGGCACCGCGGCGCGCGCGTCGGTCACCGCGGCGGTGGCGTAGCCGCCGAAGCGGGTCAGCGCGGCGACCCGCTGGCCGATGGCGGGCGCGGTGACGCCGGCGCCGAGCGCGTCGACGCGGCCGACGACCTCGTAGCCGATGACGCAGGGGATCGGCGGCGCGTCCATGTAGGTGCCCTGGCGCGCCGAGACGTCGGCGTAGTTGAGGCCGAACGCCTCGACCGCGATCCGCACCTGCCCGGGCGCCGGCTCCGGCGTCGGCCGCTCCTGGATCTCGAACGCCTCGTGCGGTCGTCCGTAGCGCGCCAGTACGATGGCTCTCATGCCGCCCCCATAGTCGGGCGGGGGGTTCGAGAACAACTCGCGGCCGAGCCCCGGGGCGCCGGAGGCCCTGCGGGCCTGCCGCCGTGGCGCGGCGCTGCGAGCTCAGGACATGAATCCCAGATCGCGGTTGGAGAAATTCGCCAGCGTCGGGAAGATCGCATCCAGGTCGGCGTCGCTGGCGCCGAACCAGCGCGCCAGGGTGGCGCCGTACTGCGACAGCGACACCCCCGGCAGCATGGCGCCGCGCCCGTCGGCATAGTCGTCGGCGGAGGCGTTGAACGACGCGTAGTTGGTCATCAACGGATAGCGGCCGTAGAGGCGGCCGCCGCGGACGGCGCCGCCGACGATCAGGTGATGGTTGCCCCAGCCGTGATCGGTTCCCGAGCCGCTCGGCTGCAGGGTGCGGCCGAAGTCGGAGAGGGTGAAGGCCGTCACCCGGTCGGCGACGCCGAGCTGCACGGTGGCGGCGTGGAATGCATCCAGCGCCTGGCTCACCTGCCGCAGCAGATCCCACTGCTGGTAGCCCTGGCCGCTGTGGGTGTCGAAGCCGCCGAGGCTGCAGAAGAAGACCTGGCGACCGACGGCGAGCTGGGCGTTGAGGCTGATGATGCGCGCGATCTCCTGCAGTTGCTCGCCGAGGTCGGTGGAGGGGAACGGCTGCTGGAAGGTGACGCCGGCCTGCGCCGCCCTGAGCAGTGGGTTGAGCGCCCGGGCATCGGCCATCACCTTGTTCGCGGCATCGATCAGGTCGTTGCCGCTGCTCGTCGACACGATCTGCATCTGCGCGGCGGCGCGCGCCGCCGCCGCCGATGGCGGGTAGAGGTTGAGGCCGTTCTGATCGAGCGCGTTGCCGGGCCACAGGCTGACGTCCTGGACGATGGCGCCGTCGCAGAACAGCGCCGGTCGCTGCATCGAGATGGCGACCGGGAACGAGGTGGTGGCGTTGTAGCCGTGGTTGTAGGTCAGCGCGTCGAGCGTGCGGCCGCCCCAGCCGCTGCTGCCGCTCGCGTTCGGCACCCCGGTCTGCATCTGCACCACCTGGTCGGAGTGCGAACGCAGGTTGAGGGGCAGCGGGGCGTTGGCGCCGTTGGCCTGGGTGTAGGTTGTCGGCTGGACGAGCATGCCGACGTTGGCGAGGATCGCCGCTCGTCCCTGCGTGTACAGGGCCTGCAGCTCCGGCATCGCGTAGTGGAGGGCGAACGGGCCCTGGGTGGGGTCGGCGATCGGCAGGAGCTGGCTCTGCGGCAACGCCAACGCGCCGCGCGCCGCGACGTAGGCGGCGTATTGCTGCGACTGCAGCGGCACCACCAGGTTGTGGCCGTCGTTGCCGCCGAAGAGGAAGAGGCAGACCAATGCTTTGTAGTCGCCGGCGGCGGCCGCCTGCGCCCAGTCGAAGCGGCCGAGCCCGAGCAGTACGCCGAGGCTGGCGCCGAGGTGGAGGAAGCGGCGGCGCGAGATCGTGCCGGTGGTCGTCATGTCGTCTCCCGCCTGGTGCCGGCTCATCGCTGCACCAGGGATTCGCCGGCCATGGCGGTCAGGTAGACCGCGGTGAGCACGCGGGCGTTGTTGTCGGGCATCTGCGGCAGGGCGGTGAGCAGCGCGGCCCGCGTCGCCGGCAGCATGCGACCGTAGAGCAGGGTCTGGTCGACGGCATCGACCAACGCGGTCGTATTGCCGGCGACGGCGACCAGGGGCTGGAGCGCCGGATTGATCGGCCACGGGCTGTAGAGGAACAGGTAGAAGAGGTTGCCGCGGTTCACCGCGCCGCTCGCCGAGTAGATCTGGAATTCGGGGCCGAACAGGCCGCTGACCGGCAGCCGGTACGTCGGCGAGTAGTGGCCGAACACCGACGGCGCATCGAGCAGGCCCTCGTTCATGTCGTAGAACAGGTAGGCGAACTGCGACGGCTGCCCGAGGTCGAGGTTCAGGGCCCGGGCCAGCGCGATGGTGTGCTGCATCGGCGTGCGCAGGCGGCCGAAGGTCGCCGGCGGGGTGTCGTCGCGCGCCTCCGCATCGAGGAGCACGGCGCGCAGGGTCGCCTGCATGTCGCCGCGCGGCGGCCCGTTGAACGCGGCGGCGACGCGGCTGATGTATGCCGGGCTCGGGTTGCTGGTCACCAGGGCGCGGATCAGGCGGGTGGCGACGAACGGGCCGACGTTCGGATGCTGGACGATGACGTCGATCGCGGCATCGAGATCCTGGGTCGCCGTCTGGTTGGCCGGCAGCGCCTGGCCGAGGAGCGTCTTGGCCGACTTGTCGTGGTACTTCTCCACCGGCAGCATCGGCCCCGGGTAGTAGTTGGAGTTGGCGTAGGCCGGCGGCGTGCCGCTGGCGTTGCCGTAGGTCCAGCCGGTGAGCGCCTTGGCCAGTTGCTGCACATCGGCCTGGGTATAGGTCGCCAGCGGCAGACCCTGGCCGTCGCGCTGCAGCGAGCCGTCCTGGTTCAGCCGGTAGAGACCGATCGAGAACAGTTGCATGACCTCGCGCGGGAAGTTCTCGTTCGGCGCGCCGCCGAAGAAGCCGCTGTTGGCGAGGTCGAGGAACTTGCCCATCGAGGCGTCGAGGGTGATTTCGCGCAGCAGCGTGCGGTAGTTGCCGAAGGCGTTGCGGCTGAGGAGCTGCAGCCAGGGGATGATGTCCTCGTTGTTGGTGTTCTTGTTGCTCGCCTCGACGATGATCTCGCTGAGGGCGAAGATGACGCGCTGGCGGAGCTGGTCCTGGCCTTTCAGCGCGTTGTTGAAGAAGGCGTCGACGACCAGGCTGCGGTCGGTGGTGCTGACCGACGGCCACGGCGACTCCGCCATGGCGAACTGTTCGCTCAGGTAGGCGGGAATGCCGATCTGCGCCAGGCGCGCCATCGACGCCTGGGTGGGTCCGAAGCTCGTCTGATCGAGCAGACGCCCGTAGGTGATGGCGAGCGGATCCCGCACCAGCACCGTCGCGCTGCCGACGGCGGCCGGGTTGGCGGCGCTGGCGGCGCGCACGGTGACCGAGCCGCCGGCGGGAACCGTCGTGGGGGCGGTGTAGAGGCCGCTGGCGTCGATCGTGCCGACCGCCGCCTCGCCGCCGCCGATGGCGCTCACCGACCAGGTCACCGCCTGATTGGCGCTGCCGCTGACCGTTGCCTGGAACTGCTGCGTCGCGCCGGCGAGCACCGTCACGCTGGCCGGCGCGACGCTCACCGACAGACTGGGCGCCGCGGTGCCGCCGGTCGGCGTGCGCGCCGCGGTGGCGGTGCGGGTCGGCTGGCCGGTGCCGGTCGGCGTGCGCGTCTCGCTGCCGCGCGGCGTCGGCGTCGCCGTTGCCGTCGCGACCAGCATGGTCGCCGTCATCGTCGGCGCCATGGTGCGGGTCTCGGTCGGCCGCATCGTCGAGCTCGGCGGCGCGGTCGTGGTCGACGACGGCATCGCCGTCGCCGTCGCGGTCGGCACGGCGGTCGGCGGCCGGGTGGCGGTGGCGGGCGGGCTCGGCAGCGGGGTCGGGGTGCGAGTCTCGGTGGGCCGCTGGGTGGGGGTGCGGGTCGACGTCGCCGGCGGCGCGGTCGCGGTGGGGCGGAGCGTCGCGGTGCGGGTCGGTGCGGGTCTGACGCTGACATAGCGCGTCGCGGAGAGGGCGCCGGGTCCCGGATTGGCGACGGCGATGCGCGCCGACCCCGCGGTGTCGGCGCTGCCGGTGGCGCGCAGGAGCGTCGAGGAGGCGAAGCTGGTCGCCAGCGCGGTGCCATTCCACAGCACGGTCGCCCCGGGAGCGAAGCCGCTGCCCCGGACCTCGAGCGCGAACGGGCCGAGCGGCGGCGCGCTCGGGGTGATGCCGGAGAGCAGCGGCGTCGGATGGCGCACGGTGAGGGCAATGCTCGCCGTGACGACCGGGTCGCTCGACGTGGTCGCGCCGATCGTCACGACGAACCCGTCGGGCGGCGGCGCCGGCGCGGTGTAGAGTCCGTTGCGATCGATGGTGCCGACGGTCGGACTGCCGCCGGCGATGCCGTTCACGGCCCACGTCACGCGCGCGGTCGGGACGTTGTTCAGCGACGCGGTGAAGCGCCGCGAGGTGCCGGCGACGAGGCTCCCCGCGCTCGGCACGATGCGCAGCGTTGCCGCCGCCGCGGGTCCGGCGAGCACGACCGATGCGACGACGGCGAGCGGCAGCGATCCCAACCCATGTCCTCGCATGATCCCTCTCCCCCTGTTCGATGTCCCGCGGTCCGTGGCAACTGGCGTCTGCATCGTGCGCGGGCGCCGCCGATGCACGAAGCGTTCCGCGCCACACCGCGCGATGCGTGCAGACGCGTGCCCGCCGCGCCGGCGCGCGTCACGGACCGCGGCGCCGCCGCGCCGCCGCTGGTGCCGTGAAATGTCGGTCGTGCGCGCGCCGTCGATGCGCCGTGTGTTGCCGCGTCCGCCATGCGCGTTCCCACGCGAGGCATGCGCGCGTGGTCACCGCCCAGCCGCGCGGCGACGCCGGAGGAGAAATTCCTCTTGCCTTTGTCCCCGCCGACGGTCTACCACTTCATCCGGATCTACGGATGAATACCGCCGCTGCCGCGCCGATGTTCGGCTGGATGACGTCGCTCGCCGACGCCACGCGAGTCCGCATGCTGCGGCTGGTCGAGCGGCACGAGCTGGCGGTGGCCGAGCTGTGCGCGGTGTTGCAGCTCCCGCAGTCGACGGTGAGCCGCCACCTCAAGGTGCTGGTCGACGACGATTGGCTGGCGGTGCGCTCGGAGGGGACGAGCCGCTTCTATCGCCTCGCCGTGGCCGAGCTCGATCCGGCGGCGCGCCGGCTGTGGGCGCTGCTGCGCGAGCAGACGGCGCAGGGCGGCATCGGCGACCAGGACGAGCGGCGCCTGGCCACCGTGCTGGCCGGGCGGCGCACCCGCTCGCAGGCATTCTTCGGCAGCGCCGCCGGGCAGTGGGATCGCCTGCGGCGCGAGCTCTACGGCGAACGCTTCGACCTCGCCGCGCTCGCCGGGTTGCTGGACGCGGCGTGGACCGTCGGCGATCTCGGCTGCGGCACCGGCCAGATCGCCGAGACCCTGGCGCCGTTCATCCGCCGGGTGATCGCGGTCGAGACCTCGCGCCCGATGCTGGCCGCGGCGCGTCGCCGGCTCGACGGGCTGGCGAACGTGGAGCTGCGGCGCGGCGAGCTCGAGGCGCTGCCCATCGACGACGCCGCGCTCGATGCGGCGGTGATCTGCCTGGTGCTGCATCACGTGGCCGAGCCGGCGGCGGTGCTGGCCGAGGCGGCGCGGGCGCTGCGTCCGGGGGGCCGGCTGCTGGTCATCGACATGTTGCAGCACGACCGCGTCGAGTACCGGCAGCAGATGGGGCACGTCTGGCTCGGCTTCGCGCCGGGGCAGCTCGCGGAGTGGCTGGCGCGGGCGGGGTTCGCGGCGGCGCGCACCCACCCGCTGCCGGTCGCGCCGGCGGCGAAGGGTCCCGCCCTGTTCACCGCCGCGGCGATACGATCCTGACTGGAAGGCGCCGCGCCCGCGGCGCCAGACCGCGCGACACCATACAACGGAGGACACACGCATGAGCACAGCAGCGAAAGTGAAGCAGACGGAGGCGGCGCGGCCGCCGTTCAAGGTGAAGGACCTGGCGCTCGCCGAGCTGGGGCGCAAGGAGATCCGCCTCGCCGAGCAGGAGATGCCGGGCCTGATGGCGCTGCGGGCGCGCCACGGCGCCAGCAAGCCGCTGCGCGGGGCGCGCATCGCCGGCTCGCTGCACATGACGGTGCAGACCGCGGTGCTGATCGAGACCCTGGTCGATCTCGGCGCCGACGTGCGGTGGGCGTCGTGCAACATCTTCAGCACCCAGGACAGCGCCGCCGCGGCGGTGGCGGTCGGACGCGAGGGCACGGTCGCCGACCCGAAGGGCACCGCCGTGTTCGCCTGGAAGGGCGAGACGCTCGAGGAGTACTGGTGGTGCACCAACGAGATCCTCTCGTGGCCGGACGGTGGGGGGCCGGATCTCATCGTCGACGACGGCGGCGACGCGACGCTGCTGGTGCACAAGGGGCTCGAGCTCGAGCGCGCCGGCGCGGTGCCGGCGTTCGATCCCAAGACGGACTCCGAGGAGTGGGGCGAGATCCTGTCGCTGATCCGCCGCCTGCAGCAGGAGGAGCCGGGGCGCTGGGCGCGGGTCGCGAAGTCGATCCGCGGCGTCAGCGAGGAGACCACCACCGGCGTGCACCGGCTCTACCAGATGGCGAAGGCCGGCACGCTGCTGTTCCCGGCGATTAACGTCAACGACTCGGTCACCAAGAGCAAGTTCGACAACATCTACGGCTGCCGCCATTCCCTGATCGACGGCATCAACCGCGCCACCGACGTCATGCTCGGCGGCAAGGTCGCCGTGGTGTGCGGCTTCGGCGAGGTCGGCAAGGGCTGCGCCGAGTCGCTGCGCGGGCAGGGCTGTCGGGTGATCGTCACCGAGATCGATCCCATCTGCGCCCTGCAGGCCGCCATGCAGGGCTACGAGGTGAAGACGCTGGAGGACGTCGTCGAGACCGCCGACGTCTTCGTCACCGCCACCGGCAACTACGGCATCATCACCGCCGAGCACATGGCGCGCATGAAGGACAAGGCGATCGTCGGCAACATCGGCCACTTCGACAACGAGATCGACATGGCCGGGCTCGCCAAGCGTCCGGGCGTGCGGCGCATCAACATCAAGCCGCAGTACGACGAGTGGGTGTTCCCCGACGGCCACTCGGTGCTGATCCTCGCCGAGGGCCGACTGCTCAACCTCGGCTGCGCCACCGGCCACCCCTCGTTCGTGATGAGCGCCTCCTTCACCAACCAGGTGCTGGCGCAGCTCGAGCTGTGGCAGGGCGCCGACAAGTACCAGAAGCAGGTCTACATGCTGCCCAAGCAGCTCGATGAGGAGGTCGCCCGCCTCCACCTCGAGAAGCTGGGCGTGAAGCTCACCACCCTCACCCCCGAGCAGGCCGCCTACATCGGCGTCGCGGTCGAGGGCCCGTACAAGCCCGAGCACTACCGCTACTGATCCGGTCGATCCGCCGGCGCGGCCGCTATGCGGACCGCGCCGGCGGGCGCGCGGAGCCGCGGATGCGCGCCGGCCGCGCGGGAGCGCGGCCCTCCATCACGCGAGCACCCGATCGCGGAGGGCGCGACGCAGCAGCTTGCCGCTGGCGTTGCGCGGCAGGGGCTCGGGGCAGACGATCACCCGCGACGGCACCTTGAACGCGGCCAGGCGCGCGGCGACGTGGCGGCGCAGGTCCTCGGCGTCCACCGCGTGGCCCGGCTTGGCGTACACCGCGACGGCGAGCTCCTCGCCCAGGCGCGCGTGCGGCAGGCCGAAGCAGGCGCACTCGTAGACGTCGGGGTGGGCGTAGACGACGTTCTCGACCTCGGTGCACGAGATGTTCTCGCCGGCGCGGATGACGATGTCCTTGGCGCGGTCGACGAGGAAGAGGAAGCCCTCGTCGTCGAGGTAGCCGAGATCGCCGGTGCGCAGCCAGCCATCCGCGCCGAGCACCTCGGCCGTCTCCCGCGGCTTGTTCCAGTAGCCGCGGAAGAGGTGCGGACCGCGGAAGCGCACCTCGCCCACCGTGCCGGCGGGGAGCGGCTCGCCGCTCGCCGGGTCGGTGACCCGGATCTCGCAGATCGGCACGACGCGACCGGTGCTGGCGGGCTTGCGGACGTAGTCGTCGCCGGTGTTGCCCGGGCCGAAGGCGTTGGTCTCGGTCATGCCGTAGCCGATGTTCGGGCGGCCGCGGCTGAAACTGCGCTCGATCCGCTGCACCAGCTCGGGGGGCGCCGCGGCGCCGCCGCCGCCGACCGACTGCAGGCTCGAGGTGTCGGTGGCGGCGAAGGTCGGCGACTCGAGCAGGTCGTGCGCCTGGGTCGGCACGCCGACGAAGGTGGTGACCCGCTCGCGCTCGATCAGCTCGAGCGCCCGCTCGGGCGACCACTTGTGCATCATCACCAGCTTGCTGCCGCCGAGCGTAGCCCCGAGCATCACCGGCACCAGGCCGGTGACGTGGAACAGCGGGACGATGAGGATGTAGCAGGTCGGATACGGATGCGGCGCCTGCGGCGGCCGGGCGATCGAGGTCGCCGTGGCGCGGCACGCGAAGGCGAAGAGGGACTGCATGATCGCGCGGTGCGTCGACACCACGCCCTTGGGATGGGCGGTGGTGCCGGAGGTGTAGAGGATCATCGCGTCGGCGTCGGGATCGACCACGACCGCGGGCAGTCCGCCGCCGGCGTGCGCGGCGAGCACGTCGTCCCACCGATCGACGCCGGACGGTAGCGCCCCCTCGACCCGCGCCGCGACGACCCGCAGGTCGGACAGCCCGGCGAGCAGCGGCTGCGCCCGCTCCAGGCGCTCGGCGTCGGCGAGCAGGACGCGCGCGCCGCAGTCGCGCAGGCCGTAGTCCAACTCGGCGGTCGTCCACCAGGCGTTGATGCCGACCGCCACCGCGCCGATCGCCGTCGCGGCGAAGTAGCCGATGATCCACTCCGGGTAATTGCGCATCGCGATGGCGACGCGGTCGCCGGGGCCGATCCCGTACCGGCGCGCCAGCGCGGCGGCCAGCGCGTCGACGCGCGCCAGCACCTCGGCGAAGGTGTAGCGCTCGTTCTCGTAGACCAGGTACTCGGCGTCGCCCTTGGCGCGCGCGGCGTCGACGAAGGCGCGCAGCGTCGGCGGCGCATCGCGAAAGAGCCGCACGCCGACGCCGCGGACCTCGCCGCCGACCAGCGCGAACGGCCCATCGGCGGCGGTCAGGGCGGCGAGGGCCTGCTCGTAAGTCGGGCTCGCCATGGTCGGCGCGCGAAACGGCGGGCGGGCGCGTCAGTCCAGATCGCCGATCGGGCAGCCTTCGCCGCGCCGCCGGCACTTGGTCGCGGTGCCGCAGGTCGTGCACTCCTGGTCCGGCGGGCACGCCGTGGCGCCGCAACAGGTCGATCCCGGCGCGGCGCAGATCTGCGCGTCCTCGCACGTCAGGCACATCAGATCGGCGGCGCACGCCACCGCGCCGCAGCACGACGACCCCGCCGGCCGGCACACCGGCAGCCCGCCGCAGTTGAGCTCGACCATGCCGTTCGGGCAGTCGGCCCGCGCGCCTGCCGCGACCAGCAGGGCCCCCACGGCCATCGCCATCGCCACTCGCATCGTCATCGCTCGCCGTCGCATGACCGCCTCCTTCGCCTGGGGAGTGTACTCGCACTCCACCCGGGCGAAACACAAATCGACGCCGCCCCCACCCGGCGTCCCCGCGAGATGAGCGCTCGGGCCGCGCCGCCGTGCGCTGGAACGCCGCTCGATCGGGGCCCCGGTTGGCGCGATTGACTTCGCCGATCGGCCGGTGAGACAGTGCCCGGAATCGCCATGTCGCGTCCGGTCGAATTCTCGTTCCGTACCCGCGCCCACAACCTCGCGGCGCTCGGCGACGGCTGCTTCGACCTGGTGATCATCGGCGGCGGCATCACCGGCGCCGGCGTGGCCCGCGACGCCGCGCTGCGCGGCCTGTCGGTGGCGCTCCTCGAGCGGCGCGACTTCGCCTCCGGCACCAGCTCGCGCTCCTCCAAGCTCGTGCACGGCGGCCTGCGCTACCTGCAGCAGGGCGACGTCGGGCTGGTGCGCGAGGCGGCCACCGAGCGCTACGTCGTCCGCCGCCTCGCCCCGCACCTGGCGCGGCCGGTGCAGATGCTGTTTCCGATCTACAGTCGCGCCTCGTACGCCAAGATGAGCGCCGGCCTGTGGACCTACGACCGCCTGGCCAGCATCTCCGACGCCGAGCGCCATCGCATGCTCGGCCGCGACGAAGCGCTGGCGCTCGAGCCGCGGCTGCGCGCCGAGAAGCTCTACGCCGCCGGTCTCTACTACGAGTACCTGACCGACGACGCGCGCCTGGTCATCGAGGTCATCAAGGCCGCGGCGGCCCTCGGCGCCGTGGTCGCGAACTACTGCGCCGTCGAGGACTTCCTGTTCGCTGGCGAACGCCTCGAGGGCGTGGTGGCGCGCGATCAGATGAGCGGCGACGCGCTCGAGGTGCGCGGGCGGACGATCGTCAACGCGGCCGGGCCGTGGGTCGACGCCGTGCGCCTGCTCAGCGAGCCGCACGATCAGCCGCGGCTGCGGCTGACGAAGGGCGTGCACCTCGGCATCCGCAGCGAGCGCATCGGCCTGTCGCGGATCGTGGTGATGAACGCGCCCGACAAGCGCGGCGTCTTCGCCATTCCGCGCGGCGGCGTCACCTATCTCGGCACCACCGACACCTTCTACGACAACCCCGAGGACTATCCCGGGGTGACGATGGAGGACGTGCTCTATCTGCTCGAATCGGCGAACCGCACCTTCGCCGTCGATCCGCCGCTGACGCCCGACGACGTCGTCAACGGCTGGGCCGGCCTGCGGCCGCTGCTCTTCCAGGAGGGCAAGGCGCCGTCGGAGCTGTCGCGCAAGGACGAGCTGATGGTCGCCGGCAACGGCCTCGTCTCGGTCGCCGGCGGCAAGCTGACCACCTTCCGGCGCATGGCGGAGCGGGTGGTCGACCTGGTCGTCGAGCAGCTCCAGGCGCGCGGCGTGGCGGCGCCGCCGCGGCGCGGCCAGAGCGAGACCGCGATTCTCGGCAGCGGCGAGACCGGCCCCGACGTCGACGCCTTCGCCGCCGGGCTGCGCGCGCGCTGGCCGCGGCTCGATCCGGCGCTGGTCGATCGCCTGGTGCCGCTGTACGGCAGCCACGCGGAACGCCTCGTGGACGCGATCGCCGCCGATCCGGTGCTTGGCGAACGCTACGATGCGGCGCTGCCGGTGACGCGCGCCGAGCTCGCGTATGGGATCCGCGAAGAGATGGCGATGACGGTCACCGACTTCATGGAGCGGCGCAGCCGGCTGCTGCTGTGGGACCCCGACATGGGGCGCAGCATCGTCGACGGGGTCGCCCGGGCGATGGGCGAGCAGCTCGGCTGGGACGCCTCGCGGGTGCACGAGGAGGCGCAGCGCTACCGCGAGCTCGCCGAGCACCTGCGCACGTTCGAGTCGAGCGGTCCGGCGGCGCAGGTGGCGCATGGCTGAGGCGGTGGACGTCCGCCGGCTCCGCGACGACCTGGCGGCGGCGATCGGCGGCGCGCAGATCGAGTGGGGCGACGAGAGCCTCGCCGAGCACGCGCACGATACCTGGCCGCTGTCGCTGCTGCGGCTCCATCAGGGACGGCTCACCGCGCGGCCGGCCTGCGTCGTGCGGCCGCGCTCGACGGAGGACGTGGCGGCGGTGCTCCGCTACGCCAACGACGCGCGCGTGCCCGTGGTGCCCTACGGCGGCGGGTCCGGCGTCGGCGGCGGCGTGCTGCCCGACGCGGCCAGCATCGTCGTCGACCTGCGGCGCCTCGACCAGGTGCTGGAGCTGAACGAGACGGCGCTGCAGGTGCGCGTGCAGGCCGGCATGTACGGCCACCATTTCGAGGCGGCGCTGCAGGCGCGCGGCTACTCGATGGGCCACTGGCCGCAATCGGTGGAGCTGTCGACCATCGGCGGCTGGATCGCCACCCGCGCCGCCGGCCAGTACTCGACCCGCTATGGATCGATCGAGGACATGCTGCTCGGGCTCGAGGCCGTGATGGCCGACGGCCGCGTCGTGCGCGTGAAATCGACGCCGCGCCGCTCCGCCGGCCCCGATCCGCGCCATCTCTTCCTCGGCGCCGAGGGCACCGCCGGCATCGTCACCGAGGCGACCTTGAAGGTGTTCCCGCTGCCCGAATCGCGCCGCCTGCTGTCCTTCGCCTTCCCCGACTTCGACTCCGGCCTCGAAGCCATCCGCCAGATCGTCCGCGCCGGCTGGCGGCCGCCGGTGATGCGCCTCTACGACGCGATGGAGACCGGTCGCCACTTCGGGCAGTGGCAGCAGGAGGACCGCTGCTTCCTGTTGCTGGTCTCCGAGGGGCCGGCGAGCCTCACCGCCGCCGAGGCCGAAGCGTGCCACGCCGCCTGCACCGGGCACGGTGGCGAGGCGCTGGGCGATGCGCCGGTGCAGCACTGGCTCGCCGAGCGCAACAACGTGCCGTCGCTGATGTCGTTCATCGAGCGTGGCTTCGTGCTCGACACGATCGAGGTGGCGGTCGAGTGGGACCGCATCCATGCCCTCTACGCCGAGGTCGTGACGGCGCTGCGCACCGTGAAGAACCTGATCGTCATCTCCGGCCACAGCTCCCACAGCTATGCGCAGGGGACGAACATCTACTTCACCTTCGTCGCCAAGCCCGGCGATCCGACCGCCGCCGAGCCGACCTATCTCGAGTGCTGGAAGCAGGCGATGGAGGCGACGCTGCGCTGCGGCGGCACCATCTGCCACCACCACGGCATCGGCCGCCTGCGCGCTCCCTGGATGGCGGCCGAGCACGGCAGCGCGCTCGAGCTGCTGCGCGCCGTGAAGCGCGCCCTCGACCCCAACGGCATCCTCAACCCCGGCGTGCTGTTGCCGTGAGACGATCGCCAACGCAGAGAGCGCGGAGGACGGCGGGCCGAGGCGGCGGGGACGGATTCCTCTCCGCCTCCGCCCGGCGCCCTCCGCGCTGACTCGTTCGTCCCATGTCCCTCGTCCTCGCCATCGATGAAGGCACCACCGGCGTTCGCGCCATGGTGTTCGACGAGCACAGCGCGCGGCGCGGCGCCGCCTACGAGGAGATCACCGCCGCCTATCCGCGGCCGGGCTGGATGGAGCAGGATCCGCTGCACATCTGGGCGGCGACGCAGCGGGTGATCGCCGACGCGCTGGCGGCGGCGCAGGCAAAGCCGGGCGACATCGCCGCGGTCGGCGTCGCCGTGCAGCGCGCCACCACCATCGTCTGGGAGCGCGCCACCGGGCTCCCCCTGTACCCGGCGATCGGTTGGCAGGACGCGCGCACCGGCGAGCGCGTCGCCGAGTTGCTGGCGCAGGGCATCTTCACCAACACGCTGGCCTCGGCCACCAAGCTGGAGTGGATCCTGCGCGAGCGCGGCGCGATGGCGCGCGCCGCGGCGGGCGAGCTCTGCTTCGGCACGGTGGATAGCTGGCTGCTGTGGCAGTTGAGCGGCGGCCAGGCGCATATCACCGACCACTCCAACGCCTCGTGCACCGGCCTCTACGACTTCCTCGGCGGCGGGTGGGACGACACGGTCATCGCGCCGCTGGGGCTGCCGACCGCGGTGCTGCCGCGCATCGTCGAGTCGAGCGGCCTCGGTGCCGAGACCGATCCGGCGGTGTTCGGCGCCCGCGTTCCGCTCGCCGGCATCGCCGGCGACCAGCAGGCGGCGATGTTCGGCGAGCTCTGCACCGACGTCGGCGCGGCGAAGATCACCTTCGGCACCTCGGCGATGGTCGACATCAACACCGGCGAGTACCCGGTGCTGTCGCAGCGCGGCGCCTATCCGCTGATCCTGTGGGGCATCGGCGGCGAACGGCGCTGCTGTCTCGAGGGGACGGTGGTCACGGCCGGCGGCGCGGTGCAGTGGCTGCGCGACGGGCTCGGGATCATCGCCAACGCCGCGGAGTGCGGTCCGCTGGCGGCGTCGGTGCCGGACAGCGGCGGCGTCTGGGCGGTGCCGGCCTTCCACGGCCTCGGCACGCCGTACATGGATTCCGGGGCGCGCGCCGTGCTCGGCGGCCTGTCGCGCTCGACGACGCGGGCGCACATCGTGCGCGCGGTGCTCGAGGGCATCGCCTGGCGCACCGCCGAGGTGCTCGAGGCGCTGCTCGCCGACGCCGGCGCGACGCCGCCGGCGCGATTGCGGATCGACGGCGGCGTGGCGGCGAACGACGTCTTCCTGCAGTGCCTCGCCGACAGCCTCGGGCACCCGGTGGAGCGGCCGGAGACGGTGCAGGCGACGGCGCTCGGCGCCGCCTATCTCGCCGGCATGGGCGCCGGCGTGTGGCGCGGCCTCGACGACGTGCGCCACGCCTGGCGCTCGGGCGGCGTCTTCGAGCCGCGCCTCGGCGCCAGCGAGCGCGGCGAGCGGCTGGCGACCTGGCAGCGCGCGGTGCAGGCGGCGCAGCTCGGCGCCGGCCCGCGTCCGGCATGATCGCGCGCCCCCTCGCGGCGGTGGCCTTCCTGCTCGCCGTCGCGCCGGCCACCGCCGCCGTCCTGCCGGGGCAACTCGCCTCCTACCGGGATGCGTCGACGATCGAGCTCACCACCATCGGGCGCAGGTCGGGCCAGCCGCGCACCGTGATCATCTGGTTCGTGGCCGACGATGAGGGGCGGCTCTACGTGCAGTCGGGTCGGGACGGGAGGACCGACTGGTACCTGAACCTGCGGCAGACGCCGGCGGTGACCATGCGCATCGGCGAGCTGGCCATGAGCGGGGTGGCGGTGCCGGTGGCGGATGTGGCCGAGGTCGCGCGCGTGCACGAGCTCTTCCGCCAGAAATACCTGCGCGCCCGCCTGTCGGCGTGGATCGGCAGCGACGTCGGCCGCGGCCGGGTCGTCCAGCTCGGGGACCTGAACCAGCTCCCGTGACGCGGTGGCGCGGCTACCGCCAGCGCGCCATCCAGCGGCGGCGGAGCAGGGCGGGGACGATCACCATCACCGCCAGGATGGCGAGGGCGGCGATGAACTGCGGCGAGCCGACGGCGAACAGCGAGTCGCCGAAGTAGCAGTAGGCGAAGGCGCGCGGGGTGAGGCCGCCGACCACCGCCAGCGTGTAGTGGGCGAGCGACACGCGCGACAGGCCGGCGCCGTAGTTGACGGCGCTCATCGGGACGATCGGCACCAGCATCAGGAGGAAGATCAGTCCGGCGCCGAGCTCGGTGTCCTGCAGGCGTCGCAGGCGCGCCGGCAGGCGGGCCTGGACGAAATCGCGCCCGAGCGAACGGGCGAGGACGAAGGTGACGATGGCGGCGATGACGCCGCCGACCACCGCGTAGAGCGTGCCCAACCAGGGGCCGAAGGCGAGGCCGGCGACGATGAACAGCAGCCCGGAGGGGAAGAAGATGAACGGCCGCATCGACACGATGGTGATGTAGGCGAGCGGCGCGAACGCGCCCCAGCTCAGCACGGTGCCGCGCAAGCTGTCCGGCGTGAGCGCCACGCCGCGCAGGTTGAAGGCGGCGATGGCGCCGCTCACGGCGAGGAAGCCGAGGAGGTACGCGAAGCGGCGACGAGCCCGGGCGGCGGTAGCGGCGTCCACGCTCTGTCAGTAGGCGGCGGCGGGCGCTGGGGCAACCGTCGCCCTCGCGGGCCTCGCGGCGAGCCCGGGCCCTTGCCGCTCCGGACGGCCCACAGTACAGTCCCCAGCGCGTTCCAGGCCCTCCGATGTCGCAGTACGTCCCAGAATCGGGCATCTCGCCGGAGATCGAGCGGCGCGACCAGCTCATCGAATACTTCGCCCACTCGGTGAAGCCGCGCGAGCAATGGCGCATCGGCACCGAGTACGAGAAGGTGGCGGTGCGGCGCAGCGACGGACGGGCGGTGCCGTTCTCGGGACCGCGCGGCATCGAGACGCTGCTGAAGCGGCTGGCCGACCGCTACGACTGGGAGCCGCTCGAGGAGGACGGCCGCATCGTCGCGCTGCGGGGCGGCAAGGCGGCGATCACGCTCGAGCCCGGCGGGCAGGTCGAGCTCAGCGGCGAGGTGTGCGAGAGCGTCCACTGCGCCGCCGCCGAGCTCGCCGAGCACATCGACCAGATCGTCACCGTCGGCGACCAGCTCGACATCGCCTTCCTCGGCCTCGGCATGCAACCGGTGACGCGCACCGACGAGTTCGATCTGGTGCCGAAGAAGCGATACCGCATCATGTGGCCGTACATGGCGCGGGTCGGCAGCCTCGGGCAGCGGATGATGAGCCAGACCGCGACCGTGCAGGTCAACGTCGACTACGGCAGCGAGGCCGACGCGATGCAGAAGCTGCGCGTCGGCATGGGCATCGGCTCGCTGCTGACCGCGATGTTCGCCAACTCGCCGCTCAGTGACGGCGATCTCAACGGCTACAGATCGTTCCGCGGCCACATCTGGACCGACACCGACAAGGCGCGCAGCGGCCTGCTGCGGTTCGTCTTCGATGCCGCCGCCGGCTTCGAGCACTACGTCGAGTGGGCGCTCGACGTGCCGATGTACTTCATCGTCCGCGACGGCGCGTGGATCGACATGACCGCGCACACCTTCCGCGACTTCCTCGCCCACGGCGTCGCGGGCCATCGGGCGACGATGGCGGACTGGTCGGTGCACCTGACGACGCTGTTCCCGGAAGCGCGCATGAAGGGGTACATCGAGCTGCGCGCCGCCGACAGCCAGGCGCCGGAGCTGATGCTCGCTCTGCCGGCGCTCGCCAAGGGGATCCTCTACGAGCCCGACTGCCTGCAGGCGGCCTGGGATCTGGTGAAGTCGTGGAGCTGGGACGAGCGTCTGGAGCTGTGGCACGCGGTGCACGCGCAGGCGCTGCAGGCGCGCATCCGCCGCATCGGGTTGGCGGAGATCGCGCGCGAGCTGGTGGCGATCGCCGTCGAGGGGCTGCGCCGGCAGCGCCAGCTCGACGCCGCGGGCCGCGACGAATCGATCTACCTCGAACGCCTGGCGCGCATGGTGGCGCGCGGGCGCTGCCCGGCCGACGCGATCGTGGAGCAGTGGATCGGCGCCTGGAACGGCGACGTGCAGCGGCTCATCGAGGGGAGCTCGTACCGGATCGCCGCGTGAGCGCGCGCAGCGTCCGCCCGTGGGCGTGCCTCGGCCTCATCGCCGCCGCGGCGGCGCTCGCCTACGCCCCGTCGTTCAGCGTCCCGTTCCAGTTCGACGACTACGCGCGGATCATCGACAACGAGCCGCTGCGGTCGGGACAGTGGCGCGCGGCGCTCGACTGGCTCGGCGCCGCGCGCGTCCTGCCGTCGCTGACCATCGTCGCCAACTACGTCGGCGGCGGCGAGCGCGTCCTCGGCTACCACCTCGTCAACTTCGCCCTGCACCTGCTGGCGACGCTGGGCGTCTTCGTGCTCGCCCGCCAGTTGTGTCGCGGCCCGCGGCTGCGCGACTCGGCGGCGGCGCGCCGGCCGCTCGTGGTCGCCGGCGTCGCGGCGCTGATCATGGCCTGCCATCCGCTGCAGACGCAGGCGGTCACCTACATCATCCAGCGCGCCGCGGTGATGTCGGCGCTCTTCTACGTCTGGGCCGTCGCCTGCTACGTGCGCGGCCGGCTGGTCCAGATCGGGGCGACGGGTGGTCGATCGCTGCCCTGGTTCATCGCCACCGCGGTTCTCTGGGGCTGCGCCCTGTTGTCCAAGGAGAACGCCGCCAGCCTGCCGCTGGCGCTCCTGCTCGCCGAGCTGGTGGTGATCGGCGGGCGACCGAGCCTGCGCTCGCTGGCCCTCGGCGGCGCCGTCGCGGTGCTGTTGCTGCTCATCCCGCTGGCCTGGAAGATCGCCACCTGGCAGCCGCTGGCCGGCCAGCCGGTGCCCGCCACCTGGCTCGGTGAGGCGCTGGCCGCCATTCTCGACCAGGGGTCGGACACCGGCACGGCCCCGCCGTCCGCCTACCTCCTCACCCAGTTGACGGTGATCCCCGGCTACCTGCGGCTGGTCGTGCTGCCGTGGGGGCTGAACCTCGACCACGACGTGCCCCTGGCGACCGGGTGGACGTCCAGCGCCATGGCGGGCCTGGCGCTGCTCGCCGCCCTGTTCGCCATCGGCCTCCTCGCCGCGCGTCGCGCGCCGCTGATCGGCTTTGGCATCCTGTGGATCTTCATCGCCCTCAGCGTCGAGTCGAGCGTGCTGCCGATCATCGACGTGATGATGGAGCATCGCATGTACCTGGCGATGCCGGGCGTCGGGCTGATCGCCGGTGCCGCGTTCGCTGGGTGGTCCGTCCGCTGGCCGCGCGTCACGCGCGCCGCGGTCGGCGGGATCGCGATCGCGCTCGTCAGCCTGACGTTTGCCCGCAATCTGGTCTGGCAATCGCCGCTGTCGCTGTGGCTCGACGCGGCGGAGAAGTCGCCGCGCAAGGGGCGGGTGCTGGTGAACTACGGCGTCTCGCTGCACGGCGCCGGACAGCTCATGGCGGCGGCGCGTCAGTACTGCCGTGCCATGGCGCTCGATCCCGGCCTGACGCTGGCGGGAGAGAATCTCGAGCTCGCCCTCGCCCAGCAGGGCAAGCTGGACAACGTGGCCGCCGGATACCAGGGGCTGTCCCTCAACCCCGATTCGCCCGGCGTGTTCGTCGAGGTCGACATTCCGGGCCGATTCTGCCCCGAGCTGTTGGCGGCTGAGCAATGAAAAAGGGGGAGAGGCATCTCGCCTCTCCCCCTTTGCTCCGCCGGAGCGGATCAGCCGATCACGGAATGATCGTCTTCGTGGCGGGCACGCAGAGGAAGGCTGCCTTGCCCTTCACCGCCACCTGCAGGGTGCCGAACTGATCGACGAGCTGCGCGTTGGCGCCGCTGCCGCTCGGGCCCTTCACCTTGTAGCAGTTCAGGTGGGCGGCAGGATCGACCAGCGCGGAGCCGTCGACGCTCGCCGGCGCGCACACCATGCCCGGCTTCTTCACGTCGACCGACCCGCTCAGGAACTGATCGCTCACCGACCGCGTCGTCCCCACGAACTTCGGGTTCTTCAGGTCCTTCGACTTGTAGCACTGGTAGTTGTCCAGTGCCGCCGAGGCCGAGCCAGCGGTCAACGCCAGGCCCAAACCCGCAACCATGAGAGCCACTGTACGCTTCATCCGCTTTCCCCCTTTCTCGAGATATGGTTGGTCTCACCGGCGTTCTGGCATAGGGTTTTCCCTAGGTCAACTAAGTAGTTTCCGCAGGTCCATTTCGCCGCGTATCCACATAACTATTGAACTTTGCTGCATTCGAGAAAAAGGAGTGAATCGGATGTCGGGGACTGAGCGAGCGTCCGGAGCGGTCCTTGCGCGCTTGCCATCGGCGAGCCGGGAGGGCAGGGTTGGCGCCGCTTTGCGGAGAGGACGAATGCAGCGAGTACTCGGGGCAGCGGTACTGGTCGCGGTCGGGTTGGCGTTGGCCGGTTGTCGATCGGAGAACGAGGCGGGGGCGCCGGCGGCGCCCGCCGCCACCCAGGCGCCGGCCAGTCCGGTTCCGGCGGCGGCCGTCTCGCCGGAGGCGGGCGCGCCGGCGGGTGCAGCCGGCGCGAAGGCGCAGACGCCGGCGGTCGCCGACCCGCCCCTGATCGAGGCGGCGCGGGCCGGTGACACGGCGACGGTCGAGCGACTGGTCAAGGACGGAACGGCCGTCGACACTGCCAACGCCGCGGGGGCGACGGCATTGATGGTCGCGGCGCAGGGCGGCTATCGCGAGACCGTCGATGCGCTGATCGCCCTCGGAGCGAACGTCAACGCGCGCGATCCGGAGGGCGCGACGCCGCTGCTGCGCGCCGCCGAGGGCGGCTCGCGCGACGTCGCGGCGTCCTTGATCGCGCACGGCGCCGACGTGAACTTCAAGAGCGCGAAGGGCTGGACGGCGCTGATGGCGGCGGCGTGGGCGGGACACACCGGCGTCGCCGAGGAGCTGTTGGCGCACGGGGCGGAGATCGACGCGGCCGACGAGCTCGGTCCGACGGCGCTGATCCGCGCCGCTGGCAACGGCCATCTCGAGACCGTCAAGCTGCTGCTCGCCAAGGGGGCCGACGTCAACAAGCGCGATCAACAGGGTGTCTCGGCGATCACCCTGGCGGCGCTGAAGGGGAACATCGCGGTGGTGGAGGCCCTGCTCGCCGCCGGGGCGAACGTCAACGATCGGACCAGCGACGGGTGGACGCCGTTGATGGCGGCCGCCAGCGACGGTCAGGCGATGACCGTCAGCAAGCTCATCGCGCACGGCGCCGACATCAACGCCGTTCGCAAGGACGGCTGGACGGCGCTGATGCTGGCGGCCGACGACGACCACGCCGACGTCGCCGCCATCCTGCTGGCGAACAATGCCAATGCCACCCTGAAGAACGAGGACGACGAAACCGCGCTCGACATCGCCGAGTCGTGGGACAACGACGACACCGCCGAGGTGTTGCGCCAGGCGCTCGGCATCACGCCGGAACCCGACCAGCCGGCGGACGGGTCGGAGGTGACGCTGAAGACCGCGCCGACCACGCCGGCGCCGACCACGCCGGCGTCGGCCCAGCCCGCGGAGGAGAAGAAGGCGCCCTGAGCGCGCTACCGGGGGCGATGGCCGGCCTGATCACGCTGCTCACCGACTTCGGCACCCACGATGCCTTCGTCGGCATCGTGAAGGGCGTGATCCTGTCCATCGACCCGTCGCTGCGGCTCGTCGACCTGACGCACGAGATTCCGCCCCAGGCGGTCGACGTCGGCGCCCTGGTCCTGCGCAGCGCCGTGCCGTACTTCCCCGCCGCTACCGTGCACCTGGCCGTCGTCGATCCCGGCGTCGGCACGGCCCGCGCGCCGATCGCGGTGCGCACCGAGCGCGCCACGTTGGTCGGCCCCGACAACGGACTCCTCGCCCCGGCGGCCGCGGCTTTGGGGGGGGCGTTGGCCGTGCACGCCCTCGACGATCCGGCGCTGTGGCGCCAGCCGGTGAGCCGCACCTTCCACGGCCGCGACATCTTCGCCCCCGCCGCCGCGCACCTGGCGGGTGGCCGGCCCCTGTCGGAGCTCGGCTCGCCCCGCGATCGCCTCCTGCCGGCGGCGCTGCCGACGCCGACCGTCACGGCATCGGCCGTGCGCGGCGTCGTGGTCCACGTCGACCGCTTCGGCAACCTGCTGACCAACATCGAGCGCGCCGCCCTGGACGCCTTCCGCGAACACCCCCTTTCGGTTACGTTGGCCGAAATGGTCACGGTCCCGCTCCGCGCCACCTATGGCGACGTCGCCACGGGGGAGCTGGTGGCGCTCTGGTCGAGCTGGGACACCATCGAGATCGCGCGGCGCGACGGCAGCGCCGCCGCCCACCTCGGCGTCGGTCGCGGCGCCCGCGTGGTCCTGACCAGCGGGTGAGCGGCGGTGTCCGATCCGATCAGCCTGCGCAGTCGCCCCTACGCCGACCACGAGCTCTCCCCGGGCTATCGCGTCGCCGAGCCGGCGTTGCGCCGCCGGCCGCGGCCCGCGCTGCACGTCCTGCTCTTCGCCGCCACCTTCGTCAGCGCCACGCTCGCCTACGCCATCTCGTTCGGCGGCGTCGATCCCTTCGCCAATCCGGCGGGTGTCGCCGTCGGCGTGCCGTACGCGTTCGCGCTGCTCAGCATCCTGCTGGCGCACGAGCTCGGCCACTACGTCCTGGCGCGCGTGCACGGCGTCGATGTGACGCTGCCGTTCTTCATTCCGGCGCCGCCGCTGTTCATGATCGGCACCCTCGGCGCGTTCATCCGCATGCGCAGCATGCCCCGTGATCGCCGGGCGCTGTTCGACGTCGGCGCCGCCGGGCCGTGGGCGGGCATCGCGGTCACCGTGCCGCTGCTCGCCATCGGACTGGCGCTGTCGGACGTGAAGCCGGCCGCGCCGAGCCCCGAAGGGGGATTCTATCTCGGCGAGCCCCTGCTGCTGCGGGCCCTGATGTGGCTGGTGCTCGGCGTCTCCAGCAACGACGTGACGGTGATGCTGCACCCGATCGCCATGGCGGGATGGGTCGGCCTGCTGGTCACGGCGCTCAACCTGATGCCGGTCGGCCAGTTGGACGGCGGCCACGTCATCTATGCCGCGCTCGGACCGCGCTGGCATCGCTGGATCGCGCTCGGGACGATGACCACGCTGATCGTGCTGGTCGCCGGCGGCGCCACGAGCTGGCTCGTCTGGGCCCTGCTGCTCCTGGTCCTCGGCCTCCGCCATCCGCGCATCGCCGACGACCAGATGCCGCTCGACCCCGCGCGGCGCTGGGGCGCCGCCGCGTCGATGGTGCTCTTCGTGCTCACCTTCATGCCGGAGCCGCTGCGTTTCGTGCCGCCGCCGATCCCGCGCTCGCCCGACGCCATCCCGGTGTCGGCGCCGGCGCCGCCACCGCGGAGCCTGCCGCTATGAGCGACCCCCGACCGAGCTGGGACCAGTACTTCATCACCATCACGCGCCAGGTCGCCGAGCGCTCGACCTGCACCCGCGCCAAGGTGGGCGCCGTGATCGTGCGCGACCGCAGCATCCTGGCCACCGGCTACAACGGCGCGCCGGCGGGACTGCCGCACTGCCTCGACGTCGGCTGCCTGGTCTACAAGTCGCAGAATCCGAACGGCGACTGGGAAGAGAACTGCTTCCGCACCATCCACGCCGAGATCAACGCCATCGCCCAGGCGGCGCGCCACGGCGTCGCCATCCGCGACGCCGCGATCTACATCACCCACACCCCCTGCATCCATTGCTTCAAGGTGCTCATCAACACCGGCATCACGCGCATCTGCTACGAGAAGCCGTACAAGCTGGCCACCCTCGAGGAGCTGCGCCGCTACGCGCCACAGGTCGAGCTCGCCGCCGTCGCGCCGTCGGCAACGTAGCGATCGCGCTCCGGCGGCGCCGCGTCGCGGCGACCCGTCCATGCGCCATCAGTCTGCCGATTCGGTGACGCTGCCCGCGGTCCGGGCGGCGCGCGCCGCGTCCCCCCGCCGCCTCCGGTTCGCATGGCATGGCGCGTGCAACCCGCTGAGGGTTCGCGCCATGCCCCCCCTCGTCGCCGCTCCACCCACGAGATGTCCGCCGTCGCCGATGGACCGCTGATCCTCGTCGTCGAGGACGACGACACCCAGGCGCGGTTGACCGAGCGCGTGCTGCGCCGACACGGCTTCCGCAGCCAGCGGGTGGCCACCGGGTTCGAGGCGCTGGCGGTGCTGCAGCGCGGCCTCGACGCGGTGGTGCTGCTCGACCTCGGTCTGCCCGACATGCCCGGCATCGAGGTGCTCGAGCAGATCGTCGCCCGCAGCGAGGAGACCCCGGTGATCGTCGTCACCGGCATCGACGACCTGACCGTCGCCGTCGACGCCATCCGCCGCGGGGGGTGGGACTACGTCGTCAAGCGCGTCGACCTCAACCACCTGAACGAGCTGCCGCACGTCATCCGCCGCAACCAGGATCGCCAGCGGCTGGTGCGCGAGCGCAACCTGTTCCGCTCGATGCTCAGCCACGACATCCGCAACCCGCTCAACGTGATCTTCAACTACGCCGACATGATCGGCGACGAGCCCGGCCTCAGCGCCGGGGCGCGTCAGCTCCTGCAACGGATCAAGGACAACGCCGCCAGCACGCTCAACCTGGTCTGCAACTTCGTCGAGCTCGGCCGCATCGAGGGCGGCACCCTGACGTTGGACCGCCGGCCGCTGTGCCTGACCGCGCTGGTGCGCGAGGCGATCGCCCGCCAGGAGGCGCTCGGCGCCGCCCGCGGCGTCACCCTCACCCTGGCGAACGACGACGAGCTGGCGCACGTGCCGGCCGACGGCGCCTACATGGAGCGCGTGCTCACCAACCTGATCGGCAACGCCCTCAAGTTCTCGCCGGACGGCGCCACGGTGACCGTCGGCCTGACCCAGGAGAATGGGTGCGTGGCCGTGTCGGTGTCGGACGATGGTCCGGGCATCGCCCCCGACGAGCTCGGCACCATCTTCGACAAGTACCGCCGCGGCCGCGCCACCGCCGCCGTCGAGGGCAGCGGGCTCGGCCTGTTCATCGTCAAGTCGGTCGTCGACGCGCACGGCGGCAGCATCGAGGTGCGCAGCGAACCCGGGCACGGCGCCACGTTCATTCTCCGCCTGCCGCTCGCCGCCCCGGCGCCGGCGACGAGCCCGCTGCGCGCCGCCTCCTGACGGCTACGGCTGCAGGCGGCGGAGGCGCCAGCCGCCGCGCGTCCGCGTGAACAGCTCGCGGTCGTGCATGCGGAACGGTCGCAGGGTCCAGAACTCGATGCAGCTCGGCACGACGCGGAATCCCGTCCAGTGGGGCGGCCGGGGCACCGGGGCGTCGCGGTAGCGGCGCGCCAGCTCCCGCCAGCGGCGCAGCAGCGCGGCGCGGTTCGCGATCGGCGCGCTCTGGTCGGAGGCGGCGCCGCCGAGCTGGCTCTCCCGCGGCCGCGTCGCCCAGTACGCGTCCGCCTCCGCGGCCGTCACCAGCTCGACCCGGCCCTCGACCCGCACCTGCCGCCCCAGCGGCTGCCAGTGGAAGACCAGCGCCGCCCACGGGTTCTCCGCCAGCTCCCGCCCCTTGCGGCTGCGCGCGTTGGTGTAGAAGACGAAACCGTCCGCGTCGGCGTGCTTGAGCAGCACCACCCGCACCGACGGCCGACCGCGGCGATCCGCGGTGGCCAGCGCCATGGCTTCCGGCTGCGGCAACGCGGCGCGCCGCGCGGCCGCGAACCAGCGGCGGAAGCGGGCAATGGGATCGGCGGACATCGCGGTCGTGGGCGGGCGCCGCCCGGGCGGCGCCGGACCAGACACCCTCATGGCAAGTTCGCGGGCGCTTGTCACGATCCCGCCGGGCCCGTTGCGGCGGCGGCGGCGCCGGGACCCGCTACACGTCGGCGAGACCGTCGGCGAAGAGCGACACCGCCTCCTCGTGTCCCAGCACCCGCGTCACGCGGCGGGCGATCGTCCAGGCGCCGTCGCGCCGCTCCAGCTCCCAGCGGTTCATGCTGACCCGGTAGATCGCGATCGCCTCGTCGCCCCGCAGATAGACGCGCGAGTAGCCGAGGGCGACGGCGCGGTCGCCCTCGACGCGCACCAGCGCCGGGCCGATCTGGTGCGCGCAGCGGCCGACCATGCCCTGATGGCGCTCCGACCGCACCATCGCCGCGATCTCGTCGCGGCCGCGCATCAGTCGCACGTCGGCGTCGTACACGCCGTCGGCGGCGAACACCGCCGCCGTCCGTTCGCCGTCGCCGGTGTCGACCGCCAGCCCGTAGCGCGCGATCAGGCGATGGATCGCCAGCTCGTCCTCGACCGCGCGGAGGCGGCGCTCGAGCGCGGCGAGGCGGTGCGCGGTGTCATCCATGGCGGTCTCCTCGCCGCGGACCGGCGCGGCGCGCGGGTTACGCCGAGCGGTCCGGGCGCCAGCGCAGGCCGAGGTTGACGATGCGCTGCAGGAGCTCGGGATAGTCGATGCCGGCGCGCTCGGCGGATTCGGCGAAGTCCTCGCCGTAGGCGAGCTGCGGGTTGGGGTTGGCCTCCAGCACGTGCACCTTGCCGGCGTCGTCGAGACGCAGGTCGATGCGGGCGTAGCCGCTCAGATCGAGCGTCCGGTAGACGCGTTTGCAGAGATGCTGGACCTGTTCGGCGACGCCGTCGGGCAGCTTCGCCTGCGCCGTCTTGATGCCGCGCTTCTGCTGGTAGACGCGGCTCCACTTCACGCGGTCGGTGGCGATGTGCCAGAGCTCGTCCGGCATCTTGGTGAACAGCAGCTCCCACACCGGAAAGACGTCGAGCCGTTGGTTGCCGATGATGCCGACGTACAGCTCGCGGCCGCTGATGTAGCGTTCGACGATGGCGTCGGTGCCGAGGGTCTCGTGGATGAAGCGCACCCGCTCGGCGAGGTGGGCGTCGTCCTCGACCACGCTCGCCTGCGAGATGCCCGCCGACGCCTCGCGGGTGAGCGACTTCACGATCACCGGGAACGGCATGCGCTTCGGCCGCCGCGCCCGGCGGCCGATCGGGATGACGGTGAACTCGGGCACCGGGATGCGGTGGTAGGCGAGCAGCTTCTTCGACAGGCCCTTGTCGCGCGCCAGCATCAGGCCGCGCGGATTGCAGCCGCTGTACGGCGTGCGCAGCAGCTCGAGGTAGCTGACGACGTTGGAATCGAAGAGCGGCACGCCGTGGAAGTGCTCGAGGAGGTTGAGGACGATGTGCGGCCGCTGCTCGTCGATGGCGCGGCGGATGGTGCCGAGGTCGTCGCCGACGCCGAGCGTGCGCACCTCGTGGCCGGCGTTGCGCAGCGTGACGGTGACGTCGAACTCCATCTTCCAGTCCACTTCGGTGGTGTCGATGCCGGTGACGTCGTCGGGCGGCACCAGGTCGGCGTGGACCAGGGCGAGAATGCGCAGCGTCTTCATCAGAGCCACACCCGGTGCCGGCCGCTGTGCAGGAAGTGCATCGTCTGCACGGCGACGAAGATGGTGAAGTCGAGCTTGGCGCGTTCCTGGTCGCCGGCGAGCCGCAGGTTGAGCTCGCGGCAGCGCTTGTCGATCTCGTCGATGACCTGGTTGATGACGTACTGGTACTCGCCGGTCCAGCGCGCGACCAGCACCCGCACCTCGCGGCGCGTGCGGCGGATGAACGCCGCGGCGGTGGGATGGCCGCGCGCCTCCGGCGCGTCGGAGAACAGGCGACGCAGGTCGCGGTCGAAGACGTTGGAGTAGTCGACGCCGTAGCGCTGGCGCTTCTCGCGGTAGTGCTCGCGCAGCGTCTTGCGCAGCCGCGGCAGCGCGTCGACCGTGCGCCGGTTCGCCACCTGCGGCGCCTGGGCGGCGATCTCGCGCATCAGGCCGTCGACGTACTCGAGCTTCTTGAGCGCCGGCCAGTCGTGGTAGCGCGCCCGCCACGGCGCGTCCGGCGTCAGCCAGACGGCGAACGTCTCGGCGAAGTCCTCGTCGGGATGGCTCTGCGCGTACCAGGGCTCGAGGTGGAGGACGAAGCTGCGGCTGTAGGGCCGCGGCGTGTAGTACTCGGGGTACGGCTTCGACGAGAGGCCGAAGAGCTGCTGGCGGCGATGCCGCCGGCGCAGGCGGTAGGCGTTGTCGAGCGCGTGCCCGGCCTCGTGGCGGAGGATCCGCATGCACCATTCCGGGGTGCCGCCCTCGACCTCGAGCATCTGCGCGAACTCGAGCTTCGCCAGCCGCGGATGCGCCATGTAGAACGGGATCGCGACGCCGGGCACGCCGTCGGGCGTGTACCAGTCGTCGGACAGCCAGAAGTGCGGCCGGAAGTGCGCGAAGCCGGCGGCACGCAGCTCGCGGTAGAGCTCCCTGATGCGCGGCTCCAGCTCGCTGCCGCGAATGCGCAGACCGAGATCGCACAGCCGCACGTCCAGCAGGTGCTCGTCGGACCACGTCTCCCATGCCGGCGGCGCCGCGGGCGCGCGCGGCGCGCGCGCCGGGGCCGGCGGGTGCTGGCTCCGCTCCGGTTCCGCCATGTCCGCGGGCACCGTTGCCGCGCCCGCCGCGGGCCGTCAAGCGATCGCCATCCCCAGCGGCCCGATTCTGTGCCACAAGAGGGTCGGGATGGCCGCGCCGCGGATCGCCTTCTTCGACCTCGACAAGACCCTCATCAGCCGCAATTCGGCGACCCTCTGGATCCGCGCCGAGATGGCCGACGGGCGCTTGTCGCGCCTGCGCGCCCTGCACGCGTTCACCTACGTCGTGCGCTACAGCCTCGGCCTGGTCGAGATCGAGGACACCATCCGCCGCAGCGTGACGACCATCGCCGGGCAGCGCGAGGCGGAGATGGCGCGGCGAGCCGTCGACTTCTACCGCGCCCGCGTGCGGCCGATCTTCCGCCCCGGGGGGCGCGCCGTGCTCGATGCCCACCGCGCCGCCGGCGACCGGCTGGTGCTCCTCACCTCGTCGTCGAGCTACGTCGCCGAGCAGGTGACGCGCGACCTGGCGCTCGACGACTACCTGTGCAGCCGCTTCGAGGTCGACGCCGACGGCTGCTACACCGGCCGCCTCATCGAGCCCCTGTGCTACGGCCGCGGCAAGCTCGAGCTCGCCCGCCGCTGCGCCGCCGCGCACGGCGTCGGCCTCGAGGCGTGCGCCTTCTACACCGACTCGATCGCCGACCTGCCGATGCTCGAAGCGGTCGGCGAGCCGGCCGCCGTGCATCCCGACCCGAAGCTGCGCCGCCTGGCGCGCCAGCGCGGCTGGCCGGTCCTCGACTGGGGCGCGTGAGCTCGGACATGACCCACGCGGAGCAGCGGAGCAGCGGAGACGGCGGTCGTCATCCCGGCGTCGACGCCGCTTCCGGCGGATCGGCGGCACGAGCCTTCCGCGTGCGATCGCGATCCTGCGGCAACCCCTGGGTGCCGCGGGCCGCCTCTTCCAGTGCCGCGATGCGCGACATATCGGTGCAGTCTCACGATCGATGTCCGTTCAAAAGGGGGTACGCATGGTGTGGATACGCCTCATTGCGCCGTTCGCGCTGATCGCGGTGATCGCGTCGAACGCAGATGCGGGATCGCACGGGAAGAAGGACGCCGGGCGCGAAACGCGAGCGGCCATCGAAGCGGCGAATGCCGCGTTCAGCGCGGCCTTCGCGCGCGGCGACGCCAAGGCCCTGGCGGCGATGTACACGTCCGACGCCATCATCTTTCCGCCGGACAGCGAGCCGATCCGTGGCAACGAGGCCATCGGCGAATTCTGGAAGGCGACCCGCGATGGCGGGGTGCGGAGCGCGACGCTGACGACCGCCGATGTGGAGGGCAGTGGAGACCTCGCGTACGAAGTGGGGACGGTCTCGCTGGCGATCGAGGCGGCGGGAAAGGCGCCGACCACGGCGGTGGCCCAGTATCTCGTGGTCTGGAAGCGGCAGGCCGGTGGGTCCTGGAAGCTGCACCGGGACATCTGGAACAACCTTCCCGCCGCGAGGTGATCGCGTCGCCCTGCGGCAACCGGCGCCGCCGAGGAAGACGACGGCGGCGCTGGCGCGGCGGGGCGCGGGAATCGCGCATGGACCGCCGCCGCCGCGGCGCGATCACGCCAGGCGCAGCGTCGTGCCGCAGATGCGGACCCAGTCGTCCCCGTGCGCGAGCCCGCGCGCGGCGGCGGCGGCCACCGCGGCGGCCGCGTCGGTCGCGTGCAGGTCGATGGCGACGACGCCGTCCTCGCCCGCGGCCGCGCCGGGCAGGAAGCGCAGGCGGCCGGCGTCGAGGGCGATCTCGTGCGCGCCGCCGCGCCGTTCGGGGCGGCGGTCCAGCAGCGACGCCCAGCGCGCCGCGGTCGCCGCCGGGTCGGCGCACGCCATGTCGACGGCGGCGAGTCGGTCGACGACGGCGGTGCGGCGATGGCGGGCCCAGTCCGCGCCCGCCCAGCGCCACGCGGCTGGCGGGCGCGGCGTGTCGACGGAGAGCAGCGCGCCACCGAGATCACGGGGATGGAAGTGCGTGCCGCTGATGTCGTCGAGATCGATCGACCAGACGATGCGCGCTCCCTGCGCCGCGGCGCGCCGGCGGGCGGCGTCGGTGTCCTCGACCTGCACCATGACCATGTAGCCGCAGTCGCCGCCCCGCCGCGCCAGATAGCGCCCGGCGGCGCTGTCGGGCGCGGTCGGCGCCACGACCTCGAGGAACGTGTCGCCGACCGGCAGCACGGCGTTGCAGAGGCCGAAGACCGCGACGCCCGGATCGTTGAAGGACACCTCGATGGCGAGCACGGCGGCGAGATCGGCGACCACCCGGTCGCGGTCGTGGGCGGCGAAGGCGATCTGTCGCAGGCGCATGACACACTCCACGCTGGAATGCCGCAAGAGGCCATATCGCGCGGCGCCGCGCCAGCGCGCGCGGGGGGACCGCCGGCGGCCGACCGCCGATTGCCGCTGACGACGCGCTGTGCTTCTGCTCGCGCCGTGGACGTCGATCTCACCGATCTCGACCGCTTCGCGAACGGCTTCCCGCACGAGACCTTCACCGTGCTGCGGCGCGAGCGGCCGGTCTGGTTCCATCCGCCGACGGCGCACACGCCGGGCGGGGAGGGGTTCTGGGTCCTGACCCGGTATGCCGACATCGTCGCGGCGGCGAGCGACGCGGCGACGTTCTCCTCGCACACCGGTGGCGGCCGGGACGGCGGCGGGACGCTGATCGAGGATCTCCCGAGCGGCTTCGCCGCCGGCGTCCTGCTCAACATGATGGACGATCCCCGCCATCGCCTGATCCGCCGCGTCGTCGCGCCGGCGCTGTCGCCGCGCATGCTGCGCGAGCTCGAGGACGAGCTGCGCCAGCGCACGGGCGCCATCCTCGACCGGGCGCTGACCCAGCCGCGCTGCGACTTCCTGGTCGAGGTCGCCGCCGAGCTGCCGCTGCAGGCGATCGCCAAGCTGCTCGGCGTGCCCCAGGCCGATCGCCACGCGCTGTTCGGCTGGGCCAACGCGACGCTCGACTACGACGACCGCGATCTCGGCGCGCCGAGCGAGAAATCCGCCGCCGCCGGCGCCGCGATGTTCGCCTATGGCAGCCAACTGATCGAGGAGAAGCGGCGCGCGCCCGGCGACGACCTGCTGTCGGCGGTGGTCCACGGCGCGCTCGCCACGTCCGACGGCGCCGGCGAGCCGATGACCGATCTCGAGTTGCAGATGTTCTTCAACCTGCTGGTGCACGCCGGCAGCGAGACGACCCGCAACTCGCTGGCGCTCGGGGTGCTGGCGCTGAGCGAGCGGCCGGCGGCCTGGCAGCGGCTGCAGCGCGATCCGTCGCTGGTGCCGTCGGCGGTCGAGGAGATGCTGCGCTGGGCGTCCTCGACGCCGTACAACCGCCGCACCGCGACGCGCGACGTGACGGTGGGCGGCGAGCGCATCGGCGCCGGGGACAAGGTGACGCTGTGGTGGGCGTCGGCCAACCGCGACGAGGCGGTGTTCGCGGCGCCCTTCGAGCTCGACGTCGCCCGTTCCCCCAATCCGCACCTGGCCTTCGGCCACGGCGCCCACTTCTGCCTCGGCGCCGCCCTGGCGCGCCTGGAGATCCGCGTCGTGCTCGAGGCGCTGCTGGCGCGCTGCGCGCGCATCGACCTCGCCGGTCCGGTGGAGTGGACACGCAGCAACAAGCACACCGGGCTGCGCCACATGCCGGTGGCCTTCCAGCGGCGCGATTGACCTCGGCGGCCGCCCGGCGGCCGGGCCCGCCGGCGTGAAACGCCAACGCGGCGGCTGCCATCCAAGGCGGCGAAGGAGGTCCACCAATGCACGCCATCATCCGCCTCGCCGGCGCCGTGAACGGGCTCGCCGGCCGCATCGCCGGCGCCCTCGCCTGGCTGCCGCCGACCCTCGCCCGGGTCGTCGTCGGCGTCGTCTTCGTGCAATCCGGCTGGGGCAAGCTGAGCGACATCGGCAGGGTCATCGAGTTCTTCACCAGCCTCGGCCTGCCGATGCCGGCGTTCCAGGCCTACCTGGCGAGCACCACCGAGCTCGTGTGCGGCGCCCTGCTGCTGGTCGGCTTCGCCACCCGCTTCGCGGTCGTGCCCCTGATCGTCACCATGGTCGTCGCCATCCGCACCGCGCTGTGGGACCAGGTCGACGGCGTCGCCAGCCTCTTCACGATGATCGAGTTCCTCTACATCGTGCTCTTCGTCTGGCTCGGGGTGAACGGCGCCGGTCCGCTCTCGGTCGACGCGCTGCTCGGCCGCGTCGCCGCGCCGGCGCCGGCGTCCGCGTTCGGCCGCCTCGCGGCCTGACCGCCGGCGACGCCCCGGGACGCGGCGGGCCGCCCGTTCGCGGCCGGGCCACGGGGGTTCAGAACAGCACGGACGGCAGGAACGCCCCGCGCGGTTCGTTGTACAGTCCGAGGCTCATCAGGGTGAGCGGCTGCGTCACCCGCAGGCCCTGGGAGAGGCACCAGCGGAAGAGGTCGCCATTGCGCGTCGGCACCAGGAAGCCGGGGCCGAAGAACATCGGGGCGGCGCCGATCAGCGCCTGCAGGTCGGCGTTGGTCTCGCCCACCGCGTGGCCCGGGAAGCCGAGCAGCGTCGCGTAGCCGGTGAGGCGGCCGTCGCGTTCGACGACCGTCGCCAGGCCCTGGCGGATGGCGTCGGCGACCTCCGGCTGGCGGGTGTGGCCGTGGACGCGGAAGTGCAGCACGTTGCAGCGCTCGGCGTCGTCCGGCCCGGCCGGCCGCACGGCGTGTCCGGGCACGGTCAGCGCGAGCGGCGCGCCCTGCATGCAGGCCAGCGGCTCGCGCACCTCGAAGCCGAGCTTGGCGTAGAGCGCCATCGAGCGGCCGTGGTACGCCGCCTGCACCAGGCGCACGCCGACGAAGCCGCGCCGGGTGGCGTCGTCGAGCGCGTGCTCCATCAGGTGCCGGCCGATGGCGGCGTCCTGCGCTGCCGGTGAGACGGTGATGGGCCCGATCGCCGCGATCGGCCCGGTGTCGGTGACGAAGCAGCTCCCGACCACGGTGCCGTCGACGACCGCGGCGGTCGCCGTGACCTCCTCGTGTCGCAGCATGCCGGCGAGCACCGACTCGGCGAATTCCGCCGACGGGAAGTCGGGCGGGAAATTGTGCTGCGCCGCGATCGCCGCGAACGCGTCGTAACAGATGCGGCCGCAGACCGCGGTGTCGGCCGCGGTGGCGGGACGGAGGACGACGCGTGGCATGGCGCGCCGACTATGCAGACCCGTCCGCGTTCTGTCGAGGTGCCGTCCGTTGCCCATGCGCCCGCCGCCTGTGCTACGAGCGCGCGCATGCAGGACGACCTGTTCCGGCCGGATGCGCTCGCCGACTTCGAACGCCGCGAGCTGACGTTCCTCGACCAGACCCGTCGCGTCTACGTCGCCGGCAGCGGCCCGGCGGTGATCGTCATGAGCGAGATGCCGGGCATCCACCCGCACGTCGCGCGCTTCGCGCGCTGGGTGCGCGACGCCGGGTTCACGGTCTGGATGCCGCACCTGTTCGGCGACGACGGCCGTCCGCCGACCACGCTCTACGGCCTGCGGACGATGGCGCGCGCCTGCATCAGCCGCGAGTTCCGCGCCTTCGCCGCCGACCAGTCGAGCCCGATCGTCGACTGGCTGCGCGCCCTGGCGGCGCACGCCCACCCGCTCTGCGGCGGCCGCGGCGTCGGCGCGATCGGCATGTGCTTCACCGGCAACTTCGCGCTCTCGATGATGCTCGAACCGGCGGTGCGCGCGCCGGTCCTGTCGCAGCCGTCGCTGCCGCTCTTCCAGCGCGGCGGCATGCACATCGCCCCCGACGAGCTGGCGCAGGTGCGCGAGCGTCTGCAGCGCGAGGATCTGACCGTGCTCGCCTACCGCTTCGCCGGCGATGCCTTCTGCCGCGCCGAACGCTTCGCCGCCTACGAACGGGCGCTCGGCGACCGCTTCGTCGGCCGCGTCCTGCCGGACTCCGCCGCCAACCCGGACGCGCCGATGAAGATGCCGCACAGCGTCGTCACCATCCACCTCATCGACCGCGCCGGCGAGCCGACCATCGCGGCGCGCGACGAGATCCTCGACTTCTTCCGCCTGCGCCTGCGCTGACCCGGCGCCGCGGCTAGTCCAGCGAGCCGTGACGTGACGAAAGCATTTCACCACGGAGGCACGGAGACACGGAGTAACCTGGACAGGAGGGGGTTCGGGGGCGAGATCCCCAACGCCATCAGCAATGGCCATAGGGATTGCACCCACCCGCCATTGCGACGCTGCACCCTCCGTGCCTCCGTGCCTCCGTGGTGAAGGTGCTTGGTCTTATCGAGGCCAGCTAGGCCAGTACTTCCTGTCGCTCGCCGAGGTCCCGCACCGCGGCGGCGCGCAGTTGGTCGAGGGTGCCCGCGGCGACCGCGTCCAGCACCTCGAGGAAGGCGCGGGCCGTCTCCAGGCGCGGCATGACGACGTAGTCCGCGCCGGCGGCGTACATCTCGCGCGCCTGGGCGATGGTCTCGGCGCAGACCACCACTCGCGCCGCGGGGTTGATGCGGCGCACGGCGCGTAGCAGGGCCATGTTGCTGGTGCTGCGCAGGAAGTCGTCCGACACCGTCGAGAGCACGAGCTGCGCGTGCTCGACGCCAACGTGCTCCAGGGTGTCGAGGTGGCTGATGTCGCCGTAGGTGATCGACACCTGCATGGCGCGCAGGCGCTGGTAGACCTCGGGGCTGAAGTCGACGATGTGCATGCCGGCGCCCGCCTCGCGGGCGCCGGCGGCGTGCAGGAGCGAGCTGGCGACGCGGTGGAAGCCGAGCAGGACG
Organism: bacterium; assembly: GCA_019637795.1. NCBI lineage: Bacteria > bacterium. The sequence goes on along the minus strand of JAHBUY010000009.1, from coordinate 192,493 downwards.
ATGCTGGGGCGCGACTCGGCGCTCGCCGCCGCGGCCGCGTCCTCGGCGTGCTCGCGCAGCCCGAGGTGTCGCAGGAGCCGGACGCCCCCGCGCGCCAGGCGGTGGTTGGACATCACCATGTACGTCGACACCGTCGAGGTGATCACCAGGGTGAGCGCCATGACCGAGGTCACCTCGCGGTCGATGTGTCCGAGGGCGAGGCCGATGCTGACGATGACCAGCGCGAACTCGCCGGCCTGGGCGAGCGCGATGGCGCTGAGGATGCCGACGCGCGGGCCGAAGCCGGCCAGGCTGAGCATCGGCGTCACGGTGAGGAAGCGGCTGGCGATGACCACCGCCGAGAGTCCCAGCGACGCCGCCAGCACGCGTGGCGAGCCGAGGTCGAGCTGCATGCCGAGGGCGACGAAGAACAGGGTGACGAAGAAGTCGCGCAGGCCGCGGATCTTGGCCACGACGTCGAGCGTATAGGGCAGCGCCGACAGGGTGACGCCGGCGATCAAAGCCCCCATGGCGATCGAGAAGTCGGCGAGGACGGCGAAGTAGCCGATCAGCAGGCACCACGAGACGGCGGAGATGAGGACGATCTCCGGGCTCTTCGCGGCCCAGCGGAGCAGCGGCGGCAGCAGGTAGCGGGCGACGGTGAACGCGCCGGCGACCAGCCCGAGGCCGGCGAGCAGCGACAGCGTGATCGGCGCCAGCGACGGGTCGTCGAGGTTGGGTTGCAGCGCCAGCACGACGATCGCCAGCACGTCCTGGGCGAGCAGGATGCCGAGCGTGAGGCGGCCGTCCACCGTGTCGAGCTCGCTCTTGTCGGAGAGCAGCTTGACGACGATCATCGTGCTCGAGAAGGCGGAGGCGACGCCGAGGTAGAGCGCCGGCAGGCCGGCGAAGCCGAGACCGACGACGGCGACGTAGGCGAACAGCGCGCAGAGGAACACCTGCCCGAGCGCCACCGGCACGCCGATGCGGCCGGAGCGGACCAGTTTCTTCAGGTCGATCTCCAGCCCGACGATGAACATGAGGAAGGCGAGGCCGAGCTCCGAGAGGTCGGCGATCGTTCTCTCGCTGCGCACGATGCCGAGCCCCGGCGGCCCGATCAGCAGCCCGGCGCCGATGTAGGCGAGGAGCAGCGGCTGGCGCAGCGCGCGCGCGACGTAGGCCAACACGGTCGCCGCCAGGATGGCCGCGCCGATGTCGGTCAGGATGCTCTCGCCGTGCATGGGAGTCGCTGGTGGGACCGATGGCGGCGCGGTGCCCCCGCGCCGCCGGTTGTCCAGACGTCGCGCCGCGGGTGGCTACGCGGCGTGGCCGCGGACCAGGGCGCCGGGCCGCGCGCCGGTCGCTTCGCCGTTCTCGAAGGTCACCGCGCCGGAGACGACGGTGTAGCGATAGCCGTCCACCCGCTGCACCAGCCGGCGGCCGCCGCCGGGCAGATCGAAGACCATCTCCGGCGCGTGCAGGCGCAGCGCGTCGTGGTCGATGACGTTGACGTCCGCCTTCTTGCCGACCTCGAGGGTGCCGCGGTCCGCGAAGCCGTAGACCGCGGCGGTGTTGCCGGTCTGCAGCCGCACCACCTGCTCGAGCGGGATGCGCTCGCCGCGCCGCCGGTCGCGCGCCCAGTGGGTGAGGAGGTAGGTCGGCATGCTGGCGTCGCAGATCAGGCCGCAGTGGGCGCCGCCGTCGGAGAGGCCGAGGACGCTGCGCGGGTGCAGCATCATCTCGCGCAGCGCGTCGAAGTTGGCATCGACGTAGTTGGCGAGCGGCGCGAAGAGAAACTGGCGGCCGTCGCGCTCGAGCATCCAGTCGTAGACGACCTCCTCCGGGCGCCGCCCCTCGCGGCCGGCGACGGCGAAGACGCTGGTTTCCGGCGCCGGCTCGTAGTCGGGCGGATCGCCGAGCGGGAACATCTGCGGCCAGTTGGTGATGAGCAGGCGCGCGATCGGGTGCTCGATGCCCGGTTCCTCGGCGAGCAGGCGGGCGCGGACCTCGGGCGTGCGCAGGCGCGCCACCCGTTCGGCCAGCGGCAGCGCCGCCAGCTCGCCGACGTAGGTGGGATGCGAGATGAACGGATGCAGCGAGCTCTGCAGCCCGTACAGCATGCCGGTCGGCCGGCAGGGGACCTGCGGGACGATCCGCAGCCCGCTCGCCGCCAGTTCCTCGACGCGCGCCAGCGTGTCGCGCCAGGCGGTCGGCTGCATCGGCGTCTGCGCCAGGGCGAAGGTGATGGTGCGGCCGGTGCGGCGGCAGAAGTCGATCATCCAGGAGAGATCGGGTTCCTGGCCCTGCAGGTCGGCGACCATCTCGAAGACGCCGTGGCCGGCGGCGCCGAGCGCGCCGCCGAGCGCCAGCAGCTCCTCGGGCGTCGAGTGCGTGCCGGGGACCAGGCCGTGGCGCGAGCGGTGCAGGATGGTCCGCGAGGTGCTGAAGCCGACGGCGCCGGCGCGCAGCGCGTCCTCGGTCAGGCGCGCCATGGCGGCGATGGCGTCCGGCGTCAGCTCGTCCTCGTGCGCCCGCTCGCCGAGCACGTAGGCGCGCAGCGCGCAGTGCGGCACCTGGGCGGCGACGTCGAGCACGCGCGGCATCGCCGCCAGCGCGTCCAGGTACTCGGGGAACGACTCCCAGCGCCATTCGATGCCCTCGTGCAGGGCGGTGCCGGGGATGTCCTCGACCCCTTCCATCAGCTCGATGAGGAATTGCTCTTCGCCGGGGCGGCGCGGCGCGAAACCGACGCCGCAGTTGCCCATCACCAGCGTCGTCACCCCGTGCCAGCTCGACGGCGCCAGGATCGGGTCCCAGGTGACCTGGCCGTCGTAGTGCGTGTGCACGTCGACCCAGCCGGGGGTCACCAGCAGCTCGCCGGCGTCGATCTCGCGCCGGCCGCGCCCCCCGACCCGGCCGACCGCCGCGATCACGCCGTCATCGATCGCCACGTCGCCGGTGAAGCGCTCCCGCCCGCTGCCGTCGACGATGGTGCCCCCGCGAATGACCAGATCGTGCATGCGGCCCACTCAACCACAGAGCGCCACGCAGGGCCACCGCGGACCGCGGTGGCCCGTCGCCGGCCGCTGTGCTGAACTGGCGACCATGCGGCTGGTGGCGATCGCGCTGTTGCTGGCGTTGCCGGCGTTGGCCGAAGAGCGCTTCTACTTCAGCGGCGACGGGACGCTGCGGTTGGCCAACGCGCACTTCGCCGAGACGCTCGACGTGCGCTACCGCGACGCGGACGGGCGCTACGACCCCGAGGCGCTGGCGCGGATCACGCGCTTCTTCCGCTCCCGCAGCGACGGCCGCAGCGGGCCGATGGCGCTGCGCCTGATCGAGCTTCTCGACTGGTTCGAGGATCACTACCGGCCCCGGCGACTGGTCCTGGTCTCCGGCTACCGCAGCCCCGAGCTCAACCAGTCGCTGCGCGCCGCCGGCCGGCGCGTCGCCCAGACGTCGATGCACACCGAGGGCCTGGCCGCCGACGTGCAGCCGGTCGGCCTCGATCTGCGCCGATTGTGGAACGCGCTGCGCCGCCAGGAGATCGGCGGCGTCGGGCTCTACCAGCGGGAGGGATTCCTGCACCTCGACACCGGCCGGGCGCGGTTCTGGGAGGCGGCGACCTCGAAGGTCGACCAGAATCTCGCGCGAGAGAACGCGCGCCTGTTCGCCCGTACCGATTTCGACCGCTACGACACGCTCGACGGCGCGGTGATCAGTCTGCATTCGGTGACGGCGCTGCCGATCGCCATCCGCCGGCAGGCCCGCCTCGGCGACGCGGTCGTCGCCGTGGCGCCGCGCGACGACACGGTGCGCGCCGACGGCGACTGCTGGCTCTTCGCCGATCCCGCCGAGCGCTACGAGCTGGTGGTGCGGACGCCGCTGCCGGCGCCGGCGGACCGGCGCCCGATCACCCTCGACACCTGCCCGCCGCGCATCGGCGCCACCCCGGCGCAGGTGGTGACCAATCCGCTCACCCGCCTGCGCGATGCGGCCCGGTAGATTGTACCGGTCGCGTGGTAGTTTTCGCCGGCGCGGCCCGCGTCCGGCGGCGACATGGCGCGGTGCCGCGTCTGGCACCGCGTTTGCCCCGCACGCAGGTGATTCGCCTCGCGCCACAGCCAGGGAGATTGAGCCATGACCAGAGCCATCCGGATTCTGCTGCTGCTCGTGCTGTGGGCCGCCACGGCGGGCGCCGCCGAGCGCGTGGTCCACGGCGAGCTGGTGGTGTTGAACGCCGGCACGGGGCAGTTCCGCATCGTCGGCACCGATGGCAGCTTCACGGCGCCGCCGGGAACGCCGTTGCAGGCGCTGGATGGCAAGGCGGTGAACGTCGCGCTGTCGGACGGCCGCGTGATCCAGATCAGCGAACAGGCGGTGGCGATCACGCCGATCACCAACGGCTTCGAGACCGTCCGCGGCCAGCTCGTGCTGCGCGACGCCACCGGCCAGCGCTTCGGCGTCGCCGGCGACGCCGGCAGCTACGCCGCGCCCGCCGGTCTCGACCTGCACCCGTACGCGGGCAAGTGGGTGGAGGCGACGATCGACGGCGACGGCCGCGCCACCCGGGTGACGCTGCTCGCCGATCGTCCGCCGCCGGCCCCGGTTCCGCCGGCGGTCGACAGCGCCGCCATGCCCGGCCGCGCCACCTGCGCCGTCGGCGACGCGACGGTGGCGAGCGGCTCGTCGATCTGCCGCGCCGGCGTCACGCAGCGCTGCGACGACGGCGCATGGGTGAGCCTGGGCACGGCCTGTCAGTGAGTCGCGCCGGGCGGCGGTCGACCCATCCGCGCATCGACCCGGCCGCGGATTGAATCGGCGCCGGTCGGCGTGCGAAGACCGCGCCCATGTCGCTGTCGCCGGAAGAGTTCCGCACTCGCTACGGACCCTGCGCGCTGATCGCCGGCGCTGCCGTCGGGCTGGGCGCCGCCTACGCCCGGCAGCTCGCGGCGCACGGGCTCGATCTCGTGCTGCTGGATCGCGACCCGGTGCCGCTCGCCGCCACCGCGGCGGCGGTGCGGGCGGCGCACGGCGTCGCGGTGCACGAGCTGGTCGTCGACCTCGGACGGGACGACGTCGTGGAGCGCGTGCGCGCCGGCATCGCCGGGCGCGAGATCGGGCTCCTCGTCTACAACGCGGCGCTCGGCACCGTCGCGCCCTTCCTCGCCATCACGCCGGCGCACATCGACGCGATGCTCGCCGTGAACTGCCGCGCCCCGGCGCAGCTCGTCCACGCGCTGGCGCCGGCGATGGTCGGCCGCGGCCGCGGCGGCGTCGTGCTCATGTCGTCGATGTCGGGCAACGTCGGCTCGGCGCAGCTCGCGATGTACGCCGCCTCGAAGGCGTTCGCCCTGGTGTTCGGCGACGCCCTGTGGATCGAGCTGCGGCCGCACGGCGTCGACGTGCTGGTCGTGCAGCCGGGGTCGACCCGCACGCCCGGTTGGGAATCGTCGCAACCCGCCGAGGGCACCACCCTGCCGGTGATGGAACCGGCCGACGTCGTCCGCGAGGCGTTGGCGACCCTGGGGGTCGAGCCGCTGATCATCCCCGGCGAGATGAACCGCCAGGGCGCGGCCGGCATCGTCCAGCTCTCGCGCCGACAGGCGATCGAATTCATGAGCCAGTTCACCGCCGGCCTGCTGCGCAACGACCAGCCCGCGAAGTCCACGCCATCGTGAGACGCTGGCTGGGCCGCGCTTCCGCGCCGCCGCCCGATGCCGTCACGCCGTCGGACGGGCGCGCTCGATGATGCGGGTGAAGTGGAATCCCGGCGGCAGGGTGCCGAAGGCGAGGCGGTGCTGGTGGCCGAGGCGCGAGGCGCAGAACGCCTCGGCGACGGCGGGATCGCCGTCGCGCACCAGCAGCGAGCCCTGCAGCGCCAGCGCCATGCGCTCGACCAGGTCGCGGGCCCGCGCCTCCAGCGCCTCCGGGTCGCGCAGATCGTCGCGCAGCGCGAGGACGAACTGGTCGAGGCGCGGGTCGGCGCCGTGGGCGCGATCGAGCTCGGTGAAGAACGCCTCGACCACCTCCGGCCCGGCGGTCATGGCGCGCAGCACGTCGAGGCAGATGACGTTGCCGCTGCCCTCCCAGATGCCGTTGAGCGGCGACTCGCGGAAGACGCGCGCCAGCGGTCCCTCCTCGACGTAGCCGCCGCCGCCAAGGCACTCGAGCGCCTCGGCGGCGTGCGCCGGCCAGCGCTTGCACACCCAGTACTTCACCACCGCGGTCGCCAGGCGGGCGAACAGGCCCTCGCCGTCGTCGGCGCTGGCGCGCGCGTCGTAGGCGCGCGCCAGGCGCATCATCGCCGCGGTGGCGGCCTCGGACTCGACGCAGAGGTCGGCGAGCACGTTCTGCATCAGCGGCTGCTCGATCAGGCGCTTGCCGAAGGCGCTGCGGTGCTGCGCGTGGTGCGTCGCCTGCGCCACCGCCTGGCGCATGCCGGAGGCGGCGCCGATGGTGCAGTCGAGCCGGGTGTGGTTGACCATCTCGATGATGGTCGGCACGCCGCGGCCCTCGGGGCCGACCCGGCGCGCCCAGGCGCGATCGAATTCGACCTCGCTCGAGGCGTTGGCGCGGTTGCCGATCTTGTCCTTGAGTCGCTGGACGTGGAAGCGGTTGAGGGTTCCGTCGGGCAGCCAGCGCGGCAGCAGGAAGCAGGTCAGGCCCTTCGCCGTCTGCGCCAGCACCAGGAAGGCGTCGCACATCGGCGCCGAGCAGAACCACTTGTGGCCGGTGATCAGCCAGCCGCCGTCGCCCTTCTCGGCGCGGGTGGTGTTGGCGCGCACGTCCGAGCCGCCCTGCTTCTCGGTCATCGCCATGCCGCAGAGCGCGCCCTGTTTGCCGTCGGCGGGCTGGAAGCGCGGGTCGTAGTGGGTCGAGGTGAGACGCGGCTCCCATTCCGCCGCCACCTTCGGCTCCACCCGCAGCGCCGGCACTGCCGAATAGGTCATCGAGATCGGGCAGCCGTGCGCCGCCTCGACCTGCGAGGTGAGGTAGAACATCGCCGCCCGTGCCACGTGCGCGCCCGGCCGCGGCTCGCGCCAAGGCAGCGCGTGCATACCGTGGCCGACCGACAGGCGCATCAGCTCGTGGTAGGCGGGATGGTACTCGACCACGTCGATGCGATGCCCGAAGCGATCGTGGGTGCGGAGGACCGGCGGAGAGGCGTTGGCCTGCACGCCCCACTCGATCACCTCGGCGCGGCCGCAGGTGGCGCCGAGCGCGCTGGCCCGCGCGACGGCCCAGCCCGCGCCCTCCCGACGCATCGCCTCGCCCAGCGCCCGATCGCTGGTGAAGAGATTGTAGTCGCGCAGCGGCGGCGGTTGGTTGAGGACCTCGTGGGTGGGCATGCGTGTTCTTGGAACGGCCGTGCGGTTTGGTCAACCGGGGCGGGTGCGCCGGCGATCTCGCGCGCTCCGGAGAGGGCGTGGTAAGCGGCGGCGAGGAGGTGCGCGGGCGATGGAGGTGAAGCGGGTCGACGTCGCCGTCATCGGCGCCGGGACGGCGGGGCTGGCGGCGCGCCGTGCCGCGGTCGCGGCGGGGGCGAGCGTCGCGATCATCGAATCCGGCGCCTACGGCACCACCTGCGCGCGCGTCGGCTGCATGCCGTCGAAGCTGCTGATCGCGGCCGCCGACGCGGCGCACGAGGTGGCGCATGCCGGGCGGTTCGGCGTCCGCGTGCCGGACGGCGTGCGGATCGACGGCGCCGCGGTGCTGGCGCGGGTGCGGCGCGAACGCGACCGCTTCGTCGGCCTGGTCGCCGAGGGCGTGGCGGCGATTCCCGCCGCCGAGCGGATCCGCGGCCGCGCCCGCTTCGTCGCGCCCGGGGTGCTGGCGGTCGACGAGCACACCCGCATCGAGGCGCGCGCGGTGGTCGTCGCCACCGGCTCGAAGCCGACGCTGCCGCCGCCGCTGCTCGCGGCGGGCGCGCCGGTGCTGACCAACGAGTCGATCTTCGAGCTGCCCGACCTGCCGCGCTCGCTCGCGGTCGTCGGCAGCGGTGTCGTCGGCCTCGAGCTCGGGCAGGCCCTGCATCGGCTCGGCGTGCGGACCGTGTGCTTCTCCCACAGCGATCGTCTCGGGCCGTTCACCGACCCGGAATTGCAGCGCCGGGCCGCGGCGCTGCTCGGGCGCGAGCTGACCCTGCACCAGCCGGTGGAGATCGCCGTCGGGCGCGATGGCGAGCAGTTCGCCATCGCCTGGCGCGACCAGGCCGGCGACCACGAGGTTCGGGTCGACGCCGTGCTGGCGGCGGCCGGCCGTCATCCCGACGTCGCCGATCTGCAGTTGGCGCGGGCCGGCGTGCCGTTCGATTCGTTCGGACGGCCGCTGTTCGATCCCCACACCATGCAGTGCGGGACGGCGCCGGTGTTCCTCGCCGGGGACGTCAGCGACGATCGGCCGGTGCTGCACGAGGCCGCGGACGCGGGCCACATCGCCGGCGCCAACGCCGCCGCCTGGCCGAACGTCCGCCCGCGGCCGCGGCGGGCGCCGCTGATGATCGCCTTCACCGACCCCACCATGGCGCTGGTCGGCACGCCGTGGGCGGCGCTCGACGCCGCGCAGGTCGAGGTCGGCGCCATCGACTACGCCGACCAGGGGCGGGCGCGGGTCATGGGCCGCAACGCCGGGCTGGTGCGCATCTATGCCCGCCGCGCCTGCGGCACGCTGCTCGGCGCCGAGATGCTGGGACCGCGCGTCGAGCACACCGCGCACCTGCTCGCCTGGGCGGTGCAGTCGGGCCTGACCGTCGAGCAGGCGCTGGCCATGCCTTTCTACCACCCGGTCATCGAGGAGGGGATCCGCAGCGCGCTGCGCGACCTGTGGGCGCGCGTCGAACGCCGTCCGCCGCCGCCGCCGGCGCCGCACGATCTCGAATGCGGGCCCGGCACGTGAGCCGCCCGGCGGCGCCGGCGGTCAGGTCGGGTCGCCCTCGCCGCGCGCGACGACCACCGCGGCGGCGAGATCGCCGGTGACGTTCACCGTCGTGCGGCACATGTCGAGCAGGCGGTCGACGCCGAGGATGATGCCGATGCCGTCCGGCGGCACGCCGATCATGCCGAGGATCATCGCGATCACCGGGATCGAGCCGGCGGGCACGCCGGCGGTGCCGATGCCGCCGAGGATGCAGATGAACACCACCAGGATCTGCTGCGGCAGGCCGAGCTGCACGCCGTAGAACTGCGCCAGGAAGAGCACGGTGACGCCCTCGAACAGCGCCGTCCCGTTCTGGTTGGCGGTGGAGCCGAGGGTGAGGACGAAGCGGCTCACCTGCGGCGGCAGGCGCAGGTTCTCCTCCGCCACCTCGAGCGCCGTCGGCAGGGTGGCGTTGCTCGAGGCGGTGGAGAAGGCGGTGATCATCGCCGGCCGCACGCCGCGGTAGAAGGTGCGCGGGCTCATGCCGCCGAGGAAGCGGACGCTGGCGGCGTAGACGCCGAATTGTTGCAGCGCCAGGCCGAGGACGACGGTGAGCACGAACCAACCGAGCTGGCGCAGGATGTCGTAGCCGAGCCGGGCGGTGAGGCTGAAGAGCAGGCAGGCGACGCCGTACGGCGCGACGCGGATCACCAGCCCCAGCATGTGCATGGTGACGTCGTAGAGGCCCTGCAGGCCGCGCGTGAAGGCGCGCGCCGCGTCGGTGCGCGTCATCACCAGGCCGACGCCGAGGAAGAGGGCGAACACCATGACCGCCAGCATGTCGCCATCGGTCATCGCTTTGATGAGGTTGCTCGGCACGAGTTGGACGAGGAAGTCGACGCCGCTCGCGCCGCCGGCCAGCGCGCCCGCCGCCGGCGGCACGGCGCGGGCGGTGAGCTGGTCGCGCAGGTGCGGCGACAGGCCATCGCCCGGGCGGATGAGGTTCACCAGCACGATGCCGATCAGCACCGCGACGCTGGAGACCGCGACCGTGTAGGCGAGGGTCTTGAGCCCGATGCGCCCGAGCTCGTGCAGGTCGCGCAGCTCGGCGACGCCGAGCGCCAGGGCCGAGACGATCAGCGGCAGGACGAGCATGAACAGCAGGCGCAGGAAGATGCGGCCGATCGGCTCGGTGCCGTAGGTGAGGATCGCGTCGAGGACGGGGCTGTCGCCGAGCAGCAGGTGGGCGGCGACGCCCAGGAGCGCGCCGGCGACCAGGCCGATCAGCATCCGCGTCGACAGGCCCGGCTGCATGGCGTGGCAGTATGGGTGGCGGGGGAGGCGGGCGCAATCGCCGGGCGGCCCGCGCGCGCGTCAGGTCAGTTCAGCGGCAGGTCGAGCACCTCGAACCGCTCCCAGCCGTCGGCGTCGAAGTGCCACCACTCGGTCGGCAGGCCGGTGAAGCCGGCCTCGGTCATCAGGCGCTCGAGCCGCGCGCGGTTGGCGAGCGCCGCCGGCGGCAGGTCCTGGTAGTCGCGATGCGCGCGCGCCGAGAAGTCGTCGAACCCCGTCGGCATCGCCAGCTCCCTGCCGCTGGCGTCGACCAGCGTCAGGTCGACGGCGGCGCCGCGGTTGTGGCGCGAGCCCTTGGCGGGATCGGCGACGTAGCGCTCGTCGGGCACCAGCGTCCACATCGCCCGCTGCACCGACAGCGGCCGGTAGCAGTCGTACACCTTCAGCCCGAGCCCCTGGGCGGTGGCCGCCTGCTGGGCGCGCGCCAGGCGCTCGACGACGGCGGGGCGCAGGAGGCAGCGGGGCGTGGCATAGAGCGCGCGCCCGGTGAAGTTGCGGGGCGTGGCGTAGCGAAGGTCGAGGCGCAGGCCCGGGATCAGCGCCGCGGCGTCGACCAGCGCCGCCGGCGTGGCGGCGGGCGTCGGCGGCGCTGCCAGCAGGAGCAGCGCCAGGCGCAGGGCCGCGAGGGCGTTCACTCGTAGCCCAGGGCGCGCAGGTGCTCGCGCGTCGCCTCATCGGGCTCGACCCGCGCCGGCCTGGCGGAGAGCGCGGCCGTCCAGTCCTCGAAAACGCGGCGCAGGCGCGCCACCTCCTCGGGGTGCGACTCGTAGAGATCGTGCTGCTCGCCCGGATCGTCGGTCGTGCGGTAGAGCTCGAAATAGGTCTTCGGGTCGTCGAGATGCCAGCCCGGCGGGCCGTCGCGGCCGTGGTCCGGCGTCTTGAAGAGCAGTTTCCACTCGGCGTCGCGCACCGCCAGCCAGTGCGTCGAGTCGTCGTTCTCGAAGAAGAAGCGCATGTGGAAGGCGTACGGATCGGCGCGCGCGGCGGCGTGGCCGAGGAGCAGCGGCCGCAGGCTCTCGCCGCGCACCTCGGGGGGCACGGGCAGGTCGGCGAAGGCGGCGATGGTGGGGTAGAGATCGACCAGTTCCACCAGCGCGCTGACGCGCCGCGGCTCGAACACCGGGGCGCCGATGATCAGCGGCACCCGCAGCACCTCGTCGTACATCACGTCCTGGTGGCCGATGAGCCCGTGCTCGTCGCCGAACGCCTCGCCGTGGTCGGCGGTGACGACCACCAGCAGCTCGTCGCCGAGGCGCAGCTCGGCGAGCTTGCGCAGCACGCGGCCGACGAGGTCGTCGCTGTGGCGCACCTCGGCGTCGTAGCGGTCCCAGCCGGGGGTGGTCAGCCACGGGTTGCCGGCGGTCGGCGGCAGGTGCGGGCTCATGTCGTGGATCCAGACGAAGAACGGGTCGCGCGCGTGGGCGTCGAGCCACTGCATCAGCGCCGGCTCGTCGGCGGCGAACGACGCCTTGTGCTCGCCCGCCACCAGCGGCACCACCTGCTGCGGCACGACGGTCTCGAACCCCTGGCGGAAGCCGCCGCGCTCGCTCCCCAGGGCGGCATGGGTGTTGAACATCGCGGTCGCGAAGCCGCGGGCGCGGAACAGCTCGGCGAGGGTGACGGCATCGTCGGTCAGCGCGTCGCTGTTGGTGTAGGCGCCGACCTCGACCGGATAGCGTCCGGTCTGCACGGCCGCCAGCGACGGGATCGTCCACGGCGCCGCCGCGTAGGCGCGGTCGAACACCACCGATTGCTGGGCGAGCGCGTCGATGTTCGGCGACGTCGGCATGGTCGTGAAGCCGTAGGCGCCCAACCGGTCGGCGCGCAGCGTGTCGATGCTGATCAGCACCACCTGACGCGCCCGCCAGGTCTCGGCGTCGGGCCGCGCCAACAAGGAGCGCACGCTGAGCGCGGCGGCGATGACCACGATCAGCGGCGGCAGGAAGCGGCGCAGGCGGGAGATTTTTTCGGGTGGCGGAGTGTTCAAGGCGAATAGGCCGGGACGCGCGGCGTCCAAGGCCCGGACCCTAGCGGATCGATGTGCGAATGGGGAATGGCGCGATGAGCGAATTCTCGCCGGTGGGCAGCAATCGCCCGCTTCCGCTCATCCCGCCGAGTGAACCCCGCCCACGCAAACTCTTGGAGGACGACATGGCATACGCATCCCCCGCGTATCGGCGCGTGTTGTGCCGTGACCTGGAAGTGCTGGAGGCCGAGTTGCAGATGACGGCGACGGCCGGCCGACCCTCGCCGTGGATCGAGCGCCTGCGCGAGCGCGTGCGCAAGGTCCGCGAGCGGATGGAGCGCGACCGCGGCGATCGCTGAGGTCGGCCGACGCCGGCCGCGGCCATGCGGTGGCGCGGTCCGGATGTCAGGCGCCCCGACCCGCCCTGCCGATCACGCGCGGCAGGGCCGATGGAAGCTGCGGCGGTGGCCGGGAAGGCCTATTGCCGCATACGCGCCAATCCGCGCACCGACCACAGGCCGACCGCGAGCAGCACCGCCATGAGCAGTCCGATGCTCCGCGTCGACAGCAGGGGCGCAATGGGCGGCGGCGCGCATCGGTTGTCGACGCAGACGCGGCTGAGGCACTGCGCGTTGCTGGTGCACGCACCGCCGTTCGGGACCGGCGTCGCGGTCGGCACGGGAGTGGCGGTCGCGGTCGCGCCCGGCGTCGGTCCATTCACATCGACGCAGGATACCACTCCGATGCCGCATCCCTGCCCCTGGCTTGGGTTGGCGCAGGCGACGGCATGGCCGCATTGCGCCTGCATGCACGCGCTCTCGCAGGACGCGAAGTCCGTGGGCTCGAAGCAAGACGGGTTGCATTCACTGTCGTCCTCGCACGTGCAACAGCACGAATAGGCCGAGGCGATCCCGCGTGCGGGAATCAGGGTCAGGAGGAGGATCACGGCCAGGGGCAGGGCTCGTCGAATCATGAGACGGTCTCATATTGAAAATCCGCGCGCCTGGCAACGAGATGATCCGCCGCCACGGCACCGGCGCTGAAGCCGGCCGCCGAAGGGTGGGGGTGCGCCTCCGACTGCTCGACGCCGACGTCGCGGACGGAGGTCGCCACCGGCGCCGGCGTCAGTTCCGGTGCTGATGCGGAGCGACGAGCTGCGGCCGGCGCGCGCGCCGCCCGCGTCGGGGTGTCAGAACCGTGCCCACCAGGGCGCCGACTCCTGGGTGTCGCGGGCGAGCATGACGTTGCGCCGTTCGAGCAGCGTGCCCTCGGAGAAGTACAACTGCGCCAGCAGGATGTTGTACGTGGTGAGGGCGGTGATCTCCTCGCGCTGCGCCTGGGTCAGTCGGTCCTGGAAGTCGATCAGATCCTTGGTGGTGGCGAGGCCGACGTCGTAGCGCGCCTGCTGGTTGCGCACGTTCTCCTCGGCCAGCTCGCGCGCCACCCGGGTCGCCTCGATGCGGCGCAACGAGGCCTTCAGGTTGTTGACCGTCTGGGTGATCTCGAGGGTGACGTTCTCCTCGGTCTGCCGCAGGTCGAGGCGCGCCGCCTCGGCGTTGACCTTGGCCTGGGTGTAGTCGGCCTTGGCGCTGGCGTTGGAGAGCGGGATCACGAGCTGCGCTCCCACCAGGTACTGGTAGTAGCGGCCGTCGGTGAGCAGCTCGAGCGAGCGGCTGTAGCCGCCGAGCACCTGCGGGTTGGGCAGGAACTGGAAGCTGCCCGGGGTCGGCGTCGGCTGGCCCGGGGCGACCGTCGGGGTCGGCTGCAGCAGGCCGGCGTCGGTGCCGCCGAGGCCGTTGAGGCCGATCGAGGCGACGAGGTCGAGGCGCGGCAGCAGGCGGTTCTCGGCGATCTTGCGCTCCACCTGCCGCCCGTCGACGTTGGCGCGCGCCGCCAGCAGCTCCGGCCGCTTGCCGTACCCGACGTGCAGGCTGTCGTCGAGATTGAAGTCGGTCTTCGACACCGTCGGCTTGTCCGCCGGCTCGATCATGATCAGCGCGTCGCCGTCGTTCTGGCGGGCGTTGACCAGGGCGCGCAGGTTGTCGCGCGCCACCCGCCGCAACGCCGTCGCCGTGACCAGGTCGGCCTCGCGGCGCGCCACCTCGGCCTCGGACTCGAGCACCGCGGTGCGCGGCAGCGAGCCGACGTTGAAGCGGCTCTGGTTCTGGCGCAGCAGTTCCTTGGCGAGATCGAGCCCCTTCACCTCGACCTTCACGTTCTCGATCGCCAGCGCATAGGTCCAGTAGGCGCGCTCGACGTTCTCGACCAGTCCCGCCACCTGCGCCTTGTAGACCTGGTAGGCCTGCTCCTCGCCGATCTGCGCCACGTCGACGACCAGCAGCGCGAAGCGCCAGCCGAAGTCGCGCAGCAGCGGCTGGGTGAGGCCGACGCCGAGGGTGGAGATGTAATCGGGGTTGACCAGGTTGACCACCGTCGGATTGCTCGAGAGGCGGGTGTTCTGCCACTGCGCGCTCAGCAGGCCGCCGCTCAGCAGGCGCTTGCGCAGGCCGGCGTTCCACTCGACCTGGTCGCTGAACAGGCTGAGATCGGACCCGTTGTTGAACGGGTCCTCGTTGGTGAACGGGCTGATGGTCTGCACCGGGGTGTTGCTGCGCTGCTTGGAGGTGTCGCCGAAGAATTCGGGGTCGAACTGCGCGTAGGCGCGGCGCACCTGGTTGGTGGCGCTCACCGGGCTGAGGGCGGAGAGCTTCAGGCCGGTGTTGTGCTCGAGCGCCAGGGCGATGCTCTCGGCGAGGGTGATCTGGCGCTCGGCCTCGTTCTCCGACAGCAGACCGTAGTTGCTGCGGCCGCCGTCGAACGGCGTCGTCGGCACCCGGCTGCTCCACTGGTCCTTCAGGATGGTGGGGAAGTTGGGCACGTCCTCGAGCAGGTACTCGCGCGTCGCGCCGGCGCCGCGCGGCGCCGGCGCGTCACCGGTGAGTGGCTCCTCCGCCCCCGCCCACGCGGCGGCGAGGCAGATCGCCGACGCGAGGAGCAGCCCTTGCACCCTGCGCACCCTCATCGTCAGCCGCCGCATGTAGCACGCGTCCCCATGGGGGTCACGCCGGGCTGCGCCCGTTGCTCGACACGCGGCGCCAGCGCGCCGGCAGCCACTGGCGCAGGCGGCGCAGGGGGTGCACGTGCGCCAGATCGTCGAAGAGCGAATAGGCCACCGGCGTCATCAGCAGCGTCAGCAGCAGGCAGAGCGTCTGGCCGCCGATGATCACCTTGGCCATCGAGGCGCGGCTCGCCGATCCCGGACCGCGGCCGAGGGCGATCGGGATCATGCCGGCGACCAGCATCACCGTGGTCATCAGGATCGGCCGCAGGCGGACGTGGTTGGCCTGCAGGATGGCGGCGTCGCGCGCCAGGCCCTGGGCGCGCAACGTGTTGGTGTAGTCGATCTGCAGGATGCCGTTCTTCTTCACGATGCCGAAGAGCATGAACAGGCCGAGGATGCTGTAGATGTTGAGCGTCTCGCCGAGCAGCCACAGCGACAGCAGCGCGAACGGCAGGGTCAGCGGCAGCGCCAGCATGATGGTGACCGGGTGCAGGAAGCTCTCGAACTGCGCCGCCAGGATCATGTACATGAAGATGAAGCTGAGCAGGAAGGCGAGCAGGAAGTTCGCGTTGCTCTCCCCCAGCGACTTGGCGCGGCCGGTGAAGATGATGCCGTAGGTGGGCGGCATGTCGAGGTCGGCGACCAGCTTCTTCACCCGCTCGACGGCGGTGCCGAGGGGCAGGCCGTCGAGGTTGGCGACCAGCGTCACTTTGCGCTGCCGGTTGTGGTGGTCGATCTGCGCCGGGCCGCGTTCCTCGCTGAGCATGGCGAGATTGGCGAGGCGCACCAGCTCGCCGCCGGGGGTGGCGATGGTGACGTCGCCGATGGCGCGCGGGTCGCTGCGGTTCTGGAGCTGGGCGCGCAGCCAGACGTCGATCTGCTCCTGCTCCTCACGGTAGGTGCTGATCGGCTCGCCGCCGATCAGGGTGCGCAGCGCGCTGGCGATGTCGCGCACGTTGATGCCGAACGACGACGCCTTCTCGCGCTGGATCTGCACCTGCAGCTCGGGCTGGCGCACCGACAGCGTGGTGTCGACGTCGACCAGCCCGGGGGTGGCCCGCATGCCCTCCATGAGCTGCTTCGAGTAGGTCTCGAGCTTCGCCAGGCTGGGGCCGGTGAGGTCGAACTCGAGATCGCTGAAGCGGTGGCCGCCGCTGACCAGGAGGTTCACCGCCTGCACGCTGGTGCGCAGGTCGGGGTAGTCGGCGACGACCTCGCGCGCCTGCTTCATGACGTCGTTCTGCGAGAGGTCGCGTTCGTCGAGCTCGCTGAGGCGGACGTAGATCGAGCCGGTGGTCACCGGCCCCTCGCCGGCGCGCAGGCGGCCGGAGGTGTCGCCGATGGTGGTCAGCAGGTGGCGCACGTGCGGCAGCTCGCCGAGGCGCGCCTCGATGGCGCGCAGCGTCTCGTCGGTGCGCTGCAGGCTGAAGCCCTCCGGCGTCTGCACGATGACCTCGAACTCGCTCTGGTCGTCGTGCGGCATGAAGTCCTTGCCGACCATGGCGAACAGCGGCACCGTGCTCGCCAGCACCGCCGCCGACAGGAGCACCAGCACCCAGCGGTGGCGCAGCGACCAGCCGAGCACCCCGCCGTAGGCCCGCTCGATGGCGCCGTAGAAGCCGCGCTGCGTCTGGTGACGGCCGGGGCTGACGGTGAGGAAATGGGCGCACAGCATCGGCGTCAAGGTGAAGGAGACGATCAGCGAGACGATGATCGAGACCGCGACGGTGACGCCGTAGCTGTTGAAGAAGCGTCCGACCTGGCCCTCCATGAAGGCGACGGGCAGAAAGATGACCACCAGCGACAGGGTCGTCGCCATGACCGCCAGGCTGATCTCGCCGGTGGCGGCGCTCGCCGCCTGGCGGGCGCTGACGCCCTTCTCCTCCATGTAGCGGAAGATGTTCTCGAGCACGACGACGGCGTCGTCGATGACGATGCCGGTCGCCAGCACCAGCGCCAGCATGGTGACATTGTTCAGCGTGAAGTCGAGGTAGCGCATCACCGTGAAGGTGGCGATGATCGAGGTCGGGATCGCCACCGCGGCGATCAGGGTCGCGCGCAGGTTGGCGATGAAGAGCATCACCGTCAGGCTGACCAGAATGCCGGCCAGCACCAGGTGCAGCTTCACCTCGTCGATCGACCGGCCGATGAAGCGCGACTGGTCGCGGACCATCTGGATGTCGATGTCGACGGGCAGGGTGGAGCGGATGCGCTCGAGCCGCTTCTTCACCGTCTCGATGACGGCGACGGTGTTGGTGCCGGTCTGCTTGCGGATCAGCAGGGTCACCGCCGGGCGGCCGTCGAGGCGGGCGAGGGCGCGCGGCTCGACGGCGGCGTCCTCGACCCGGCCGATGTCGGCGATGCGCAGCGGCCGGCCCTGGGCGCTGCCGACGATCAGCTCGCCGAAGTCCTCGGCGCGCTGGATGCGCCCCATGGTGCGGAGGATCAGCTCCTTCTGCCCCTGGTCGACGCGGCCGCCGGGGATCTCGATGTTCTGCGCCCGGATGGCGTTGCGCACCTGGTCGATCGACAGCCCGTAGGCGGCCAGCCGGTCGGTGTCGAGGACGATGTTGATGGCGCGCTCGAGGCCGCCGATCAGCGACACCGAGCCGACGCCGCGCTGCGTCTCGATGTCTTCCTTGATCTGCCGCTTGGCGATCTCGGTCACCTCGCGCAGGTCGCGGTTGCCGGAGACGACGATGCTGAGGATCGGCGTGCTCTCGATGTCGAACTTCGCCACCACCGGCGCGTCGGTGCCGGCGGGGAGTTGCGACAGCACGGTGGAGACCTTGTCGCGCACGTCCTGGGCGCCGGCGTCGCCGTCGCGCGACAGGTTGAAGAAGACGATGATGGTCGACAGCCCCTCGCTGGTCGTCGAGGTCAGCTCGTCGATGCCCTCGATGGTGTTGATCGCCTCTTCGAGCGGCTTGGTGACGCTGCTCTCCATCTCCTCGACGCTGGCCCCGGAGAGCGTCGTGGTGACGGCGGTGATCGGGAAGTCGACGTTGGGGTAGAGGTCGACCGAGAGCTGCCGGTACGAGAACCACCCGAGCACCACCAGGAAGGCGATGAACATGGTGGTGGCCACCGGCCGCCGGATGCAGACGTCGACGAGCGTCATGTGGATGCTTCACCGCGCAGACGCCGAGGGGCGGCGATCGCGCCGTCGCTCTCGGCGCCTCCGCGCCTTCGCGTTGCAACAGACGTCATCCCTCGCCCTTGCGTATGGTCACCGCGCGGCCGTTCTCGAGCTTGGCCAGGCCCGAGGTGGCGACGACCTCGTCCGGGTGCAGGCCCTCGAGGACCTCGACCAGACCCATGTCGTCGCGGGTGCCGACGCGCACCTGGCGCTCGTAGGCGATGTCGTCGCGCACCACGAACAGCTTGGTGACGCCGGCGAAGGTGATGACGGCCGTCTCCGGGACGACCAGCGCCTCGGCGTCGGCGCGGGTGACGATGTTGGCGGAGGCGAAGAACCCCGCCTTCAGGCGGCGCTCCCCGTTCGGCACCTCGGCCTCGACGGTGATCGAGCGGTTCTCCGGGTTCGCCGCCGGGCTGATGCGGACGAGGGTGCCGTCGAAGAGCTCGTCGGGGTAGGCGTCGACCTTGATCTGCACCGGTTGGCCGTCGGCGATCTCGTCGGCGAAGCGCTCCGGCACGTCGCCGCGCAGCTTCAGCGGGTCGTCGTCCACCAGGTCGAGGAGCGGCGTGCCCGGACGCACGTACTCGCCCGCCGACACCAGCCGCCGCACCACCGAGCCGGTGAGCGGCGAGCGCACCTGCTTGTGCGCCAGGGCCACGTGCATCGCGTCGCGCTGCGCCTCGGCGACGGTCACCGCGGTCTGCATCGCCTCGTGCTCCTGCGGCGAGATGACGTTGCTCTTCAACAGCTCGCGGCCGCGCTGCTCGTCGGCGCGCGCCTTGGCGAGCCGCGCCTCGACCTCGCGCAACTGGGCGCGGGCGCTGGTGTCGTCGATCTCGACCAGCACCTGGCCGGCCGTGACGCGGTCGCCGAGGTCGACGCTGATCTTCTCGATCTGCCCCTCGACCTGGCTGGACAGCTTCACTTCCTGGTTGCCGAACAGCGTGCCGACGAACTTGAGCAGTCGCTTGGTCGGGCGCAGCGACACCGGCGCCACGGTGATCTGCAGCGGCTCGGGCACGGTGGGCGTTGCCGCCATCGCCAGCGGCTGCTCGGAGCTCGCGGACCTGCCGCAGGCGCCGAGCAGCGCCAGCAGGGTGACGACGCCGAGGACGCGGGTCGCCCCCGTCATCGCTTTCCTCCAGCGGCGCGCCGGCGCGCCAGCGCGGGCGCGGGGGCGTGCTCGCTCTGCCCGCGCACGCCGCCGAGGAAGGTGCGCGTCACCAGGCGCGCCAACTGATCGGGCTTGGCGCGGTCGTCGCGATACAGACACGCGGAGCGGATCATGCCGAACAACATCTCCACCGCCAGGCGCGGCTCCATGCGGTTGCGCCCGAGCTCGGCGGCGATGCGCGCCCCGACCTTCTCGACCACCGCCTCGCGCCGCTGCTGCCATTCGACCCGCTCGTTCGGGTCGATCTTCGTCTCGTGCCGGTGCAGCAGCACGAAGAAATCCCGCCGCTGCCAGAAGTAGCCGATGATCGTGCTGGTCAGCGCCTCGATCGTCCGCTCCAGCGGTCCCGGCTCGCTGAGCACCGCCTCGATCGCGTCCTGCATGCCCTGCAGGCCGTCGACCAGGGTGGCGAAGTACAGCTCTTCCTTGGAGGGGAAGTACCGGTACAGGGTGCCCTTGCCCATGTGGAGCCGCGAGCTGATCTCGTCGGTCAGCACCTCGTGGTAGGGCCGCTGCGAGAAGACCTCCGCCGCGCAGCGCAGGATCGCCGCGCGCGTGTCCGCGCTCTTCTTTCGCCCTCGCATGACCCCCGGCAATTCCGATACTGACCGGTCAGTTCTACCAGCGGTCGGCGGTGAGTCAATCCAGGTCTGGTGGCGGCGGCCGCGCCCGCGGGGCGGGCGGCCGCTTATGCGAGGCGGTCGGCGAGGCGCTCGACGTCGCCCAGCTCGGGGATGCTCGAGCGGCCGCCGAGGCGCGTGCAGGCGAGCGCGGCGGCGGCGGCGGCGAAGCGCAGGGTGCGCGGGGTCGTCCACCCGTGCAGCAGTCCGAACAGCGCCGCGGCGTGGTAGCAGTCGCCGGCGCTGGTGGTGTCGACCACCGGGACGGGAACGGCTGGCACGTAGTGCGAGCGACCGTCGGCCCAGGCGAGGGCGCCGCCGGCCCCGAGGGTCGCGACGACCAGCCGGGGGCCGGCGGCAGCCATGTGGCGCAGTGCGGCGGCGAGGTCGGCGATGCCGGTGTGGCGCGGCGGGAATCCGTCGCCGACGATGACGACGGTGCTGCGCGCCAGCAGCTCGCCGGTGCGCGGTCCGGGTTCGTCGACGTCGAGCATCACCAGCATGCCGGACGCCTGTGCTCGCTCGGCGGCGAGCAGCGCCGTGTCGGCGTCGGCGGCGTCGAGCAGCAGCGCCCGTCCGGAGCCGATGAGCGACAGATCCAGCTCGCCGGCGCGCAGCGCCAGCTCCGGGGGGCGGTGCCAGAGGATGCTGCGCTCGCCGGTGACCGCGTCGACGAGGATCACCGACGTCTGGCTGGCGACGCCGCGCCGCTGCACCGCCCCGCTGAGGTCGACGCGCGCCGCTGCCAGCGAGCGGCGTTGCAGCGCGCCGCCGGCGTCGTCGCCGAAGGGGCCGATGTAGGCGGTGCGCAGCCGCCAGCGCTGCAGCGCCACCAGCGCGGTCGGCACCTGGCCGCCGGGGAGCTGTTGATACGCGCGGGCGCGCGCCTTGCCGTCGGTGAGCGGCGGCCGGTCGACGACGCAGACGTGGTCGATGGTGTTGAAGCCGAAGCCGATGACGTCGAGCCGCGGCGCGCGCGTCATGGCGCGGCGCCGTTCGCCGCGGTCGGCGTCGCGGCGTCGATGGTGCCGGCGATCGGGATCTCGATCACCGGCCGCGCCGGGCTGCTGGTCAGCACCCGGACCGCGGTCTGGAACGGCCCGGGAGGGGCGGTGGGGGCGGTGTCGAGGACCAGCGTCCGCCCGCCGTCGCCGTTCTCGAGATGCGGCCGCAACTGCGGCCCGCCGCCCTCGACGGCGAGGAAGCGCACCCCGTCGTTGCCGGCGCGCAGCGCCACCACCCGTACCGCGCCGCTGCCGGCGGCGACCGGCCCGAGGTAGACGCGCGGCGGGTCGGCGGCGGCGACCAGCGCCACGGTGCCGGTGAGCGCCAGCAGCAGCGCCCGCCGCTCGGGATCGTTGCTGTACACGGTGACCGTCCGCCGCTGCGGTCCCGGCGCCGCGCTGGTGTCGCAGCGCAATCGCACCGCCGCGTGCGCGCCGGGGGCCAGATCGCGCGGGCCGTCGATCGCCGCCGTGCAGTCGCAGGCCGTGCGCAGGTCGATCAGGGTCAGCGGCGCGCCACCGCCGTTGCCGAGATCGAATGTATGCTCGACGGGCGTGCCCTGCTGCACCTGGCCGAAGTCGTACGCCGTCTCCGCCACGGTCAGCCGCGGCGGCGTCACCGGCTCCGGCGCCCGCCCGCAGGCAACCAGGAGGGAGACTAGGACGATCCCGCCACCCCACCAACGATCGACCGACGACACCGATGCTCCACTGCGGGCGACTGCGTCAGCAGACGTGGGCACGGCGGGCGTTGGCGTTCGATCGGAGCCGGGCGAGGCGCGGGTTCTGCTTCATCCGTGTGTCGATCCGTCCGCCGGCGCGCGACCTCAGGGCAGCACGGCGATCGCCCGCAGCGGGGCGCCCGAGCCGCCGCCGATCGGCATCGGCAGCGCGATCAGCGTCGCGCCCGTGGCCGGCACCTGGTCGAGGCGCGCCAGGTTCTCGAAGCCGGGCTTGCCGGCGCCGTTGATGATGCGGTGGACGATGAAGTCGGTCGACGGGCCGTAGTCGATGCTCGGCGTGTCGACGCCGATGGCGTTGATCTCGCGCTCGCGCACGAGGAATTCGGCCGCGTCCTGCGAGAAGCCGGGGAAGTGCAGGTTGGCGACGTCCCCCGGCGCGTCGGTGCCGAGATAGCGCTTCGCATCCGGCCAGCGGGCGCCCCAGCCGCTGTACATCACCACGATCGCGCCCTTCGGTATGCGGCCGTGGGCGCGTTCCCAGGCCTCGAGGTCGGCGCGCGACAGGCGATAGTCGGCGTTGCCCGCCGCCGCGGCGCTGACGTCGACCTTGACTAGCGGCCCGATTCCCGCCGTCGCCGGCACCTGCTCGGCGCTGGCGCCGCCGCGCGCGAAGTGCGCCGGCGCGTCCATGTGCGTGCCGCCGTGCTCGGCGCCGCGGTAGTTGTTCGCCTCGTACCAGTAGCCGCCGGGCGTGTCGCCCTTGGCCACGGTGTCGAGCGCGAAATGCTCCGCCGTCGGCCAGTAGATCGTCCGCGCGTCGAACGGATAGGTGAGGTCCACCACCTTCGCGGGATCGATCTCGACCGCGACGGCGGCGGTCGCGACGAGGCAGGCGATCAGCGTCCGCAGCATGCTCCACCTCCGGGTCCAACGCTGGCGAGGGGGGTTCATCGGTCTCTGGCCTGGTGCCGCCGCCGTTCCGCGCGACTGGCGCTCGCCGCGGCCGCCGGCGCGGCCTCGGGCACCAGTGCCGCCGGCAGGAGCTGGCGCAGGTGGATACCGGCCCAGATCAGGAACGGGAAGAGCTGGGTGTCCCAGCTCTGCACGAACGCATCGAGGAACTGGTACAGGCGCGCCGAGAAGGCGCTGAAGGCGTTGGGGAAGGTCGCCGCGTAGTACGACTTGATGCCGACGACGACGTCGAACACCTGCAGCAGCAGGGCGATGGCGAGGGCGAGCGCCAGGCGGACGATGCGCGTCCGCCAGGTCGGCGCGGGCGTCGCCAGCATCAGCGGCACCAGCAGCACCAGGTTGGCCATGATCCACTCCGCCGGGATGCCCTGCGGGTCGAGGCCGTACGGCGGGAACATCGCCCGCTGGTAGAAGAAGATCGCCGTCGGGCTGATGTCCGGCCGGATCAGCAGCTCGGTCTGGTGGCTCCAGGCGGGGTCAGTGGAGAGCTCCGACAACCACACCCCGACCTGCGACGCGCGCAGCAGCACCCGCGTGTAGGCGGGCGCCAGCGGCATCCACGCCCAGTAGGCGACGAAGAGCAGGACGACCAGCTTGCCGAGGAACAGCCACGGGTCAATGCGCAGGCGCATCGGCGTACCGCGTCGCCCAGAAGAGCCACAACGCCACCGCCACGCACACCACCAGCGCCTGGGCGACGTAGACGTGCGTGTCGTGGAAGATCTCGTGGAAGAAGAGGCCGATGAGAAACAGCGCGCTGACGCGGACGATGTTGACGATCTGGATGGTGACGATGCCGAGCGCCGCGCCGATGGCGCGCGATCGCCAGCTCGAGGGGTACGCGAACACGGCGGCCATGTAGATGCTGGTCGGCACCGCCCCCGAGCACGCCGGCGCGACGTCGACCTCGAAGCTCCCCGATCCCATGATGGTGTGCATGCGGTGCACCGGGAAGCCGCCGAGGGCGCCGATCACCTTCAGCACGCCGTAGCTGAGGATCGCCGACACCTGCGCCAGGGCGGCGCCGAGGTCGACGACTTTGAGGATCGGATCGTAGGTGAGGATGAAGAAGAAGACGGTGATGAGCAGGAGAAAGGTGCCGATCACCCGCGCCGCCAGCCACGTCGACATGCGGCTTCGTCGCTAACGGGGGGTCCGGGGGGAGTCAAGGCGCGCCCGCGGCGCGCCGCGCCGCCGCCGTTCAGGCCGGGGCATCGGTGCTCGTCAGGACCTCGTGCACCTCGAGCACGTTCGGCCCCGCGAACATCTCCTTCGGCGGGCGGCTGTTGTGCGCCTCGGCGAAGGCCGGGCTCTTCGTCCAGGCGACGAAGTCCTCGAAGGTCCGCCACCAGGTCTTGATCTCGTAGTAGCCCTGGCCGTCCGGGTCGTCCTTCCAGCCGCCGCTCTGGTGGTCGAAGGTCATCGGCTTCGGCCGGTGCACCTCGTTGCGCACGAAGCCAGGCGCCCGATCCACCAGGTGCGCCCGCCGCCGGAAGCGGTCCTCGAAGTCGATTTCGTGCCCCTTGGCCACCGGGATGCGGTTCGTGACGACGATCATGCCGCCAGGCTTACACCACCCCGGCCGGCGAGGCACCCGGACCGCGCGGCGGGGATGGGGCTTGATCGGCGGGCGCCTCCGGCTCCAAGGTGGGACGCTGCGGGCCCAGACCGGTCGATACCCATGTCCTCTTCCTCCACCGACCACCAGCGTGCCGCGCGCCAACTGCGCGACATGCACGACTACGCGCGCGAGCTGCGAGCGGATCTGCCGCCGGAGATCTTCCGCCGCCGGCCGGCGCGCCTGGGGTGGTTGGCGGTGCACGGCGCCGTGATCGTCGGCCTGATCGCGCTCGGGCTCGGCGGCGCCCTGCCGTGGTGGGCGGCGCTCTTGTGCGGCGTCGCGATCGGCCACAGTTGGGGCTGCCTCGGGTTCCTCGCCCACGAAACCCTGCACCACGCCGTCACCGGCCACCGCGGGCTCGAGCGCGCCATCGGTTACGTCGCCTTCCTGCCCTACGCCACCTCGCCGACGCTGTGGAGCGCCTGGCACAACCAGACGCACCACGCCCACACCGGCCATCTGCTCGCCGACACCGACCAGTACGGCACGCTGGCGGTGTGGCGGCGCAATCCCTACCTGCAGCGCCTGGAGGCGATCGCGCCGGGATCGGGGGCATGGGCGAGCTGGCTCTTCCTGCCCACCGGCTTCACGCTCCAGACCTGGGTGGTGCTGCTGCTGCAGAGCGAGCGCAAGGGCTTCTACCGCCGCATCGCGCGCCGCACGGTGTGGCTCGAGACCGGCAGCATGCTGGCGCTCTGGGTCCTCTGGCTGGCGCTGATCGGTCCGTGGCGGTTCGTCTTCCTCGCCGTGGTCCCGGCGATGACCGCCAACGCGCTGCTGATGGCGTACATCGCCACCAACCACTATCTGAACCCGCTCACCGCGACCAACGATCCGCTGGCCAACTCGCTCTCGGTGCGCAACCCGCGCTGGATCGAGACGCTGCACCTGCAGTTCGGCTATCACGTCGAGCACCACATCTTTCCCACCATGAGCGCCCGCCACGCGCCGCGGGTGCGCGCGGCGATCCTCCGTCGCTACGGCGAGCGCTACCTGTCGCTGCCGCACCGCGAGGCGCTACGCCTGGTCTACGCCCGGCCGAAGCTGCACGGCGACGCCGACACCCTGGTCGACCCGCGCAGCGGCGCGACCTATCGCACCCTCGCCCCGGGCCACCTCGACCTGCCGCGCCTGCCGGACCCGCCGCCCGCCGCCGTCTCGCGCTGAGCGGCCGCGTGGACGGTCGCGTACGTGGCGGAGAGGAGCCGCCGGCAGCGGCGGCTGGGGCCCGAGATGGCGGGTGCGGAGCGATGCCTGGTGATCCAGGCGGTGCCACGTGTTCGGACGTTGCGCGAACGGGCGCGGCGGATGCGACAACGCCTGCTGCGCCGAAGCGCCCGGGCGCTTGGTGTTTCGCCGCGGCTCTGAGACAGTGCCCGTTGAATGCGCCCGGTGCCGTGTGCGGTGGTGATCGTCGTCACGCTCCTGCTCGCGTTCGCGTTCCTCACCTGGACGGCGCTCGAGGCGAGCGGGGTCGCGGTGCTGGAGACGCGTCGGGCCGACGGCGGCACGCGGCGCACGCGCGTCTGGTTCGCCGAGCACGACGGGGCGCTCTGGTTGGAGGCGCCGGTGCCCGACCGGGAGTGGCTGGTGGATGTGCGGGCCGCGCCCCGCGTCAGTCTGGAGCGCGCCGGCGGGTCGGCGGTCTACGACGCCGTGCCCGTCGCCGGCGGCGGACACGAAGCGATCCGCGCCCTCCTGCGCGCGAAGTACGGCTGGCGCGACTGGTGGGTCGGCTGTCTGCAGGACACCTCGCATTCCGTCGCCGTGCGGCTGGTGCCGCGGTAGGGCCGCCAGCCGAAGGCGGTGTCAACGCCGGCCGCCCGCGGCGGCGCGCGAGGCGCCGGGCGGCGCCGTCGTGCCGCGTCGTCAGGGTGGCGAAGGGCAGGGACGGCAGGTAAGCGTCGGCGGCATGCGGCCGCGCGATCTCGTCGCTCTCGACTTTCCGCGCGTCACGGCGCGGCTGGCGGAGCTCGCCGCCTCGCCGGCCGGGCGGGAGCGGTGCCGGACGCTGGCGCCGATCGCGGATCGCGCCGCCGCCGACCGCGCGCTCGACCGCGCCTGGGAGCTGCACCGGCTGCTCGAGCGGCACGGCGATCCGCCGCTGCCGGCATTCGCCGACGTGCGGCCGCAGCTCCGCAGCGCGGCGCACGAGGGCTTCGTGCTCGACGGCAGGGCGCTGGTCGCCGTGCGCGACACCCTGGCGGCGATCCGCGCCGCCGGCGCCTTCTTCCGCCGCCACGGCGAGGCGGCGCCGACGCTCGCCGGCCTCGCCGAGCGCCTGGTCGCCTTTCCCGCCCTGGAAGCCGAGCTCGGGCGGGCGCTGGATGACGACGGCAACGTGCTCGACGCCGCCAGCCCGGCGCTGGCGCGCGTGCGCGCCACGATCCGCCGGCTGCGCGACGGCCTGCAGCGCAAGCTGGAAGAGCTGGTGGCGCGGCGCGGTCTCGCCGACGTCATCGGCGACCAGTACGTCACCCTGCGCAACAACCGCTTCGTCGTCCCGGTGCGCGCGGCGGCGGTGAGCCAGATGCCGGGCGTGGTGCAGGATCGCTCCGTCTCTGGCGAGACGCTCTTCGTCGAGCCGCTGTTCGCGGTCGAGATGAACAACGAGCTGCTGCTGGCGACGCGCGAGGAGGAGCTGATCGTGCAGCGCATCCTCGCCGATCTCACCGGGCTGGCCGGCGCCGGGCACGCGGCGATCAGCGACAGCATCGACGCCCTGGTCGAGGTCGACTGCCTGGTGGCCGCCGCCCGCTTCGCCCGCGCCTACCGCTGCACGCGCCCGCGCTTCAGCGACTACGCGGTCGAGCTGCGCGAGGCCCGCCACCCCGGGCTGCTCTTCACCGGCCGGCCGGTGACGCCGATCGACGTCCTGCTCCCCGCCGACCGGCGCGTGCTGGTGGTCACCGGCCCGAACACCGGCGGCAAGACGGTGGCGCTGAAGACGCTCGGACTGTGCGCGTTGATGGCGCAGAGCGGCGTGTTGATCCCCGCCGCCGAGGGCGCGCGCCTGCCGTGCTTCGCGGCGATCTACGCCGACGTCGGCGACGAGCAGAACATCGAACGCAACCTCTCGACCTTCTCGGCGCACGTGGCGAACCTGCGCGAGATCGCCGCCGCCGGCGCGCGCGGCGCGCTGGTGCTGCTCGACGAGCCCGGCGTCGGCACCGATCCCGAGGAGGGCGCGGCGCTCGCCGTCGGCCTGCTGCGCTGGTTCGACGACCAGGGCGCGCATCTCGCGCTGACCACCCACTACACGCCGGTCAAGCTGCTGGCGCTCGAGGACCCGCGCTGCGCCGTGGCGGCGGTGGACGTCGACGTCGAGTCGCTGACGCCGCGCTATCGCCTGGTCTACGATTCGATCGGCCGCAGCCTGGCGCTGCCGATCGCGCGCCGCCTCGGCCTGCCGGAGGCGATCCTCGACACCGCGGCGAGCGTCCAGCCGGCACAGGCGCGCCTCCTGAACGCCGCCCTCGAGCGCCTCGAGCGCACCCGCGCCGCGCTCGCGGCGCGCCTCGGCGCCGCCGCCGAGCAGGCGCGCATCCAGGAGGAGAACGCGGCCGAATCGGCGCGCCTGCTCGGCGAGCTCCGCGAACGCCGCCGCGGCGCCTGGCAGGCCGAGGTGCGCGAAGCGCGCGCCTTCCTGCGCCAGCTCAAGGCCGAGGGCCGCGCCCAGCTCGAGGGGGTGCGCGGCGTGGTCGAAGCGCGTGCCGCGCTGGACCGTTTCACCCGCGAGCAGGAGGCGGCCATCGCGGCGCGCGAGCAGCTCGCGGACGCCGCGCCGCCGCCGCGCGCGGCGCCGGCGGCGAGCGGGGAGGTGGCGGTGGGCGACACCGTCGCGGTCGGCGACCGCGGCATCGAGGGCGAGCTGCTCGCGGTCGATGGCGCCCGCGCCTGGATCCAACGCGGCACCATGCGCTTCGAGGTGCCGGCGGGCCAGTTGCGCCGCATTGCCGCCGCCGCCGCGCCGCGTGCCAGCGTCGCCATCGCGTCGGCGAGCGAGGAGCGCGGCCTCGGCGAGCTGAACGTCATCGGCCTGCGCGCCCGCGACGCGCTGGAGCGACTCGAGGGCTTCCTCGATCGCGCCGTCCGCGCCGGCCAGGACACCGTGCGCATCGTCCACGGCATTGGCAGCGGCGCCCTGCGCCGCGCCATCCAGGACCACCTCGCGACCTCGCCCTACTGCGCCGGCTTCCGCGGCGGCGAAGCCAACGAAGGGGGTGCCGGGGTGACGGTGGCGACGCTGCGCTGAGGCGGAACGGCCGCCGTCGGCGGTCAGCGCTCGGATGTCGGCTCTCGGATCGAGGGGTGCCGGTGGCGGGGACGGAACGCTACATGCACTGCGGATCGATCGCCGAAGGCCGCGAGCTGACAGATGGCGGCCGAGAAGCCGAGAGCTGACAGCCGATGACTTCTGTGCTTTACAGCGCCCACGTCTACCGAGGGAGGACCGACATGGCGGCAGGACCCAGGGAGCGGATCAACAAGCTGATCAGGGACGTCGAGAAGGCGGCGCGGCAGTTGCGGCGCGACTTCGAGAAGCGCGCCAAGGCGGCGCCGAAGAACCTGCAGCAGGTCGCTGATCGCCTGCGCAAGCTGGCCGACATGCTGCGCAAGAACGGCGTCGACATCGCGACGCAGGTCGAGAAGTACGTGCACGAGCTGCGCCGCAGCCTCGAGGGCGCCGCGGCCAAGCCGGCGGGCGCCGCGAAGAAGGCGGCGCCGCGCCGCCGCGCCACGACGACGCGCAAGAAGGCGGCGCCGCGCCGCCGCAAGCGCACCGCCTAGTGTCCCGAGTTGGAAGTTCGTTGCCTATTTCGGCAAGCAATCGGCGCCCCTGCCAAGGCGTCCCGACGCAGGAATATCGGGAATATTCCAAGGAGGGGCAACGCAGCCAGGGGCGTCGAGGGCCGGCGAAATAGGTGACGAACTTCCGACTCGGGACACTAGGTTGCTTTTCACCACGGAGGGACGCAGGGTCCTCTGTGTCCGTCTGGTTTTCCCTCCGTGTTCCTCCGTGGTGAGCCATGAAGCGAGACCTCTTCTCTCCCGAGCACGACCTCTTCCGCGAGCAGTTCCGCAAGTTCGCCGAGAAGGAGATCGCGCCGCGCGTCGCGCAGTGGAACGAGCGCGGCATGAGCGACCGCGAGACCTGGCGCAAGACCGGCGCGGCGGGCTTCCTCGGCGCCAACCAGCCGGTGGCGTACGGCGGGTCGGGCGGCGATTTCCTCTACGACGCCATCATCATCGAGGAGATGGCCGACATCCGGGCGCACGCGATGATGATCTCGCTGCACTCGGACATCGTCATGCCCTACCTGCTGCACTACGGCAGCGAGGAACAGAAGCGGCGCTGGGTGCCGGGCGCGATCGCCGGCGAGATCCTGCTCGGCATCGCCATGACCGAGCCGGGCACCGGGTCGGACCTCGCCAACGTGCAGACCCGCGCCCGCCGCGACGGCGACCACTACGTCATCAACGGCAGCAAGACGTTCATCTCCAACGGCCAGATCGGCGACCTCTTCGTCGTCGTCTGCAAGACCGACCCGGACGCGCAGCCGGCGCACAGGGGCATCAGCCTGATCCTGGTCGAGGCCGACACGCCCGGCTTCGTGCGCGGCCGCAAGCTCGACAAGCTCGGTCTGCGCGGCCAGGACACCAGCGAGCTCGCCTTCGAGGACTGCCGCGTGCCGGTATCGAACCTGCTCGGCGTCGAGGGCCGCGGCTTCGTCCAGTTGATGGAGCAGTTGCAGCAGGAGCGGCTGAGCATCGCCGTCGCCTCCATCGCCTCGTGCCGGCGCGCCCTGCTCGACACCATCGCCTATACCAAGGAGCGGACGGCGTTCGGGCAGCCGATCGCGGGCTTCCAGAACACCCAGTTCCGCCTCGCCGAGCTGGCCACCGAGGTCGAGGTCGGGCAGGCGTTCATCGACAAGCTGCTGGCGGCGCACGTGCGCGGCGACGACATCGTCACCGAGGTCAGCATGGCGAAGTGGTGGACCACCGACCTGCAGAAGCGCCTGACCAGCGAGTGCCTGCAGCTCTTCGGCGGCTACGGGTTCATGCTCGAATACCCGCTGGCCATGGACTACGCCGACGCCGCCGTGCAGTCGATCTACGCCGGTACGAACGAGATCATGAAGGTGATCATCGCCCGCCGGCTGGGACTGGGGTGAGCGGCGGACTCGTTACGAGGCCGTGGCGACGCTGCTCAGCCGTCGCCGGCGCTGAACGCCTGGGCTGCTGTGGGTCCACTCCCGCTTCTCCGGGAGCCTCTTCGCCCCCAGGGGCCGTGGCACGGCCGGCCGGCGGACCGCGCGCCGCGGCGCCGGTTCACGGTCGGCCGATCGCGGGTCAACGCGTGGAACGGGCCAGAACCATGACCGACCCAGGCGGCAGCGACACGCCCGTCAAACCCCGCAGCGACGCCTGCCGAGCCCCAGGTTTGAATCCCCGGAACGGTCCGTGTAACGGGTCCGTCTCGTGGCCGGCAGAACAGCTCGACCGGAGGTCTCCATGTGGCCAAGTCCTCTTCGCCAGTCCGTCGACGCGGCACGCCTCGCGCTCCGGCTGCCTCGCGTGTGCGCGACCGCGCTGCTCTCGGCCACACTGGCCGGGTGCCTCTCCAGTGAGTACGTCGGCCGGTCGTATGCGCCGACGTCGCACGTCGACGTGTACTTCGACGCCAAGGACGTGTCGCGTCCGTACACCGTGATGGGCGAGGTGCGCAGTCAGGGGGACGAGATCTTCTCCTTCGACCGGATCCAGAAGGAGCTCGTCGAGAAGGCTCAGGCGGAGGGAGCCGACGGGGTGATCATCCTGGGCACCGGTCGGGAGCGGATCGGCACCTCGACGAAGACGGATACGCAGGTCCGCACGACGGAAACCTCGCAGCTCGGTGTCGACGACAGCGGCAACCTGCGTGGAACGACGGTCACCGCCGGCGGTGTCACCACCACCGGCGCCACCAGCGACATCAACGTCAAGGTGGTCACCGGCCAGTTGATCAAATACACGAAGTAGTCGGGCGGCCTTCTGGCCGCAGCAGCGGCGGACGGTCGCGCCGCGAGTCGCGCCGCGGCGCGTGACGCCGCCGGCATCACCTCGGGCTGCCGCTGGGAGCCGCCGAAGGGAGATGGCGTCGGTCAGCGGTCGATCCGGCGGAGTCGCGCCGCCTGACGCCGACGTCCTCGACCGGGGACGCGACGCCCCGAACGGCTTCCCCGCCTGGGGCGGCAACGCCACGCCGACGGCATCCGTACGATCCGTGGTGGCGCGTCAGTCCGGCAACTGGATGTACGAGCGCACCGACAGCACGCCGGGGACGGCGCGGGCGTCGGCGACGAACTCGTCGATCTGCTCGACGCTGCTGGCGACGCCGACCAGGATGACGTGGCCGGAGTAGACGTTGATGTCGACCTGGCCGGCGACCAGGTTGGGATCGGCGATCAGCGCCGCCTTCACCTTGCCCTCGAGCTCGAGGTCAGCGGCCTCGTCGGGCTCGGAATCGACGAAGAAGGTCTCGACGCGCGCGACTCCGGGGGTGGCGCGGGCGATGCGCACCGCGGCGCGGCCGGCGTCCGAGCCCGGCGGCACCACGCCGGCGAGGACGACGACGCCCTGGCGGCAGTAGGCCGAGAGGCTGCCGGTCCCCGGCACCGGCGATTCCAGCAGGGCGGCCTTGAGCTTGGCTTCGATCTCGTCGTCCGAGAGCTGCACCGACACGGGCCGCACGTCGGTGGCGACGCCGTAGGTCTGCGTCACCACGCCCACCGCGGCCATGTACGGGTTGCAGCCCGCCGCCAGCAGGCCGGCGGCGGCGGTGAGGCGGATCGCCAGTGCGCGCATGGGGTCGTCCTTTCCGACGCGATCACCAGTCGCCGGTCTGCGGCGAGCGGATCACCGGCGCGACGGTGAGCTGGATGATGGCCTGCGGCGCGTCGGGGGAGCGCACCGGGCAGTAGTCGGCTTCGATCGACAGCTTCACCGGCAGCGTCCAGGGGCGCACCACTTTGCCGACGGTGACGCCGATCGGGAACGTCACCTGCTCGCCGGGGGCGTTCTTCCAGTTCACGGTCATGGTCGGCGACGTGCCGACGTTCCAGCCGTCGCCGAACACGTAGTTGCCGATGTACTGCAGGTGCATCTCGCTCACCGTCGATCGGTTCCCGGCGTAGGAGTACCACTGCTGCAGGATGACGCCAGCCAGCCAGCGCTCGACGCGGTAGCCGAGCACGCCACCGGGCCCGACCTGCCACATGCCCTGGCCGGTGTGCTTCAGGTTGGCGGTCGGGAACACGAACGTCGGCCCGACCGCCACCAGCCACGGATCCGAGCGCGGACCGATCGCCAGATCGAGGATGGTGTCGCCGACGCCGGTGGTGCGCCGCACCTGGTCGCTGGCGTTCACGAACGCGGTGTCGTCGACCAGCGTGAATTCCGGCCGCGCGATCAGCTTGAACCGGTCGCCGAGCGCCCAGGGCAGCGTGGGCTGGAACTGGAACTGGTTCTGCAGGTGGTTGCCGTGCCCGCTGAGCAGCAGGAAGTTGAGGGTGTTCTTGGTCTTCAACGACCACGTCAGGCTGACCGGATCGGTGACCCGCTGGTTGATCTCGCGTGCCGCCTGCGGGGTGTCGAGGTCGCCGATCTCGACCCGTGCCGATGCCTGCCGCGCAACGGCAGCGATGCTGACGAGACACAGCAAGCGGAAAGAATGCTTCACCGCAGAGACGCGGAGGCGCCGAGACTGCGAGTGCAACGACATGGTCTCCGCGTCTCTGCGCCTCGGCGGTGAGGGGTTCATCACTCAGGTGTCCGCGTAACGGAAGCAGCGCAGGCCGATGGCGAAGGAGACGACGCCGTAGGCGATCAGCACGCCGAGCGTCGGCAGCACGTCGAGCAGGGTCCGGCCGCGCAGCATCACGTCGTGGATGGCGAACATCGACCAGGTGGTGACCACGGCGCGTCCCGCCGTCTGCATCCACGCCGGCTGGTTGAAGAACGGCCACCAGCAGCCGCCCAGCGCCGCCAGGACGAAGACCGCGGAGAGGCCGATCGGGATGATGCGCTCGCGGCTGCCGGCGGCGGCGGCGACCAGGACGCTGAAGCACGCCATGGCGAAGACGATGCAGACGACCGCGGCGAGCAGGGCCGCCGGCGAGTCGCCCAGCGTCATGCCGTAGGCGAGGCGTCCGAAGCCGAGCAGGATCAGGAGCTGGGCGATGCCGACCAGCATGCGGGCGCCCAGCTTGCCGCCGAGCACCGCGGCGCGCGACACCGGCGCCATGGCCAGGCGGTGGCTGGTGCCCCACACCTCCTCGTCGCGCAGCCCGAACGAGACCGAGAAGATGAGGCTCATCAGCACGAACATGAGGCTGAAGCCGGGGACGTGCTGTTCGAGCGAGGAGAAGCGCAGGTGCCGGCTGGTGAGGCTCTTCTCGTCGAGGTGCAGCAGCTCCTCGCCGAACGGATCGCCGAGCGAGGCGGCGTCGCGGTCGGCGAGCAGGAAGACGACCCGGATGGCCTGCAGCTCCTCCCATTCCGCCGGATCGGTGAGCAGCTCGAGGGTGCTCGGCTTGTTGGTGAGGTAGCGCTTGCTCAGACCCGCCGGCAGCACCAGCAACGCCGCGGCGCGGTTGTCGACGGCGACCATGCGCTCGCCCTCGGCGCGGTCCACCAGCCGCACGTCGAGGTGCTCGCGGAACACCTTGATGAGGGCGTTGGCGACCGGCCCCTCGTCCTCGTTGACGATCGGGAAGGGGATGCCCTGCGTGCCCTTGCCGCTCTGGATCTCGGCGATGACGGCGATGACGACGATCGGCACCAGCAGCAGCGAGACCAGCGCCGAGCGATCGCGGGCGATCAGGCGCACGTCTTTCACCATCACCGCCCAGAGCTTCACGGTTCGTCCCCGCCCTGGCCGTTGGGACCGTACTTGCGCCGCATGCGGTCGAGCAGGTCCGCCGGCGAGCCGCTGGTCAGCAGGCGGTCCATCTGGCGCCGGAAGTTGGTGGTCAGGCTGAGGTCCTCGATCTGGATGTCGGTGGCGAGCCAGCGCGTACCCTGGCGCCGCATGCGGTAGGTGACGGCGAAGTCGTCGCGCGGCGTGATGATCGTGGTGTCCACCCGCGCCTGGTCCTGGCCCTGGAGGTCCTCGCCGACGAAGCCGAAGTCGGGCCGCTCGAAGAGCAGCAGCTTCTGCACGTAGGTGCGCTGGAAGAGCTCGCGGAACAGGACCAGGAACTCGCGCTGTTGCGCGGCGGTGAAGGCGCCCCAGTGTTTGTCGAGCGCCGTCTTGCCCATCGTATCGGTGTCGAGAAACCCCGCCAGCAGCGCGGCCAGCTCGGCCAGCTTCCGATCGTGCGTGGTGTCGCGATCGATGATCACCCGCGTCTGCTCGAGCGTGGCGCGGGTCTGGGCCAGGGGGCCGTCGGCGGCGTTCCCCGGCATCGGCGCGGCGAGGCCGGCGGCGAGGCCGGCGACGAGGAGGAGGCGGCGGATCGTCATGGATCGCGCAGCGCCCGTCCGGTCAGTTGCAGGAAGAGCGTCTCCAGGCTGGCGGGGGTGATGGTGATGGTGGCGTCGTCGGCGGCCGCGCCGAGCGCCTGCTGCAGCGGCGCGAGCAGGCGGGCGGCGCCGTGCACGTAGAGGCGGACGCCGCGGTCGATGGCTTCGAGGCGCAGCACCCCGGGGGCGGCGCGCAGGCCGTCGAGGGTGGTGGTGGCCGGCAGGCCGCGCAGCTCGATGACCTCGGAGCAGCCGGCGCCGGCGAGCAGCTCGTCGAGCCGGCCGGTGGCGACGATGCGACCGCCGTCCATGATCGCGAGGCGGTCGCAGAGCCGCTCCGCCTCCTCGAGGTGGTGGGTGGTGTAGAGCACGGCGCTGCCGGTCTCGCGCAGATGCGCGACGAGCGCGAACAGGCGGTCGCGCGATTGCGGGTCGACGCCGACGGTCGGTTCGTCGAGCAGGATCAGGCGCGGTTCGTGGACCAGGCCGGCGACGAGATTGAGCCGGCGTTTCATGCCACCCGAGTACGTGCCGACGCGGTCGTCGGCGCGCGCCGTCAGCCCCGCCAGCTCGAGCAGGTCGGCGACGCGCCTGGCGCGGGCGGCGGCGGCGACGCCGTACATGCGCCCGAAGAAGCACAGGTTCTCGCGTCCGCTCAGCTCCGGGTAGAGCGCGACCTCCTGCGGCACGACGCCGACCAGGCGGCGCACCGCCGCGACGTCGCGACTGATGCGGTGGCCGAACACCAGGGCGTCGCCGCTGCTCGGGCGGCGCTGGGTGGCGATCATGGCGATGGTCGACGTCTTGCCCGCCCCGTTCGGCCCGAGCAGCCCGAAGACCTCGCCGGGG
Organism: bacterium; assembly: GCA_019637795.1. Taxonomy (NCBI): domain Bacteria; species bacterium. The sequence continues at coordinate 156,701 of JAHBUY010000009.1, read as the reverse complement.
TCGATGCGGAAGCTCACCTCGCGCACCGCCTCGAGCGCGCCGTAACGCTTCGCCAGGCGGTCGACCTGCAGGGCGGCGCCCGACGCCGCCGGCTGCGCCGCGCTCACGGCGTCTCCGGGCCGCGCGTCGGGGCGGCGTCGTACTGGAGCGCGGTGAGCTCCGCGCCGACGCTGCGACCGAGGGTCGCGATCGCGACGTTGTAGTCGTAGACGGCGCGGAAGTGGTCGGTGGATGCCTCGGTGTAGGTGCCGACGCCCTTGAACAGCTCTTCCGCCTCGCCGATGCCGAGGTCGAAGTTGGCGACCGTCAGGACCAGCAGGGCGCGGCCGGCCTTGCGCCCCGCCGCGGTGGTGCGCATGGTCTCGCGGGCGCGCTCGACGTCGCTGTACGCCGTGCGGATCTCCAGGTCGATGCCCGACCGGGCGCGGCGCGCCTGGGCCCGCAGCACGTCGAGCTCGGCCTGCGCGTGGTCGACGCGGGCGTTGGTCTGCCAGAGGCTCAGGTTCCACTGCACGCCGAGGAAGACGTACGGGAAGGTGTAGTTGAAGTTGTCGTAGGCGAAGGGGTTGGACTGCTCGGTGCGGTTGGGCGCGTCGGCGTAGCGGAAGCCGCCGGCGAAGAAGAGATCGGGGTAGTAGCCGGCGCGGGCGCGGTCGACCTTCGCCTGCTGCGCGTCGAGCCCGTCGCGCAACTGGCGCACGTCGGGGCGGCGCGGCGGGCCGGTCTCGAGATAGTGGGCGAGGGGCGCGATCTCCGCCGCCACCGGCTCGAGGCGCGTGTCGCCGATCGCGATCTCGGTGTCGTCGCCGAGGCCCATCGCCTGGCGCAGCGCGGCGAGGCTCAGGGTGGAGCTAGCGTCGATGTCGACCACGCCGCTGGCGATCCGGGCCCGACCGGCCTGCAGCTTGAGCAGGTCGATCTCCGTGACGCTGGTCGATCCGGCGTCCAGGCGCTGCTGGGTCTTCGCCACCGCCTTGTCCATGTCCGCCAGCATGTCGTGCAGCACCAGCCCGAGCATGCGCGACAGCAGCACGCCGTAGTAGAGTTGCTTGACCCGCAGCACGACGTCGGCGCGCGTCGCCTCGCCGCCGGCGGTCTCGCTGCGCAGGCCGAGCTCGGCGGCGTCGAGCGCCGACGAGAGCTTGCCGAAGGTGAAGATCGGCACGCTGAGGCCGATCTCGCCGCGGACGTAGGGGCCGAGATCCTCGAGCAGCGAGTTGCGGTTCTGCTTCGGCGGCCCGAGGATGTCGCCCGTCGCGCCGTTGACGGCGCCGAACTGCTGCTCGAAGCGCACCTGGCCATAGCGGCGCGCCTCGGCTTCGCCGAGCGCGGCGCGCGCCAGGGCGATCCTGGCGGCGGCGGCGGAGAGGTCGGGGTTGTTGTGCAGGGCGGTCTCGATGCAGTCGGCGAGGTCGTAGGTGAGCGGCGCCGCGCTGGCCAGGCTGGCGAGGCCGAGCCACGCGGCACCGAATGCCGCGCGCCATCGCCCGCCCCGCCGGGCGCGCCGCGCGCCCGCCATCACAGCCCGAAGCGCGCGCAGTAGGCGGCGAAGGCGCTCCGCACCCGCGCCGGCTCGAGCCCGAACTGCGCCAGCGTGTACCGATGCCGTCCGAAGCGGTCCTTCGGGTGGGCGGCGAGGAAGCGGCGCATCCGCTCCTCGGCGCTGGGCGTGAGCGCGCGATCGAGCCGCGCGTACACCTGCCGCACCGCCGCCAGCGGATCGCGGACCAGCGCGTCGTAGCTCACGTCGACGACGCGCGCCGCCGGGAGGACGCCGCGGTCACGCGCGGCCAGGGCGCGGGTCATGCCCTCCGCCCAGCGGGCGCAGACCTCGGCCCCGATCTCGTGCGGATCGGCGACGTCGCTGAAGGTGCTGCGCAGGGTGAAGTGGAGGCTGGCCACCGAGGCGGCGACCTGCAGCGGGTCGCGATGGGTCATGATCACCGCCGCGTCCGGATAGACGTCGGCGATCGCCTCGATGCCGTAGAGGTGCGCCGGCGCCTTCAGCACCCAGTGCCGCGGCGGTGTCCGCCACTGGAGCTGTTGCAGGATCTGGCGGTGCTGCGCGTAGGCGGGGCGCAGGTCCTGCGCCTCCAGCCAGGCCTGGTAGCTGGGCACGCGATGGCTGGTCTGGAACTGGAAGCTGAGGAACGAGTGGCTGGTGATGATCAGGCATTCCTCGGGCAGACTGGCGCCGATCGGGTGGATGCGGCGGAAGTCGGGCGCCAAGCGGTGGAACCACCGGATCTGCCGCTCGGCCAGCTCGCGCCGCCGGTCGTTGCGGCCGCGGGCGCGGCCGCGCGGCGGCACCGGGTACATCATCTCCCAGTGCAGCGGGGCGCGATGGCCGGGATCCTGCGCCAGCAGACCGTGCAGGAGCGTCGTGCCGGTGCGCGGCAGGCCGGTCACGAACCACGGCTGGCGGATCGGCTCGGCGGCGAGCTCGGGATGGCGCTGGCGTTCGGCGACGAGTTGCAGCCGGTTGGCGAGCAGGCGGACGGTGTCCTGGCGGGCGGCGATGCGGCCGAGCAGCGTCAGGCCGGCCTCGCGGTCGTACGAGCGCAACAGCCGCTCGAGCGGCGGGCGGAAGCCGGGCTCGCCGAAGTCGCGCAGGCCGGTGCGCGCGCTGGCGTCGCGCAGCAGCAGCGCCGGATCGAGCTGGACGTAGCGCCTGCCGGTGCCGCGCAGCGCCCGGCTGCCGCGGCGGATGATCTCGCTGAAGGCGCGCGCCTTCAGGCTCGTCTCGTTCATCGTTCCCCCACCCCGACGGAACCCACGGCCGCGTTGCGGACCGCGGCCTCCTCGAAGAGCCAGACCGCCAACCCCGGCAGACCGAGTAGCAGCTCGCGGCTGCGCTTCACCAACGACAGCGCCAGCGCCGTCTCCGGCGCGATGCCGAAGGCGCCGCCCAGCAGCAGGTAGCCGCCCTCCTGGACGCCGAGCGCGCCGGGGACGAAGAACGCGGCGCTGCGCAGCGCCTGGCCCAGGCTCTCGATCAGCAGCGCGGTGACCACGTCCACGCCATGGCCCAGGCAGTAGAGCCCGAGCCATACCTCGCCGGCGCCGGCGATCCAGCTCGCGAGATGCCAGGTGGTGGCGCCGACCAGCGCCGCGCGACGCCCGTAGAGGGCGCGCACCGCGGCGTCGATCGCCGCGGCATCGCGTCCGAGATCGCGCTGGCCGAGGCGGCCGGTGACGGCGCGCAACAGGCGGGCGCCGCCGGCGAACACGTCGCGTCGCTGGGCGAGCACGAAGCCGAGCAGCGCCGCCGCCATGATCGCCGTGCCGAGCAGCACCGGGCCGGCGAGGCGGGCGCCGGCGGTGCTCAGCAGCAGCCCCAGGCCGAGCAGGGTGAAGACGATCTGGGCGACGACGTTCAGGGTCACGTCGAGCACCACGCTGGCGCCGGCGGCGCCACCGGCGACGCCACGGCGCGCCAGCAGCGTCGCGCGCACGACGTTGCCGCCGATCTGCGCCACCGGCAGCAGGCCGTTGACCGACTCGCTGATCCAGCGCGCGTGCACCAGCGCGCCCAGACCCACGGGCGCCGCCGGCGGCAGCAGCCGCCGCCAGCCGAGCGCGTTGGCGAGCAGCGGCACGGCGTGGAAGGCGGCGATCGGCAGCAGCGCCGGGCCGGCGACGGCGAGGGCGGCGACCACCGCGCCGACGCCCTGCGAGCGCAGCACGGCGACGAACAGCGCCGCGCCGCCGGCGGCGGCGAACACGCCGGGGCCGATCAGCGGCGCGCGGCGCGCCGGCGGTTCGCTCACCGGGCGCCTCGCGCGCCGCGCCAGGCGCGCGCCGTCCACAGGGCGAACAGCGGCGCGCCGATGCCGGCGGCGAGCACGAAGGGCGGCAGCCAGCCGAGCCAGCCGAGCGGTGCGATCAGGTACAGCACGTCGCCGAGGTCGAAGCCGGCGGCGCTCGGCTGATCGAGAGCGCCGGCGACGCCGCGCTCCGCCAGGTCGCTGCGCAGGGTGAAGATGATGACCAGCGCCGCGGCGCCGGCCACGCCGCAGGCGACGGCGAGCCCGCCGAGCACCGGGCGCGTGTGCAACGCCAGGCCGAGGAACAGCGCCGTCCGCGCCACCAGATCGCACTGCCGATCGTAGAGATGGCCGAGCGCCGAGGCCTTGCCGGCCGCGCGCGCCAGCTCGCCGTCGGCGTGATCGAGCAGGGCCGAGAGGATGTAGCAGACGCCCGCCCAGAGCGCGGCGGGCGCCGTGCCGACGGCGTAGAGCGCCGCCGCCATGAGCCCGGTGAGCAGCGACGCGGTGGTGAGGTGGTTCGGCGTGACGGCGGTGTCGCGCAGCGGCTGGATCGCCCAGCGCGCCAGGCGGCTGTCCCACGGCTTGATCTCGGCGAGGAGCGGATGCGGCATCGGGCGACTCAGTTGGCGGCGAGCGGCGCTCCGGTGGCGAAACGCGCGCTCGGCCTCGGTTGCAGATCGCCGACCCGGCGGCCGCGGGCGCCGCGGCAGGCGGCGGCCAGCGCCGCGGCGCGGCGCGCCAACCCGTGGGCGCCGTCCGGCGTCGAGGGGTCGCCCTCGATCCGGGCGACGATGCCCGCCTGTCGCGACGGGGCGAGGTCGAGGAAGTCCGCGCAGGTCATGCGGGCGGCGAGCCGGTCCTCATCGAGCGCGGCGGCGAGGGTGACGCCGAGCGAGAGCGCCAGCAATTGCAGCGCGGCGCGAGAGGACGGGCGCGCCGCGTTGCCGGTCCGGCGCCGGCGCGAGGACACGAGCGGGGCGCGGCCGTGCGGTCGCGACGCTGGCATGATCGAAGAGGTCGTTCCGGCCGCCCGCGCACCGTCATCCGGTCAGAAGGCCTGCGCGATCTTCTTCCAGACGGATTCCTGCGGCGTCGGCTTGCAGGCGACGAGAATGGTGGCGGTATCGCGCCTGAGATCGATCGCGCCGACGTCATCCTGCTTCACTCCGTGGTTGTAGCCGTCGATCCAGTAGGCCACTTCGGGGCGCTCGCTCTCGCTCAGGTCGGCGAACTCCTCGCAGGTCATCCTGGTCGGCTGGACGTGCTTGCTGCCGCCCGGCATGTGCGCCCGCACCTTGTCCCAGAAGCTCTCGGTCGGTGCCTGCTCGCAGGCAACGACCAGCGCCTGGGTCTGGCGGTCGACGTCGACGACGCCGATGTCCTGCTGCCGCAGCGTGCCGGCGCGCGAGTAGCCGTCGGCCCACGCGATCAGCCGCGGCTGCACGTCGCGGCCGAGGGCGAGGAACTCGGCGCAGGTGGTCTTCTTCGGATCGAGGGTGAATCGCGGCGCGGCGGACGTCGCCGGCTGCTTCGCGGCGCAGCCGAGCGCCAGCGCGGTGAGTGCGATCAGCATATGGTACGGGCGCATCGTATGTCTCCGGTTCCGGCGCCGTCGGCGAACGCTGGTCGCCGCCGGCGCCGGAGTGGGGCATCGGGGTTCGGCGCGGGGCCTCAGTCCTTCAGCCAGGCCTGGAACAGCGCTTCCTTGCACTGCTCCGAGAGCTGCGAGAGGTGCGACTTCATGCACTGTTTGACGCGGCCGCCGCCGACCGGGACGTTGCTGCAGAATTGGTCGATGTCCGCCTTGCAGGCGGTGAGCACCGCGCTCTGGCTCGTTCCGGCCGCCGCGGGCGCCGGCGCCGCGCCGTTGTACGCGCCGCCATACGCGGGCGCCGCCATCGGGGCTGGCGCCGCCATCTCGCGGCCCGGATTGGTGGCGAAGCAGGTCTCCGTGCCCTCCTGACACATCACCACCACCGTGGTGCGTTCGCCGCAGCCCTCGACGCCGACGGTGTATTCGAGCCGCTGCAGCCCCTGCACCCAGGGGCCCTGGATGGCCGGTTGGATGAAATCGGACGACAGCACGGTCGCCGTCGCGGTCGGACAGTTCATGTCGAACCGTGCCCGCTGCAACGCCACCTGCTCCGCCTGGAACTGACGCTGTTGCAACATCTGCTGCTGCGTCGCGCAGCCGGCGAGGAGCAGGGCGAGACAGGCGACGAATCGAGGGGCGCGCACCATCGGACGCATCGGTCGCCTCACTAGTCCTTCAGCCACGCCTGGAACAGCGCTTCCTTGCACTGCTCCGACAGCTCGGGGAGGTGCTGCTTCATGCACGCCTTCACGCGCCCATCACCAACCGGAACATTGCTGCAGAACCGCTTGATGTCGCCTTTGCAGGCCGTGAGCACCGGATGCTCGCCGGAGTTGCCGCCCGGCATCTGCGCCATCGCGCCGCCGGCGGACAGGATCAGCAGTGTCGTCACGAACGCGAATCGGGTCACCATGCTCCGTCTCCTTCGTTGTCAGGGCGTCGGCACGACGCGGTAATAGACGCCGTTGGCGCCGTATGACGGTTTGAACCACGTGTTGCCGCACAGGTAGTAGGTCGTGGCGGCGAGCGTGGTGGGCGAGCAACCGGCGGGCAACGTCGCGTAGATCGCGCCGGTGGTGTAGGCGGCGCTGGTGCTGCCGGCGGCGTACCCGGCGGTGTACGCGTTGGCCGCCGTGTTCGCTTCCGCCGCTTCGCCGATGGCCGCGCCGGTCGCCAGTCCGAGCGTCGCGCCGGCCGCCGCGGCGCCGGCGCTCGACCAGCCGCCGCAGTCGTAACAGCCCGAACCGTAGTAGTTCACCGTCGTCGGTGGGTGATAGCCGTAGTAGGTGCCGCCGTAGTACGTCGGATGATAGGCGTTGTCGGTGCCGTACACCGTCGTCGTGCCCGAGCCGGCGGTGTGATACGCGGTCGTGCCATAGGCGTTGTGCGCCGTCCAGGTCCCCTCGCCACCCGAGGCGGAGCCGCCGTAGGCCCCGTGGGCGGTCCAGGAGCCGTCGCCGCCCGAGGCCGTTCCGCCCTCGGCGCCGTGCGCCGTCCACGAGCCGCCGCCGCCGGAGGCGGTGCCGCCCCAGGCGCTGTGGCCGCTCCAGGACCCATTGCCGCCCGCGGCCGAGCCGCCCCAGCGGCCGGAGTGGGTCCAGGAGCTGTAGGAGCCGGAGGTGCTGCCGCCGAAGCGATTGGCGTGCGCCCAGGCAAAGGCGGGAGCGGCGGCCAGAGCCCCGGCGAGGAGGCCGACGAGACCGAGTGCGAGGCGTGTCGTCATGGTCATTTCTTCCTCGCCGGCGTGGTCGGCTTACCTGCGGTTGGCGGCGTCAGGCCCGGCGGCAGCATCGGATCGGGACGCGCGAAGTCGATGCGGGTGGTGCTCGCGGCGCGCGCGCTGGCGAACGCATCGGGAGCGATCGCGACGTCGAGCTGCCAGTCCGACAGCTCCAGGTCGTGGCGGAGCTGGGCGGGATCGGCGGCGTAGATGGCGCGCAGCCGGCGCGGCAGCTTGTCGTCGGCGCCGATCCAGGCCTGCACGAAGACGGCGTCCGTGGCGTAGGCGATCATGTCGGTGGTGGTGCCGCCGACGATCTTCGACTGGCCGATGTAGAACGCCAGCTTCAGGCTGCCGGCGAGATCGCCGTATGGGTCGGCGACGATCACGTCGGAGAAGGGGAAGTACATCGCCGCCATCTCATAGGCCTTGGCGAGCGCGGCGTCGACGGTCGGCGGCGCGTCCGCCACTGCCACCAGGTTCTCCGCCGGCGCGAAGGCGATGAGCTGCGTGCCGGTGTCGTAGAATTCCGCGGGCGGTCCATCGCCGGTGGTGATGACGCGCAGCTTGTCGGGGCGCTGGAGGGTGACCTCCGAGCGCGTGGTGTAGACGAGCGGCGGGCCGAGCAGGCTCGGGTTCTCGTAGCTGACGACGGCGGTGAAGCGCATCGTGCGCGCCGCCGCCAACGTGGCGCTCGCCGCCTTGAGGATGTCGATCGCGCGTGGTTCGAGCTCGAGCGTGACCGGCACGGTGGCGGCGGCAGCGGCCGGCGTCGGTTTCGCGGCCGGCTTCGCGCGGCGCGTCTGGGCGCCGGCGCGGCCGCCCGCCACGGCGACGAGGCCGGCGATGCCCAACGCCGCGCCACGCAGGATCAGACGCGTTCCGGTCATGCGTCGGGTGGCTGAACGTGTCCCGACATCGTGCGGCATCTCGACGAGCGTGTTGCCCATGGCGTCCTCGCGTGCTGCGCCGGGTGCGTCAGGCGGCGGGTTCGATCTCGCCCGGGCGCCAGGTCTTGTCGAACCACGGCTGCAGCGGACCGTAGAGGCGCAGCAGCATGTTCCAGGTCGTGCCCGGCATGGTCTGCACCCAGTTGTGCGCGTCGCCCGCGGGCGGCTTCGGGCCGAAATGGATGTCCACCGAACCATCGGCGTTGACCTTCAGTCCCTTGGTCTGGCTGCTGACGCTCGGGTACTGCGCGTCGGTCTGCAGCATCGACCGCGTCTGGTTGTCGTAGAGGATGACGGACCAGAAGTCCTTCACCGGGATGTTGGGCGGCAGGTGCAGCGTGTACGCCTTGCCGCCGTCGAGCGGACGGTTCTTGGCGTCGACGAAGGCGGCCATGTACTGCGATCCCTCGCCGACGATCTTCGAGTCCATCGCCGGGGTGATGCCGGTGGCGTAGAAGAAGAATCCGGAATAGGCGTCGAGATTGCGGGCGCCGTTCTCCTTGAACTGGTAGCCGCCGACGAACCCGAGGCGCCAGTGGCTGCCGGGATAGTAGTAGCCCTCGGGCGTGCGCCATTGGTACATGATGGCGCGCGCGGTGGCGTCGCCGACCGTCGCGGCCTCGGCGAGGATCTTCTTCATGCGCGCGTCGGGCGCGAACGGCTTGCCCTTGGCGATGCCGATGGCGGCCCAGAAGCCGAGCGTCGTGGCGTTCACGGCGTCTGTCGGTTCCTCCTGCACCACCCGGTTCAGCATTTCCCAGAAGCGGAAGTCGGTGGGGGCGAGGAGGTTGAACGGCTTGCCGGACATGTCCACGAAGTTGAGCGGCGGCGCCGTGGCCGCCTGGCCGACGGGATAGATCTTCAGCGTCTTCTTCACCGCCTCGACGCCCGGCCGCGGGTCGCCGTCGACCAGGAAGGTCCGCCACGGCACCCAGACGCTGAACGAGCCGGCGCGAATCACGAAGTGATCCGGCGGCAGCTCGCCCTTGTAGCCCGGCGGCACGAGCACGTACCTGCCGCCCTGGCCGCGATCCGGGCCGGTGATGCCGACGTCGCCGTTCCAGCGGTACCAGAGGTCGTCGACGAGCCCGAGGACCTTCGGCGGCACTTCGACCACCAGCGGACCCGCGCGCAGGTCGAGCCACAACCAGGTGTACGGCGTGTTGTCGTTGGCGGTGAGCTCGACGGCGCGCGAGTCCACCATGTTCTCCCAGATGGGCACGGTGACGTTGGCCGGACCGATCTGCAGGGTGGCGTCGCGGTTGGCGGCCTGGCTGACCACCGGCAGGGCGAGCAGATAGGCCTGCACGGCGCGCTGGAAGTCGAGGTTGTCGAAGAGCTTCTCGGTGCTCGCCGGGTCGGGGAAGCCGCCGGAGAATTTCAATGTTCCGAATCGCGTCTCGACGCGATCGGGAATCGCGACGCCGGACGGCAGCGCCGTCGAGAACTTCGCCTTCGGATTCGCCGGCGGGCCGTTGAGGAATTGCGCGTCGGCCGCGACGGCCGCCACGAGCGCAGCGAGAACGGCCGCGATCGCCAGTTGCACGCTGCTCGAGATTGCCTTCATGGTCGCTCCTTCGGCGCCGCGGCGTTCCGCGCGGCAGTGTCGAGTTGTTCGATGTCCTCGGGTGCGCGCTGCGACCGAGTGATCGACAGCGTCACCGTATCGAGTCTGCCGGTGAAGCCGAGCGGCACCGTGTAGTCCTCGTCGTTGACGCGGCTCAGGGTGTCCGAGCCGATGTCGAAGCGGTCGCGAGTGCCACCAGGTCGCGGCGGTGTGCGCGGCGGGGGCAGGTCGCCATGATGCGTCTCCTTCGCGACTCCGCCGTCGTTCAGCGCGGGAAGAGGAAGGCAAACTGGAAGCGCAGTTGCCAGTCGGGGCCGAAATCAGGCGTGACGGCGTTGTAGAAAGGGACGATCTGTGTGTTCAGCGGCAGGCCGACCTTGCCGATCCGCCACACCTTGCCGACCCCGCCGCCGACCGGAACGGTCCAGTGGTTGCCGCCGCCGGTGGCGAAATCGCCGGTGATGATCGGCGCGCTGACCAGATACCAGCCGTCCGACAGGTTGTAGTTCACGAAGGGCTGCACCAGGAGGTGGTTGTAGTCGCCCTTCCAGCCGACCATCGACCACTGCTGGTTGGCGAGCGCGCCGACCACCCAGGGGCCGTCCTTCCACACTCCGACCGCGGTCGGCCCCATGCTCCACTGGCCGCTGCTGAGCTGGTTGACCGTCGCGGTCGGCAGCGTGGTGGTGACGCCGACGCCCCAGACCAGGTGCTCGTCACTCGCCGGCGACAGGAACACCGAGGGGTTGATGTCGCCCATGCCGAAGGCGCCGTCCATGCCGGGAAACAGCGACGGCTCATTGATGATCGGCACGATGGTGCGGGTGATCAGATTCCAGTCCTCGTTGAGCGGAATCGGGATCACCGGCTCCACGTTCATGAACCAGACCATCCGGTTCTTGCTGCCGGCGTTGAAGTTGAAGTTGTTCTGGAACGGCACGCTGATCAGGTTGGCGACCGGGTTCTGCGTCTCCTTGGCGAGCGCCGTCGCATCCTGCTCGTGCGCCGGCGCGTCGGCTGCCGCCGCGCGCAGCGGCGCGCCATGGGCCAACGCCATCGCAATCACGGCGGCGCCGAGCAGGCGCGTCGCCCCACGGAGGGGCCTCGCGCTCATGATCTCGATCCCTCCCCCGACGGCCCGCCCTGCTCCTGCAGCAGCCGCCGGATCGCTGCGGTGAGCTCCTCGGCAGAGGTGAATCGGGCGCGCCGCCCCGATTGCAGATGCTCGACGCGGCCACAGAACTGCGCCGTCCCGTCCGCCTCGCGGCTGAACTGCACCACGAACGCCTTCCACGCCGGCAGCGCCGGTTCCGCCGACTCCGATGCGCGCTTGAGGATCACGGTGCGAACAATCGCAGAGGTCGGCCGCCGGGTACGGAAGCTCGGCGGAAAGTTCGCGGAAACGACACCGCGACGCATGCCAGGCGCCGCGGCCGAGGGCCGGCGCCGCCGCGATGCGATTCCGCGCCCTGGCGCGGCAGGGCGGGATGCCAGCGTCGCCGGTCGCTGATCCGCGGCGGCATTCCTCGTCGGCGGCGCGGGCCGGCCGATCGGCGCGGGCACCCCTGGCCGAGATCAGAAGCGGCGGATCACCGTGAAGTTGAAGACGTTGAGCGAGTAGGCCTGGTAGTCGCCCTGGAGGGTGCCGCTGGGGCGCGCGACGTTGATGTTCGCCTTGCCCAGATCGGCGTACTCGTAGGCGGCGCCGATCGTGTAGTCGGCGTTGACGTCGTACTGGATGCCGGCGGCGAAGCGGAGCTGCTGGTCGACCGGCAGCGCCGGGCTGCGGTTGTGCTCGGTCGCCGGCGAGCTGTCGTAGGCGAAGCCGAGCAGCAGCATCGTCGGCTCGCCGAGCCGGTAGTGGGCGCCGATGGCCCCCTGGAAGCTGCCGTCGTAGTTGGTGTTCACCGCCTTGGCGCGCGGCGGGGTGGTCGACAGCGCCACGTTGACCTCGCCGAACTGGCTCCAGTCCTGCCAGTTGAAGTTGGCCATCAGGGCGAGGTCGTCGGTGACGTCGCGGTAGACGCTGACCATCACCTCCTGGGGGATCGAGACGCCGAGGTCGAGCGACGAATCGAGCACCCCGGCGCGGCGCAGCGCGGCTTCGAGGACCGGGCCGAGCTGGCCGAAGGACGGCACGTCGCTGAAGCGCTGGTCCACCTGCGAACGGTAGGTGATGCCGAGTCGCGTCCTGTCGTCGATCTCGAACAGCGCGCCGACGTTGCCGCCGAAGCCGAAGTTGGTGTCCTGGTATTTCATGAAACCGTCCGGCAGCGATTCGGCGACGTTGTTGATCGCCAGCTCGTCCTTGAGCTTGGCCCACTGCGCCGAGAAGCCGACGCCGAGCGACAGCCAGGGCAGGACGCGGTAGGCGATGACCGGGTTGAGGTTGAACGTCAGCAGCTCGGCCTCGGTGGTGATGTAGCGGCCGGCCCAGTTGGACTCGTAGTTGACCGCACCGCCGACGTACGAGTTGAAGGCGATGCCGAGCTTGAGGTCGTCGCGCAGGCTGTAGACGCCGTAGATGCCGCCGGCCGGGATCAGGCCGCCGGCGTTGCCGCCGTTGGTGCCGCTGATGGTGGTGCCGGCGCCCCTGTCGAACTCGGCGGTGACCACCAGCGGCTGCAGGCCGAACAGGAGTTGCGAGGGCAGCCGCGTCATGCCGGCGGGATTGCCGAAGGTCGTCGCGGCGTCGTTGGCGAGGGCGGCACGCCCGGCGCTGGCGGTGCCGACGTCGGGCACGGCGGTTTCGTACACCCACAACCCACCCGCCCAGGCGCGGGAGGCGCCGAAGGCGAGCGCGAGCCCGGCGAGCAGCGGCGCCAGACGGCGTGATTCTACGGACAGCATCGTGTTCCCCCTTCGTCTCGGCGACCTCGCAGGTCGCACTCCGTTCAACATCTCTCAGACCGCCGCACCGACGGTCCGGAAACCGTCGCGAAACTTCGCGGAAACTCCGCCCGCAAGCCGCCGTCAGGCGGGCGCGGCGCCGCCCAGCGCGGCGAGCAGGCGCGCCGCCTCGTCGGCGTCCCGGTTCGCCGGATCGAGCGGCAGCGGGCGGATCGCCGCGGCGAGCAGCGTGATCGCTTCGTCGCCCTGTCCCTGGTCGGCGAGGTGGGCGGCCAGGGACGTCGTCGCCCGCAGCTCGAGGCTGAGCGCCCCCGCGGCGCGCGCCATCTCGACGGCTCGCCGCAGCGCCGCTTCGGCTTCGCGCCCGGCGCGGCCGCGGCGTCGCGGCGCCGCCGCCCGCAGCAGCAGACCCTGCACGCGCCACAGCTCGGGCACGTACAGGCGCTCCAGCGTCTCGTCGCCGACGCGCAGGCCGTCCGCCACGACCCGCAGGCCGGCGGCGCAGTCGCCGGCCTGCAGATGGGCCTCCGCCAGCAACGCGCAGAGAACGGTCACCAGGACCCGTGACCCCGACGCCGCGAGTTGGTCCCGCGCCGTCCCGCCGGCGACCAGGGCGCCGGCGCTGTCTCCGGCCAGCATCCGAGCCCCGCAGTCCAGGACGCTGGCGAACGCCTGGCCGAACTCGAAACCCTCCCGGTTGGCGACCACCAGGGTACGCCTGGCGGCGTCGGCGGCCATCGCGCCGTCGCGGCAGAACAGGGCGGTGAGCCCGCGATGGCCGTGGCAGATTGCCTGCCAGCCGATCGAGCAGTGGGCCAGCGCGGCCTCGATGCCGGCGTCGCTGACGGCGAGGGCGGCGCTCGTCTGGCCGCGGAACCACAGCGCCTGGGCGTAGTGCATGACGCTGTCGATCAGCGCGTCGCTGAGCTGCGTCGTCGGTTGCCGGCGGCGGAAGTCGCCGCGCGCGAACAGGCGCGCCCCGTGCTCCACGGTCTCCGCGTAGCGGCCCTGCATCATGCCCAGCCGCAGGGCGACGCTCTCGGCGAGGGTGCGGGTGGTATCGTCGGCGAGGCGCTCGGCGAGGCGCATCAGCTCGGCGGTGAAGCGCGGCGCCAGCTCGCGGTCGGCCCGCATGCCGTAGACGTGGCAGAGCGCATAGACGATCTCGAAGCGCTGCGCGTCGGTGCCGGCGCGGTCGCACAGCACGAGGGCGCGCTCGCAATCGCCGCGCAGCGTCTCCGAGGCCATTCCGTGCCGGTCGCAGAGCAACGGCCACAGCCGCAGCCGCAGCGCCAGCTCCTCGCGATCCCGCCGGGTCGGATCGGGACAGCGCGCCACGATCGTCAGCGCCGCGTCGAGGGAGCTGATCGCCTCGCGCGCGGCGAAGCGTCGCTGCGCCTGCTCGGCGGCCGCGATCAGGTAGCCGACGGCGCGCGTCGGGTCGCCGCCGTGCTCGAAATGGGCCGCCAGCATGGCCGCCGGTGGGGTGGCCGCGTTCTCGGCGTACAGGGCCTCGAGCGCCTCGCCGACGCGGCGGTGCAGGCGCTGCCGCGCCGCGTCGGGGATGCCGTCGTACACCGCGCGGCGATGCAGCTCGTGGGCGAAGGCGACGCGCAGGCCGCCCCGCCGTTCCGGCTCGCTGGCGGCGGTCTCGAAGCACAGGAGGCGCTGCGTCCGCGCCAGCGCTTCGCACCGCGCCTCGACCTGCTCCGCCGGCAAGCCGAGGGCGGCGGCGACGAGGTCGGGCAGGAACGACTGTCCGACCACGCTGGCGGCCGCCAGGAGCTCGCGGTCGCCGGGGCTCAGATCGTGGTACTGGACCTCGATCATGCGCCGCGCGTCGTCGGGGACGCCGAGCTCGGCCTGCTCGAGCCCGGGCGAGAACGCCCAGCCGGGGGCGGTGTCGAGCACCAGCCCGCGGGCGACCAGGTGTTCGACCACGGCGCCGACGAACAACGGGTTGCCGTCGGTGTAGCGGTGCAACCGATCGCTCAGCCCCGCTGGCGCGTCGGCGCCGGGGAAGCGGGCGGCGAGGTAGTCGTCGACGTCGCTCCCTGCGAGGTCGTGCAGCGGGATCTCCACGCACTGCCGGCGCGACCGCATGTGGCGCGCGGCGTGGGCCAGGACGTGATCGGTGACCACCAGGTCGGCCGGCCGGAAGGTGCCGATCACCAGCAGGCGGGCGGGCTCATCGCGCGCCGCCAGCTCGAGCAGCAGATCGACCGTCGCCGGGTCGCTCCAGTGCAGATCCTCGAGCAGCAGCACCAGCGTCACGTCGCGGGTGAGCGCCTCGGTGAGCACCGCGAGCTCGCGCAGCATGCGCTCGGGGCGCGCCGCCTGCAGCGCCTGGCGCAGCGCCGTCTCCTCGTCGCCGAGCAGCCAGGGCATCTGCGCCAGCCAGGTCGGGGCGGTGTGGCGCAGGAGCGCGACCAGACGTTCGCCGTCGGCGCGCCGCGCCAGTCGCTCGAGCGCGCTCAGCACCGGCATGTAGGGCTCGCGCAGCCCGTGCTGCTCGATGCAGCCGGCGCGGCCGATCCACGGATCGGCCCCGGGGGGCAGGGCGGCGAGGAGCTCCTGGCACAACCGCGTCTTGCCGACGCCCGCCGCCCCCGTGACGAAGACGATCTGCCGCGTGCCCCCGACTGCCGTCTGGTAGGCCCGCTGCAGGCGCTGCAACTCGACGGCACGGCCGACGAACGGCAGCCGGCGCGGCTCCGCCGGCTGCCACGGCGTCGGCGCCGGATCGCCGGCGGCGAGGAAGCGGAAGCCGCGGCGGTGCACGGTGGCGATGAAGCGCGGCGCGCTCGGGTCGTCGCCGAGGACCTGGCGGAGCTCGCCGATCGACTTGGTCAGCGTGTCCGGCGTTACCGCCACGTCGGGCCACACCGCGTCGAGCAGCTCGTCGCGCGTCACCAGCGCGCCCGGCCGCCGCGCCAGGTGGAGCAGCACCGCCCAGGTCTTCGGCCGCAGCGGCAGCGGCTGCGCGCCGCGGTACAGGAGGCCGGCCCGCAGGTCGAGCCGAAAGGCGCCGAAGCGCACTTCGGGCGGCGGCTCCCCCGCCCGCGGCGCGACCTGCGTCGGCATCAGCTTCTCGACTCCATGGCGTATGCGGCCAGCGGGCTGATAACAGGCGTTCCATCATGAGAGAAGGGGTCGGGGCCCGGCCCCGGGGAAGACGGCAGCGCCTGCCGTGCCATTGTGTCGGCCGCCGCCATGATCGTAGAGGGGCGCCGTGCCGAGCGCTCTCATCGCCTGCGAACGCGGCCCCGGGGCGTCGGGAGAATTTCCGCCCATCTTCCGGACCCGGCCCGGGCCGGGTGCGATGAGGGCTGCCTGAGGAGTGCGCGTGGACCCCGACTCCGCGTTCAACGTTCCGATCGCCGATCCGTCCCTGATCGCCTGCCCGCACTGCGACCTGTTGCAGCGCCTGCCGGCGCTGCCGGCGGGCGGGTCGGCGCGCTGTCCGCGCTGCGATCGCGAGCTGGCGCGCGCCCGGCCGGATGCGGCGACGCGCAGCCTGGCGCTCAGCCTCGCCGCCGCCTGCCTGTTCGTGGTCGCCAACGCGGTGCCGATGCTCGGGCTGCGGGCCGCCGGGCGCGACGCCTCGACCACCGTGATCGGCGGCGCGATCCACCTGTGGACGCACGACGAGCGCATGGTCGCGGCGCTGGTGCTGTGCACCGCGGTGCTCGCCCCCGGGGCGCAGATCGCCCTGATGCTGGCGGTGGCGCTGGGGGCCCGCGCGGCGCGGCCGGCGGCGTGGGTCGGGGCGCTCCTGCGCCACCAGCCGGCGGCGCGCACCTGGAGCATGATCGAGGTGATGCTGCTCGGCGTCCTGGTGGCGCTCATCAAGATCGCCGACTACGCCAACGTCATCCCCGGCACGGCGCTCTTCGTTCTGGCCGGGCTGGTGTTCGTGCTGGCGGCGATGCAGGCGAGCTTCGACGCGCGCGACGTCTGGGCGCGCGTCGTCTGGGCGGATGCCGCGGCCGAGCCGGCGGCCGATCTCGGCCCGGAGCTGGCGTCGTGACCGCCGTCAGCGCCCTGCAGCGCGGGCTGATGAGCTGCCCGGCCTGCGCCCTGGTGTCGCGTCCGCCGCGCGGCGCCGACGCCGGGCGCTGCCCGCGCTGCGACGAGCCCCTCGCCTTCCGCGCCGCCAACAGCATCCAACGCACCTGGGCATTCCTGATCGCCGCCGCCATCTGCTACGTGCCGGCGAACCTGCTGCCGGTGCTCACCACGACGACGCCGCAGGGCAGCGAGTCGGACACCATCCTGCAGGGCGTCGTGCTGCTGTGGTCGCCGACCGGCTGGCCGCTGTCGCTGATCGTATTGGTCGCCAGCATCATGATCCCGAGCGCCAAGATCCTGGCGCTCGCCTATCTGCTGCTCAGCGTGCAGCGCGGTTGGGTCGCCAACCCGGGGTCGCGTACCCGCGCCTACCGCATCGTCGAGCTGATCGGCCGCTGGTCGATGGTCGACGTGTTCGTCGACACCTTCACCGCCGCGCTGGTGCAGTTGAAACCCCTCATGGCGGTCGAGCCGGCGCCCGGGCTGGCGTTCTTCGCCGCCGTGGTGGTGCTGACCATGCTCGCCGTGGAGGCCTTCGACCCGCGGCTGATCTGGGATGCGATCCCGGCCGAGGAGCGCCATGCCTGACACCGCCCGTCCGACGCTGCCCGAGGCCCGCGTCGTCACCCGCCGCCGCACCCGCCTGGCGCCGGTGTGGATCGTGCCGCTCGTCGCCGCCGCCGTCGGCGTCTGGGTGGCGGCGACCCGCATCCTCGGCGCCGGCCCGGTGATCACCATCCAGCTCGCGACCGCCGAGGGCCTCGAGGCGGGCAAGACGAAGGTGCACTACAACGGCGTCGACGTCGGCTCGGTCGAGACCATCCGCCTCTCGCCCGATCACCTGAGCGTCCTGGCCACGGTGCAGATGGCGCCCGAGACCGAGCCGTTCCTGGTCGCCGACACCACGTTCTGGGTGGTCAGCCCGCGCATCTCCGGCGCCAACGTGAGCGGCCTCGGCACCCTGATCTCCGGCGCTTATCTCGGCATGGCGATCGGCGCGTCGAAGACGGCGCAGCGCACCTTCGTCGCCCTCGACACCCCACCGGTGATCGCCGGCAACCAGCCGGGGCGCTTCTTCGTGCTGAAGACCAGCAGCCTCGGCTCGCTCGACGCCGGCACGCCGATCTACTTCCGCCGCCTGCAGGTCGGCCAGGTCGCCTCGTACGCGCTCGATCCCGACGGCGCCTCGCTGAGCGTGAAGGTCTTCGTCGACACGCCCTACGACCAGTACGTGAATCCGAACACGCGATTCTGGAACGCCAGCGGCGTGGACGTTTCCCTCACCGCCGCCGGGCTCAAGGTGCAGACCCAGTCGCTGCTCTCGATCCTCGTCGGCGGCGTCGCCTTCGAGACCGCTGCCGACGCGCCGCTGCTGCCGCCGGCCGACGAGAACGCGACCTTCACTCTGTTCGACAGCCGCGAGGACGCCTTCAGGGCGCCGCCGCGCTCGCCGCAGACCTACCAGCTCCTGTTCACCGACTCGCTGCGCGGCCTGAGCGTCGGCGCGCCCGTCTACTTCCGCGGCATCGAGGTCGGCGAGGTGGCGAAGATCGACGCGCAGATCGACGCCCAGACGCTGCGCTTCTCCGCGCCGGTCACCATCACCCTCGACGCGCAGCGGCTCGGCATCCAGGTGAAGGACCTGCCGCCCGATGCCGACCTCGACGCCCTGCGGCGCGAGTTCCTCGACCGCCTGGTGGCGGGCGGCGTCCGCGCCCAGCTCCAGGCCGGCAACCTGCTCACCGGCGCCCTGCTGGTCAGCTTCGACGTCTACCCGAACGCGCCGCCGGCGCGCATCGACTGGGCGCACGACCCGCCGCGCCTGCCGACCATCCCCGGCGAGCTGCAGGCGCTGGAGAACAGCGTCGCCAGCATCGTCAAGAAGCTCGACCAGGTGCCCTACCAGGCCATCGGCGACGACCTGCGCAAGACGCTGGCCGAGCTCGACCGCACGCTGGCCAGCGCCCGCGCCACGCTCGACAACGCCGATCGCCTGGTCGGCAACGCCGACCGCCTGGTCGGCAACGCCGACCGCCTGGTCGAGCCGAGCTCGGTCCTCGGCGCCGAGTTGGCGACCACGCTGCAGGAATTGTCGCGCGCCGCCCGCTCGCTGCGCGTGCTGACCGACTATCTCGAGCAGCATCCGGAGTCGCTGCTGCGCGGCAAACCCGGGGAGGCGAAATGAGCCGAGGGATTGTGACGCCCGCCGCCGCGGCGCTCGCGGCGGCGCTGGCCGCCGGCTGCGCCAGCGCGCCGGCCCGCCTCTACACCCTGCGCGGCAGCGCCGCGGCGAGCGACGCGCCGCCGCTGGCGCGCGCCGTGCTCGTCGGCCCGGTCACCGTGCCGGGGGCCGTGGATCGGCCGGAGATCGTCGTCACCGTCGGACCGAATCGCGTCGAGGCGGAGGAGTTCAACCGCTGGGCCGGTCCGCTGCCCGACGCCATCGCGCGCGTCGTCGCCGGCGATCTCAGCGCGCTGCTCGGCGCGCCGGAGGTCGCCGTGGCGCCGCTCGCCAACTTCCGCGCCGACTACCGGGTGAGCATCGACGTCCAGCGCTTCGACTCCGTGCCGCGCCAGCACGTCGTGCTCGACGCCGTGTGGGTGGTGCACGCCAGCGCCGGCGGCGCCGCGCGCAGCGGCCGCACGGTGGCCGACGAGCCGGTGCGCGGCGACGGCTACGACGCCATCGCCGCCGCCCACGGCGCCGCCCTGGCGCGCCTCAGCGCCGACATCGCGGCGGCGATCCGCGCCGCCAGCGCCGGCTGACCGTCGCCGATCGGGTCATGTCGAACGCCGCCCCCCCACCGCTGGCGCCGCGCCCCGCGCGCGGCGAGGTGCTGGGGGTCGTCCGCTCCCACCTGCGGCCGGGTTCGTTCCCGCTGCTGCTCGCGACCACCGTGCTGCTGTACGGGCTCAACGGGCTGGCGATCGCATCCCGCCTCGGCGAGATCCTCGCGCAGCTCGGCTACGCGGCCGTGCTCTGCGCCGGCCTGTACTTTCTCAGCGTGTCCCGCCTCTCGCTGCTGATCGGGGCGGTGGCAATCTCGGCCACCGTCGTCCTGAACGTCGACTGGTACCTGCTGGACATTCGCGTCCGCCACCTGTTGCAGGACTCGACCAGCGCCGCCTTCATCTTCTGGCTCCTCGCCTTCGTGCTGCGCGAGGTCTTCCGGCGCAGCAACGTCGAGCGCGACGCGATCATCGGCGCCCTGGGCGGGTTCCTCCTCATGATTTTCGCCTTCGCGCGTCTGCACGGCCTGATCGAGGCCTGGGCGCCCGGCTCCTACGCCTTCCAGGGCGTCGAACCGAGCCTGCGAGCCAACACCGCGCTGGTCGCCGCGTTCCAGTACTTCAGCACGGTGACCACCACCACCGTCGGCTTCGG
This sequence comes from bacterium, assembly GCA_019637795.1. NCBI lineage: Bacteria > bacterium. The sequence goes on along the minus strand of JAHBUY010000009.1, from coordinate 136,794 downwards.
CGACATCGTGCCGGTCAGTCCCGCGGCGCGGTTGCTCACCGGTCTGCAGGCCATCACCGGACAGCTCTACCTCGCGGTGGTCGTCGCGGCGCTCGTCGGTCGCGCCGTCGCGGAGCGGCGGTGACGGCGCGGCGTCGGCTCGCCTGCCTGGCGGCGATCCTGCTGCTGGCCGCCGCGGCGATGGCGGCGCCGCCCGATGCGACGCCGTCGCCGCCGTTGCCGGTGCCGGACCTGAGCCACAGCGTCGAGGAGCTGGGCGCCCGCCTGCGCCAGATCGATCGCTCGCTCGCCGACCCGTCGCTGGTCGCCCACCTGGAGCGAGACAGCGCGGCGGCCGCGCGGCGCACCGCCGAGCGCTGGGCCGAGACCGAGGAGCTCCTGCAACGGCAGCTCCGGCCGTCGGCCCTGGATTCGCTCGAGAGCTCCTGGCGGGCGGTGCGCAGCGACCTGGACGGAACGGCGGCCGAGATCGATCGCCGGGCCGCCGAGCGCGACGCGGATCTCGCGTCGCTGACGGCGCTGCAGGCGTCGTGGAGCCGGACGCTGGAGGTGACGCGCGCCGCCGGCGCCCCCGCCGAGGTGGTCGACCGGGTGGAGCACGCGCTCGCCAGCATCGAGGCGACGCGCACCGCCGTGGCGCAGCGGCGCGCCGGGCTGCTGTTGTTCCAGGACGCGATGGGGCGCGCCTTCCAGACCTGCGACGACGCGCAGGCGCGCATCGACGAGCTGCGCGCTTCGGTCCTGCAGCGCGCCCTCGAGCGCCAGCAACCGCCGCTCTGGCAGGCGGGCGCGACGGCTTGGGGCGAGGCCGCCGCGTCCCGCGGCGGCCTCGGCTTCATGTGGGCGGACGTCGTCGCCTACGCCGCGGTCTACCGCGGCGGGCTCGCGTTCTCGGGCCTGGTGATCATCGCCATGCTGCTCGCCCTGTCGCGCGTCGCGCGCGGCGTGCCGGGCCGCGGTTCCGCCGCGGCGCCCCTGCGCACGCCGGCCGCGTCGGCGATCCTGCTCGGCATCCTGCTCTCCCGTCCGTGGCGGCCCAACCCGCCGTTCGCGCTGCAGCAACTCATCCTCGGCGTGGTCGACCTCGCCGCGGTCGTCGTCCTGCGGCCGCTCCTCGATCGGCGGCAGGTGCCGCTGCTCTACGGGCTGGGGGCGCTGGTCCTCCTCAGCCTGGGGATCAGCCTCGTGGACCTCACGCCGCGCCTCGAACAGGTGGCGCTCTGCGCCATCCTGGCGGCGACGGCGGCGCTCGTCGTGCGCGGCGCGGCGACGCTCCGCCCGCCGTTCGCGACGCCGACCCGCGTCCCCCGCCTGTGGGCCGCGGCCCGCGCCCTCGCCTCGGCGTTCGGCTGGGTGCTCGCCGGCTCGGCGGTGGCGGCGGCGCTCGGCTATCTCGATCTCGCGGCGTTCGTCGGCATCGGGCTGCTGCAGGTGCTGTTCGCCGGCGTCGGCCTGCTGGCGGTGCGGCTGACGCTCGAGGATCTGATCGACATCGCCGTCGCGCGCCGGCCGCTGGCCGCCCTGCACACCGTCGCCCGCCACCGCGCGGGGCTCGTCCGCTTCGTCGCCCGCGCCCTGGACGTCGGCGCCGTCGCGCTCTGGGTGTGGATCCTGCTCCTCCACTTCGACGCCCTGCGGCCGGTGAGCGACGGGGCGGCAGCGCTGCTGGAAGCGCGCCTGCAGATCGGCGAGCTCGACCTGCCGCTGTCGCGCGTCTTCGCCTTCCTGGTCGTCGGGCTGGTCGCCGTCATCGCCACCCGCCTGATCGGCGCCGTGCTGGAGCAGGACGTGTACGCGCGCATGACCCTGCCCCGCGGCGTGCCCTACGCCCTGTCCACCCTGACGCGCTACGGCCTGCTGCTGGTGGGCCTGCTGCTGGCGCTGGCGACGCTCGGGCTGGACCTGACGCGCATCACCGTGCTGGTCAGCGCCCTCGGCCTCGGGCTCGGCTTCGGCATGCAGGACGTGATGAACAACTTCGTCTCCGGCCTGATCGTGCTGTTCGAGCGGCCGGTGCAGGTCGGCGACGCGATCGAGATCGGCGACGTCGCCGGCGAGATCCGCCGCATCGGCATCCGCTCGAGCACCGTGCGCACCGCGCAGGGCGCCGAGGTCATCGTGCCGAACGCCAAGATCATCGCCGAACGGGTCACCAACTGGACCCTCAGCGATCACCACCGGCGCATCGACCTCGAGGTCTCGGTCAGCGCCGCCGCCGACGCCGAACGGGTGATCGCGCTGCTCACCGACGTGGCGCGCGCCGACCGGCGGGTCGCCGCCGCGCCGCCGCCCGAGACGCTGCTGGTCAAGCTCGGCGAGCCCATGGCCGACTACCAGATGCGCTTCTGGACCGAATCGCGCGACTGGGTACGGGTGCGCAGCGACATCGCCGTCGCCGTGCAGCGCGCGCTCCGCGCCGCGGCGTCCGGCGGCGCGGCCGGACCGGCGTGAAACCTCCGCCGCTCCGCGGCATCTCCTGGCCGGGACCGCCATGACCGATACCGACCGCTTTCTCGCCCGCTTCGCCGACTTCGGCCGCGCCCCGGATCCGGCGAAGTACGAGGACCTGTTCGATCCGGCCGAGGGAACCGTCCAGCACCCGGGCATGGTGGCACCGCTGCGCCGCGACCAGGTGCGCGCCTACATGACGACCTACCTGGCGGCGGTGCCGGACTTCCGCTTCGTCATCGCCCAGTGGGCGGAGCGCGACGGCACCGTCTTCGTCGAGGCGCGCAACGCCGGCTCGCCCGGCGGCACGCCGCTCGAATGGGGCAGCGTGTACTGCGTCACCCTGCGCGGCGACCGCGTCCTGCGCGGCTGCGCCTATGGCGACCGCATCCCGCTCCTCGCCTGCCTGCTGCCCGATATGACCCTCGCCCAGGCCGCCGCCCTCGGCGCCCCGGCGCCGGGACTGGACGTCGGCTGACGCCGCCCGGGGAGCGCCGGTCGGCGCGGGGACGCCACGGCGTCGCGCCGGCCTCCTCCCCGGCGGTTCACCGGGGCTTCACCTGACGCGCGCCGGATCTGCTACACAGCCGGGGCATGACCGCGCCGATCGATGTCGCCGAGGTGACCGCAGTCATCGAGCCGCTGCTCGATCGCGCCGCAGCGCTGGCGCTGCAGTGGTTCCGCCGCGATCTCGGCGTCGACGACAAGGGGGGCGCCAGGGGCTACGATCCGGTGACCGAGGTCGATCGCGGCATCGAGACGCTGCTGCGCGAGGCGCTGCAGGCGCGGTTCCCCGAGCACGCCATCGTCGGCGAGGAGCACGGCCGCAGCGGTCCGGCCGATGCGCGCGCCTCGTGGATCATCGACCCGATCGACGGCACCCGCGCCTTCATCAGCGGCTCGCCGGAGTGGGGCACGCTGGTGGGCCTGCGCATCGACGGCCGGCCGGCGGCCGGCTGGGCGGAGATTCCCTACCTCGGCGAGCGCTTCGCCGGCGTCGGCGGCGAGGGATGGTTCAGCCGCGGCGGCGAGCGGCGCCGGTTGCGCGCCCGCTCGGACGCGACGCTGGCGGATGCCATCCTGCGCTGCACCCACCCGGCGGTCTTCGCTCCGGCGGAGTACGCGGCGTTCAAGCGCCTGGCAGCGCGGGTGCGCCTGCAGCGCTGGGGCGGCGATTGCTACTCGTACTGCCTCCTGGCGCTGGGTCTCGTCGATCTCGTCGTCGAGTCGAGCCTGCAGCCCTACGACATCGTGCCGCTGATCCCCATCATCGAAGCCGCCGGCGGCGTGGTCACCGATCTCGCCGGCGCGGCGCCGCTGTCCGGCGGCATGGTCGTGGCCGCCGCGAATGCCGAGCTGCATGCTCGCGCGCTGGCGATTCTCCGGGAGTGAGACGCGCCGTGTGCCACGTGACGACGCGCAGGCGCGGGGGAACGCGGCGGTCCGACGCTGGCCCGCGCGCCTTCGCGACCTCGCCTTGACGTCCCTTGCTCAGGAGCTCCCATGGATGATTTCCCGTATCGCGATCGCTTTCCCGTCCACCGCGCGCTGCCCGAGCACGGCCGGCCACGCGCCGAGGTGCTCGGCGAGCTGCGCGCCATGGCGCGGGAGGAGGACGCCTTCTGGGAGACCGGCCGCTGCTCGGGCACCATGTACTGCGGCGATCACGACCACTACGCGTTCATGAACGAGGCCTTCGGCCTGTTCGCCCACGTCAACGCGCTGCAGCGCGACATGTGCCCGAGCGCCACCAAGTTCGAGGGCGAGATCCTCGCCATGGCGCTCGACCTGATGCACGCCGGCGCCGTGACCGACGGCGAGCCGGCCGGTCTGGTCACCACCGGCGGCACCGGCAGCATCGCCCACGCCATGCTCGCCTATCGCGAGCACGCCCGGGCGACGCGCGGCGTCACCCGCCCGAACGTGATCAAGCCGGAGACCGCGCACCCGGCCTTCGACAAGGCGTGCCACCTGTTCGGCATCGAGCTGCGGCGGGCGCCCATTGATCCGGTGACGACGCGCGCCGACGTCGGATGGATGGCCGACCACGTCGACGACCAGACCATCGCGCTCATCGGCTCGGCCTGCAACTACGGCTACGGCACGGTCGACCCGATCGACGAGCTGGGCGCGCTGGCGCGCCGCCGCGGCATCGGCCTGCACGTCGATGCCTGCCTCGGCGGCTTCATCCTGCCCTTCGGCGAGGCGCTGGGGTACCCGGTGCCGGCGTTCGACTTCCGCATCCCCGGCGTCACCAGCATCTCCGCCGACACCCACAAGTACGGCTACGCCTTCAAGGGCACCTCCACCGTCCTCTTCCGCGACAAGGCGCTGCGCAACGCCCAGTACTTCTACCTGACCGACTGGAGCGGCGGGAAATACTGCTCGCCGGGCATCGAGGGCTCGCGCTCCGGCGGCCTGCTCGCCGCGACGTGGGCCACCATGGTGCAACTCGGCCGCGACGGCTACCGCCGCTACGCCGAACGGATCTTCTCGACCGCCGCCGCGATGCTGCGCGCGGTGCGCTCGCACCCGGAGCTGCGCCTGCTCGGCGATCCGACCTTCCTCTTCAGCTTCACGTCGGACGCCTTCGACATCTACCACGTCAACGATTTCATGCGGACGCGCGGCTGGCGCTTCAACGGCCAGCAGTACCCGAACGCGATCCACATGGCGGTGACCCGCCCGCAGACCCAGCCCGGCGTCGCCGATGCCTTCGCCGCGGATCTCGCCGACGCCATCGCCTACGCGCGGGCGCACAAGGACGAGGCGCCCCGCTCGGGCGCCGTCTACGGCGGCATCGCCGGCGGCATGACCGACGAGGCCGACGCCTTCATCAAGATGATGATGGCGCAGATCCTCGACACCTATCAGAGCCTCCCTCCGACCGACTGAAGAAGAATTTCACCGCAGAGACGCGGCGTCGCAGCGATGTCCGATCCCAGTTCCGCGACCTCCGCGTCTCTGCGTCTCCGCGGTGAGCGATTCGTCCTCGCCGTCGACCTCGGCACCGGCGGCCCCAAGGTCGGATTCGTTTCGCTCGCCGGGCGGATCGCCTGGCAGGAGCATCTGCTGGTGACGACGCGGCGGCTGCCCGGCGGCGGCGCGGTGCAGGATGCCGAGGCGTGGTGGCGGCTGATCGCCGACGCGGCGCGGCGCGGGCTCGCCAGCGGCGCGGTGGCGCCAGGGGCGGTGGCGGCGGTGAGCTGCACGGCGCAGTGGGCGAGCATCGTGCCGGTCGACGCCGAGGGGCGGCCGGTCGGCGACTGCATCATGTGGCAGGACACGCGCGGCGCGCGCCACGCGCGCCGGGTGGTCGGCGGTCCGCTCGCCGGCTACGCGCCGCTGCGATTGTGGCAGTGGGTGCGGCGCACCGGCGGCGCGCCGTCGCCGAGCGGCAACGATCCGATCAGCCACATGCTGCACCTCGCCCACGACCAGCCCGAGGTGGCGCGCGCCGCGCGCTGGTATCTCGAGCCCGCCGACTATCTGACGATGCGCTTCACCGGCGCGGCGAGCGCCTCGCACGCGACCATGATCGCCTCCTGGCTGACCGACAATCGCCGCCAGGACGTGCTCGCCTACGATCCGACGCTGGTGCGCATCGCCGGCGTCGACGCGAACAAGCTGCCGCCGCTGCGGCCGACGGTATCGGTGGTCGGCGTCGTGCGCGACGACGTCGCCGCCGCGCTCGGCCTGCCGCGCGGCGTGCCAGTCGTCGCCGGCACGCCCGACCTGCACTCCGCCGCCGTCGGCTCCGGCGCGGTGCGCGATTTCGAGACCCACATGGCGGTGAGCACGACGGCGTGGATCGGCCTGCCGGTGCCGTTCAAGAAGAGCGATCTCTTCCGCGCCATCGTGAGCGTTCCGGGGCTGCGCGCCGATCGCTACCTGGTGGCGAACAACCACGACACCGGCGGCATGTGCCTGCGCTGGTTGCGCGAGAACATCCTCGGCGACGGCGTCGGTTACGACGAGCTGACGGCGCTGGCCGCCGGCAGCGCGCCGGGCAGCGGCGGCGTCCTGTTCACGCCCTGGCTCGCCGGCGAGCGCTCGCCGGTGACCGACCGCCGGGCGCGCGCCGGCTTCCACAATCTCTCGCTGGCGACCACCCGCGCGGACGTGGTGCGGGCGGTGATGGAGGGCGTCGCCTACAACAACCGCTGGCTGCACGAGGCCGTCGAGCGCTTCGCCGGCCGCCGCCTCGATCCCGTCCGCATGATCGGCGGCGGCGCGCTCTCCGACCTGTGGTGCCAGATCCACGCCGACGCCATGAACCGCACCATCGAACGTCCCGCCGAGCCCCTGCACACCAACCTGCGCGGCGCGGCGCTGATCGCGGCGCTGGCGATCGGCGCCGTGCGCGAGGACGAGGTGCGAACCCTGGTGCCGGCCGAGCGCACCTTCGCGCCGGATCCGGCGAACCGGGCCGTCTACGACCGCCTGTACGGCGAGTTCCCCCGCCTGTACCGGCGACAGCGCGCGATGTTCCGGCGCCTGAACGGTCCCAGTTGACGGTCGGCCTGCCTCACCGCAGCTCGTCGCGCAGGACGGCATGACTTGCGGCATGGCGCGTCTTCAGCGCCGCCATGCCGGCCCGCACCGCTCGCGCCAACGCCGTGCGCTGGGCCAGCGCCTCCCAGGCGACGGCGAGGTCTCCCGGTCGGTCCTCGGCGAGGACGCCGATGAGTCGTGCCGCCTGGTCGAGATCCTTGCCGCGCTTGGTCTGCCACGCGGCGGAGCGCGAGCACGCCACGGCGAGCTTGTGCAGCGCGAATCGCGCCGGCGTCGGGACGTTGACCAGGATGCCGCTGCCGGCCACGAGCGCCGCCTGCTGTGGCTGCTCGATGAGGAAATCGAGATGCGGTAGCGGCTGCGCTGCGGCGTGGAAGCGCGGCAGAGGGATGGGCGCGGTGCGCCCGCCGCGCTGTGGCGTCAGCACGTCGACCCGCAGGGCGCGACCGCGCACCTTGAACGACGTCGACGGCTGACGCGGCGACAGACCTGGTACCGGGAAGAATCCCATCTCCAGGCTCTCGAGCACCCGGGGAACGTCGGCCGTCAGCGCCGGCATCGCGACGGCCAGCGCCGGCTCGCCGGCGATGTCGATGTCCTCGGTGCGCACGCCGGCGCCGCTCCAGCGGACGCCGAGCAGCGTGCCGAGCGCGATGAATGCCTGGGTGCCGACCAGCACGCCCCCGAGGCGGAAGACCGCGGCATCGGCGAGCGCGTCGAGCACCCGCCCGGCTGGTCCGTCGATGCCGATCGCGCCGCCGGATCGCAGCAGGGCGACCAGGCGCGCCGTCCGCTGTCGCTCGCTCGCAGCGATCTCGCGGCCGGCCTTGAACCGCTTCACGACGCGGTCCAGCGCCGGCGTGCGCCGGCCGACGTAGGTCTGCACGATTCGTCCTGGGAGGGCGTGCTGGTAGTAGTAGTACGCTTGTCCCTTCACGGTCTTGAGGACGAACGCGCCCTGACTGTGGCCGATGGCGCGCTGCGCCTCGGCGGCGACCAACTGCTCCAGCAACTCCGCATACGCGGTCTGCACCTGCACGGACAGGCGTTCCATGGGTTATACGCAGCCCTATCCGATCGTGCGTATAACCGCCATTCGAAGACGCCGTCCGTGCTGGCGGACGCGGGTCGTCAGACGGTCGCCCTCCCGCGGCGGCCGTCTGATGCCGGCGCCGGCTTGCCTCCGCGACGCGCGGCGCGGCCAGGTGCCCGGATTGCCGGCGCCAACCCGATTTGCGATGTCTGATCGGTCATTCACCCCACAGCAGGAGGCAGCATGGCAACGAGACGGGAAGCGGTGATCGTCGCGACCGCCCGCACGGGGCTCGCGAAGTCGTTCCGGGGATCCTTCAACCTGACGCGGCCGGACGACATGGCCGCGCACTGCATCAAGGCAGTGATGGCGAAGACCCCTCAGCTCGATCCGAAGGAGATCGACGACGTGGTGATGGGCACCGGCTTCCCCGAGGGGCCGCAGGGCTTCAACGTCGGCCGCAACGTGGCGGTGATGGCCGGCCTGCCGCTGACGGTGGCCGGGCAGACGGTGAGCCGCTTCTGCTCGTCGGGGCTGCAGGCGGTGGCGACGGCGGCGCACATGGTCGAGAACGAGGGCGCCGAGGCGGTGATCGGCGGCGGCCTCGAGTCGATCACCATGATGCAGAACGACTTCAACAAGCATAACCTCTTCAATCCCTGGCTGATGGATCACAAGAAGGCGATCTACATGCCGATGGGGCTGACCGCCGAGATCGTCGCCGAGCGCTACAAGGTCAGCCGCGCGTCGCAGGACGAGCTGGCGCTGGCGTCGCAGCAGCGCACCGCCGCGGCGCAGCAGGCGGGCAAGTTCAAGGACGAGATCGTGCCGATGACGGTCGAGATGGAGGTCACCGACAAGGCGACCGGCGAGAAGTCGCGCAAGACCGTCACCGTCGACAAGGACGAGTGCAACCGCCCCGACACCACCGCCGAGGGCCTGGCCAAGCTGCCCGGCGCCTTCAAGCCGGACGGCGGCAGCGTCACCGCCGGCAACTCGTCGCAGTTCTCCGACGGCGCCTCCGCCTGCCTGATCATGTCGGCCGACCGCGCCACGGCGCTCGGCATCCAGCCGCTGGGGTACTTCCGCGGTTTCGTGGTCGCCGGCTGCGAGCCGGACGAGATGGGCATCGGCCCGGTGTTCGCCGTGCCGAAGCTGCTGCAGCGCAACGGCCTCACCATCGACGACATCGACATCGTCGAGCTCAACGAGGCGTTCGCCTCGCAGGCGGTCTACTGCCGCGACCGCCTCGGCATCGATCCGGCCAAGCTGAACCCGAACGGCGGCGCGATCTCGATCGGCCACCCGTACGGCATGACCGGCTCGCGCATGACCGGCACCCTGCTGCTCGAGCTGCGCCGGCAGAAGAAGCGCTGGGGCATCGTCACCATGTGCATCGGCGGCGGCATGGGCGCCGCCGGCCTCTTCGAAGCGATCAACTGACCTGGAGGCGCCGCTCCGTCGGCGCCTGGCGGATCGGGCCGCCGCGCCCCATCCGACAGGCGCCGACGGATCGGCACCCTCCAGCGGCGTCCCGCACGGTGCCCATGGATCGAATCCAGACCCGCGTCAGCGATCTGCTCGGCGTCCGCTATCCCATCGTGCAGGCGCCGATGGGATGGATCGCGAGGAGTCAGCTCGCCTCCGCGGTGTCGAACGCCGGCGGGCTGGGCATCATCGAGACCTCGTCGGGCGAGCTCGACGTGGTCAAGGACGAGATCCGCAGGATGCGCGATCTCACCGCGCAGCCGTTCGGGGTCAACATCGCGCAGCTCTTCGTGCGCGATCCCGGCATCGTCGACTTCGTCGTCGCGCAGGGGGTGAAATTCGTCACCACCTCGGCCGGCGATCCGCGCCGCTACACGGCGCAGCTCAAGGCGGCGGGCCTGACCGTGTTTCACGTCGTGCCGTCGCTCGACGCGGCGCTGAAGGCGGTGGACGCCGGCGTCGACGGCCTGGTGGTCGAGGGCGGCGAGGGCGGCGGCTTCAAGAACCCGCGCGACGTCGCCACCATGGTGCTGCTGCCGCTGGTACGCTCGCGGGTCGACGTGCCGCTCATCGCCGCCGGCGGCATCTGCGACGGCCCCGGCATGGCGGCGGCGTTCGCGCTCGGCGCCGAGGGCGTGCAGATGGGCTCGCGCATGGTGTCGGCGGCGGAGTCGCCGGTGCACGAGAACTGGAAGCAGGCCATCCTGGCCGCCAAGGAGACCGACACCGTCTTCCTCAACCGTTTCAGCCGTCCCGGTCTGCGCGCCCTGCGCACCCGGACCAGCGAGCGGCTCGAGCGCGAGGAGCACGTCGGCATGGACGTCTTCGCCCGCGCCATGGACCTCTACTTCGGCGGCGACATGGAGGCGGCGATCGCCCTCGGCGGCCAGGTCGTCGGCCGCATCGACGCCGTGCGACCGGTGGCCGAGATCATCGCCGACACCGTCGCCGGCTTCCGCGCCGCGGCGGCGGCGCTGCAGCGCTTCGCCTGAGGTCCGCGAACCCCGCGCGCGACGCGGATGGGCCCGGCGCGGCCGATGAACATCCCCTGCGTCCGCGCCTCCGTTCTCGCCACCTCGCGGACGACGGAAATGCCGGCGCGCTCGATGAGCGATACGGCCCGATCGACATTCTCCAGGTCGATCCAGAGCACGATGTCCACGTCCGCGGTGGCGCGCGGAGCGGACCACGCGGCCAACGCGATCGCGCCGCCGAACGCGTACGTCTCGCCGCTCGGTTCGAGCACGCCGATCAGACGCTCGATGACCGTCGAGACGCTGTCGGCCATGTCGCGCCTGCATGAGCCGGCGCCAGAGGGCCTCGGATTCCGGCGTTCTGCCAGTCGGGGCGCGCAGCAGGGCGCTGTTCGGACGCCCGTCGACGATCGAGTCGGTCAGGTCGCAGAGCTCGACGAAGAGCTGCAGGCGAGCCTCCGGCGTCATGGCGCGGAATCGGTCGGTATCCGCCGCGGCCACGGCCTTCCGCGCCGCATCGCAGGCCTGCGCAACGGTGAGCACGCCGCGGATGGTAGGCGAGCGCTTCGCGATGGTCAAAGATCCCCCGGTCCACGCGGAGCCGGCCGTCCGGATGGCCGACGCCGCGGCGCCGCTACGGGATGCGGCGCAGTCGGCCGCTGACGACCAGGCGGCAGGCGGCGAGGCCGCAGGACGGCTCGAAGGCGAAGTCGTAGGTGCCGGTGATCGTGGTCGGGCTCTGCGCCAGGGGCGCGACCACCATCGTGCTGACGGTGACGTCGCAGCCGTTGGCACTGTCCGATTCCTGGAAGACGTACGCGATCGTGCCGTCGGGCGCGACGGCGACGGTGAAGGCCATCGTCTCGCCCTTGCAGGTCTCGGTGACGTCGGCGCTCGCCCCGCGCTGCACGACCGCGTAGTCGCAATTGAAATTGCCGTTGCGGATCGCGGCGCGCACGGCGTCGGTGACGGCCTTGACGCAGGTCGACGACTGCAACTGCGCCTGGTCGGAGCGCCAGTGACCGGAGACGTCGACGCCGATGGTCGGCGTCGGCGACGGGCTGGGCGACGCGGTCGGGCTGACGGTGGCGGTCGGCGTGGGCGTCGCGGCTGGCGTCGGCGGCGTCACTCCGCAGCCGTAGAGCGCGTCACTGACCGCGTTGACCAGCTCGTTGATCGTCACCTGCCCATCGCCGTTGGCGTCGGCTCCCGGGCAGGCGCTCAGGGCACCGCCGAGGGCGACGTTGACGGCGGCGACCAGCTCGTTGATCAGCACCGCGCCGTCGTCGTTGCAGTCGGCGACGCACACCACCGCCGCCGTCCGCCCGCCGGTCGTTGCGACGAGCAGCAGGGCGACCGCTGCCAGGCACGCGCTTCGCGTGAACACCATCTCATCCTCCGATCCAGGGCGGCTGGCGCTCGCCGAGGGCGCGGCGAACGCGCCTGCGTCACATCGCGGTGGAGCAGGAGGCGTGCCGCGGGGGCGTATGCGAACGAAGCGGGGGCGAGTGGCGCGTCAATCCCACCGATCGGAAATCGAGGCGCCGTGCGATCGGTCGAAGGGTCGGCGAAACCGGCGGCGGCCCGGTCGATGGCGGAGCCGGCGCCGCGCGCGTTGGGGCGCGGATCGCGGTCGATCGCGCCGCGCCGGTCGACATCACCGGCCCGGACGGCGCGCTCTCGGCGACGCCCTGCAGGGCTGCCGCCCGTGACGCCAGGGGCACTCACGGCGCGATGGTCGCCGGCAGGCAGAGCAGCGCGTCCGCCGTCGCGTCGACGGTCAGCGCGGCGAGCGCGCTGGCGATCGCTTGCGCCGCCACGGGCGTCATCGCCGGCGCGCCGGCGGCCGGGCGGGCGGCATAACAGGTGAGGGCGGCGGCCGGGTTCTGGCGACCGCTGCCGCGATCGACGGCGACGCACAGCAGGCGCAGCGCCTTCAGCGCCAACGCCCGGTCGGGAGCGAACGGCGACGACACCGCCACCCGCAGCCCTGCCGGGAGCTTCGGTGCGTGCTTCGCCGGTCGTGTCCTGTAGCAGGCGAAGTCGTCGATCGCGGTGGTGCCCGACGGCGGCGGCACGGCGCCGAGCGCGGTGGGCGTCAGCAGCAGGGATGGCTGCCGGGTATCGACCGTCAACGTGCCGAGACGGTCGCGCACGTGCAGCCCGACCTGCGGCGCGCCGATGGCGCCCTTCAGCTTGAAGGCGGTCAGGTAGGTGGACGGATCGAGGATGCCGGCCCCGACGTCGGCCGGTGCGCAGAGGTTGGCGAGTTTCTTCGCGTCCGCCGTCCCGCCGCCGAAGGCATCGGTGAGCGTCAGCGCGCTGATCGGCGTGAAGCGCGGGCTCTTCGCGGTCACCGCGCTCCTGGCGCACAGGAAGGCGTCGCTGGCGGCGACGACGGCGCTGGCGCTGGCGATGGTCTCCGGCGCGGCGCGGCCGTGCGTCTGCCACATGTCGTGCAGCACGGCGGCGCGCGACCTGCCGGGCAGGCCGCCGCTGCGCGCGATGCAGTCGTCGGGGAAGGCGTACGCGGTCGCCTCGTCGAGCAGGAAGTCGACGTACTCCTTGCTGGTCGTCTGGTATCGCAGCGTCGCCGTGACCGTGACCGGGGCGACGACGTCGGGCGGGATCGGAATCGCGTAGTCGGTGAGGTCGACGTTGGCGAGGACGCCCGGCGCCACCTCGTCGTAGGCATAGCCGACCGGCCGCGTCTCGAGGTTGCTGCCGCCGGTGAACCCCTTGGGCGGGATGCGGTTGTCGAGCGCGACGCAGTCGTTGCGCGCGAAGTGGAAGAGATCGCGCCCGCCGTCGTCGGTGTCGCAGGTCTGCGTGCCGGCGTTCCAGATCCCCTGCTTCGCTTCGTACGCCTTGATCTGGGCGTCGCGGGTCAGCACCCCGGTCGCGGCATCGTAGGCGCCGCTCTCGAAGAGGCGCGCGCCGTTGCCGTCGCGCGCCTCGACGTGCAGCCACATGCGGCGACCCTCGGGATAGCCGGTCGGCAGCTTGTGCCCGCTGCGGTTGGTGACCGTGACCTGGACCGCCAGGTCGTGTCCCGGGCGCAGCGCGTCGCCCGCCCGCACCGCCACCGTCGCGGCGCTGGCGAGCATGGCGCGCGCCGCCGCGGCGCCGTTGTCGAGGCTGACGCCGATGCCGAGGCCCGGATATTCGTCGCGCAGCACCCGCGGCACCCAGGCGTTGCCGCCGGCGAAGGCGTGGATACCCATGTCGCCGGTGTGGTTGTTGAGCTGGAAGATCGACGCGTACGCCGGGTCGACCAACGCGTCCGGCATGTGGCACCCCTGGCAGCTCCGGAACTCGGCGGTCGGCACGCCGCCCGGGAACCCGTAGGCGGACTGCTCCCACTCGCGGTGCGTGCGCTCGATGGGGAAGCGGATGCCGGTGTCAGCGCCGTCGACCACCAGGTCGAGCGCCGGATTGGTGACGTTGTGACAGGCGCCGCACAGGTCCGCCGACTGGAGGTAGGGCGAGTATTCCCACACGTGCGGCGCCGCGGCGAGGCCGCCGGCCGCATAGTCGTAGGGCCCGTAGCGACACGGCTCGCCCTGGCCGTCGCAGGTGCCGTCGTCCAGCCAGAGCTGTCCGTTCTCGAGGTAGATCGGATCCTGTCCGGGGGGCGGCGCCGGGTTGGGCTGCAGGCGGTGGCAGGTGTGGCAGGAGACGCCGTCGAAGTCGCCGCCCGGCTGGTCGATGGGGCCGAGGAGCCCGCAGCCGTCGGTCGAGCCGCCGGGCGGCTCGGAGCGGCCGGCGAGCCAGGCGGCGGGCGCGTGGCAGCGCAGGCAGAAGTCGCCGATGCCGGGCACGTCGTGGTTGGCGACGTCGAGCGATGCCCAGAAGAGCGGATCGCGCGCCGATTGCGCCATCAGCGATCCCTGCCAGGTCGGTCCGGGCTCGATGTCGTGCACCGAGTCGTAGTTGCCGTGACAGGTCGTGCACGCGCTGCTCGCCAGGATCGGGTGCGCGAGCCCCGGCTGGGTGCCCTTGGCGGTGAAGGGACCGGCGTCGGCCGGACGCGCGCCGAGCGCGACAGCGAGCGCACCCATGACGACGAGACGAAGCGGATGCATGCCGATCGGATCCCCCCTGGCTGGCACCGCCCGCGAGGAACCTCCGCCCGCCGGTGAACGCGTGGCGAGCGCCGGACCCCGGCCGCGAGGCGGTGTCCGACATCTACGAGCGGCCGAGCGATTGGAGCAAGCCCACCTTTCATCGGCCGCTCATGATCGCCGCGCCGGCGCGCGCCCGCTCACCGCCGCGTGCGTTCGCGCGCGCCGCCGTGCCGCGAAACTGGCCGCGTGCGGATGCCCCGGAGCTTCGCCAGGTTCCGGATCACGTCCACGCACTTCGCCGCGGCAGCGCCGCCCTGGCGATGGGCGGCGCTCCCGCGGCGGCGGATCCGCGGCCTCTCAGCGCTTCGCTTTGTAGAGATCCGAGCGGTTGGTGACCACTGCGTTCGGCGGGAATACCGACTCGAAGCAACCGCCGGCGTCGGTGACGAGCTGGACGACGACGTCGTCGTTCTGGGCGAAGAGCTGCGACGGGCTCGCCGGCGGGGCGACGACGAGGGCGGTGCCGCCGGCCTTGGCGAGCAGCTTGTCGCGGCCGGGTTTGCCGCCCTTGAGACGCAGCTTCTGCATGCCCTGCTGGCCGCCGGTGGCATCGGTGAAGGCGAAGCCGGTCGGCGTGCTGCCGCCGAGCGCCTGCCAGCACGGCGCGCTGCCGCAGGTGCCGGCGGGTGCCAGCGCGATGTGCAGGGCGAGCGACGGCACCAGTCCGGCGGCGTCGTAGGCGCACAGGGCGTAGCGGGTGGTGGCGGTGGGATCGCCCATCTCGGCCACCGGCGCGTCGCCGCTCAGCCAGCGCCAGAGGAGCTTGGCGCGTCCGGCGGACGACTTGACGAGCAGCGAGGCGCCGCCGGCGGCCCGGCAGCCGCCGCGCGGCGCCGCGGCGCAGAGCGGCGTCGGCGTCGCGGTCGGGGTCTCGGTCGGCGTGTCGCTGGGGACCGGCGTCGCCGAGGGGACGGCGCTGTTGGTCGGCGTCGCGCTGCTGGTCGGGGTGGCGACGTTGGTCGGCGTCTGGGTCGACGTCGCCGTCATGGTCGCCGTCGCGGTGTTCGTCGCCGACGCCGTGCTGGTCGCCGTCGGCACCGGCGAGGGAGTGGCGGTGAAGCTGGCGGTGGGCGGCGGCACGGTGGCGGTGGAGGTGGCGGTGGACGTCGCCGTCGCGGTGCGGGTGGCGGTCGCGGTGGCGGTGCCCGTCCGGGTCGCGGTGCGGGTGACCGTCACGGTCGGCGTGATGTTGGCGGGCGTGCTCGCGGCATTGTCCGGATCCGAGCCGGCGTCGAGCTCGTCGTGGTCGTAGTAGCCGTCGCCGTCGCGATCGACGCCGATGCGCGGGCCGTCGCCCTTCGGCACCGCGGTGTAGGTGAGCTCCTGGCCGTCGATGATGGTGACCGCCCGGAGGGCGCCGTCGCTCAGGGTCTCGTTCAGCCGGTCGCTCTGGAACGAGCCGTTCGCCAGCCGAACCCAGCCGCGCGGCTCGCCGTAGGCGACGCCCTTGACCACCAGATCGCACTCGCCGGCGGCGGCGCGGGCGATCAGCAGGTTGATGCGCGGACTGACGGCGGCGCCGTTGGTCGAGGTGAGGGTGACCTGCTGGCCGACGATCGGCGCCAGGTCGCTGTCGAAGGCGAACAGGAACTGCTCCACCTGCCGGCGCTGGGTGTCGCTCTGGAAGCCGACCGGGTTGAAGGTGCCGCCGTTGTTGAAGACCGTGGCCTGGAGGAAGCGGAAGAGGGTGTCGACGCTGCCGTCGTGGATGAAGCCGAAGCCGCGGATCTGGTCGCCCTTGAAGCCGTTGTCGCCGCTGTTGAAGAAGCTCACCGCCGGCATGCCGAACATGCCGACCTTCTGGTACATGTTGCGCAGGTGGGCGATCTTCACGATCTGCGTTTCGTTCTCGAAGCTCGCCTGGCCGTCGGCGCCGAAGAAGCCCTGTGAGGCGTCCAGGGTGTGGCAGCCGACGCAGTTGAAGCCGGTGCCGCCGCCGACGAAGATGCCGTCGGCGCGCCGGCTGCCGGTCATGAAGTTGCGCCCCGCCTGCTGGTCGCTGGTCAGCGAGTTGTCGAGGTTGCGGATCGGGTTCGGCGGCATCTGGATCTGCAGCGTGAAGTCGGAGAACTTCTGCATGTCGCTCTCCGGGATCTGGCCGTCGCGGCCGATGAGGCCGGGGAAGGCGACGCGGAAGTTCCGGAAGGCGATGTCCTCGTTGAAGATGTCGCCGTTCTGATCGGCGCGGTCGCCGCGCCAGTGCATGGCGCCGTGGTGCGCCATGCCGCGCAGGGTCTGCGTCGTCATCGGCCCCTTCATGGGGTGGAAGAAGTCGAAGTCGACGTTGGTGCCGTTGAGCTGCGCGACCTGCTGCAGCTTCTTCGGCAGCGGGTTGGGGATCTTCACGTCGTCGGGGTTGCCGAGATCCCAGGCCAGGCTGTCGAAGTCGCCGAAGATGTGGCAGCTCGAGCACGAGGCCTCGCCGTTGCTCGAGGTGAAGACGGCGTCGTAGAGGAACGGCCGGCCGTCGACCACGCTGGCCGGCTCCGGGTTGAAGAAGCGCTGGTGCGACAGCTCGCTGCGGCTCGCGGTGTCGACCACCGAGATGCCGTTGTCGAAGCGGGTGAGGACGTAGAGTCGGCCCCGTGCCTCGTCGAGCACCAGGCCGGCGGGGCCGCCGCCGCTGACCGCGATGTGGTTGGCGGCGCTGGGAACGAAGGTGTCGTTCTCGAGCTGGCCGGTGTCGAAGACGCCGATCTTGCCGGAGCCGAAGGCGACCACGAACAGCGTCTGGCCGTCGCTGGTGACCGCCATCTCCAGCGGCGTCGCCAGGCTGTCGGCCTTCACCGCCGGCGGCGCCGGGCGGACGTTGTAATCGATGTGCTTGTTGAGATGGCGGGGCAGCACGCTGCTGCCGTCGAGCACGGTGATCCGGTACTCCGACAGGCGCCCCTGCACCGTGCTGCCGCCGAAGACGCCCGGGCCCTCGAAGCGGGTCTCGTTCCGCGCCTCGCCGTTGCTGACGTAGACCTTTCCGTTCACCGGGTTCACCGCCATGTTGAACAGCGTCGTGCCGACGCCGGTGTAGAAGGCGGTCTGGCTGGGCGGGTTGGCGTTGGCGCTGATCGCGAAGACGTCCTTGTCGGGCAGCGAGAACTTCACCGCCGGGTCCCAGTTGCGGCCCAGCTCGTCGACCCAGTGGCTGCCGTCGAACTTGACGATCAGGCCGACCTCCGGCCGCACGTCGCCGGCGACGTTGCGATGCGGCAGCGGCATGCCGCCGGGCATGCCGACGCCGCCGATCGTGCACGGCCCCTGCACGGTGTTGCTGTTCAGGTGCGCCGAATCGGTGTCGCAGACGGCGCCCTCGGAGACCGTCGTGGTGCGATTGCCGGATTGGAACACGGCCGCGTAGACGACGCCGCCGTCCGGGCTCGCCGCCAGGGCGCGCGGCGTGTCGCCGAACAGGGTGAGGATGGTCAGCGGCGTGCCGCCGAGCGCGGCGCCGAGATTGTTGGCGTCGAACACCCAGACGTCGGCGCGGCCGGCGCCGGAGATGGTGAGCTGCGGGTTGACCGGGCTGTTCTGGCCGCGATGGGCGGTGGTGATGAAGGCGCGGTCGTGGCCAGTGCCGGCGAAGACGATGTCGCGCGGCTCGTCGCCGACCAGCAGCGTGCGCGCGACGTGCGGCGGGCTGCTGGTGACGTCGACGATGCTGATCGAATCGGAGAGGTGGTTGACCACCCACACCTCGCCGTTGCTGCGCGCCGCCACGGCGCACGGCTCGAGGCCGACCGGCACGGACGCGGTGTGGGTGAGGGCGCCGCCGGCGCCGATGGCGAACACCTCGAGCCGGTTGTCCGGCGTGTTCACCGCGAACAGCGTAGTGCCGTCCGGCGACATCGCCAGCGGCCGCACTTCGCCGGTCTCGAACGTCGTGAAACCGGCCCGCGCCCGGCCCGCGCACAGCAGCCCGGCCATCAACGCCAGTCCGAGCACACGGAAGTCACCCCGAAACACCATGCGCCGTCTCCCCCTGCGGCGACGCCTAGTACGGAAGGCAGGAGGAAAACAACGGTTCCGTGCCGCGCGGCGTCTGGACGTAGGTCCGCTGCCTCGGTACGCCCAGGTGCATGAAGCGGACGACGCTGGTGCTCGAGGACGGCTGCATGGCGGGGGTGCGCGAACCGGCGCGGCGCGAGGGGCGCCAATTGTCCGAGGTGGTGAACGAGCTGCTGGCCGAGGGCCTGCAGCGGCGCCGGCAGCGCCGCGGTCCGGAGTTGGTCCTGCCGAGCTGCGCGATCGGTCGTCCGGGGTGAATCTCGGCGACCGCAATGCGCTCGAGGCGTTGATCGATTCCTGATCGTCGGGCGGGGGGCATCGACACCGACCTGCTGCTCTACGCCGCCAATCGGGACAGCGCCGAGCACGCGGCGGCGCGGGCCTTTCTCGCTCAGGTCGGCCGGACGGGCGATTCCTGGCACCTCACCGACGGCATCGTCTACGAGCTCCTGCGCGTCAGCACCCATCCCGAGGTTTCCCGACCCCGTTGACGTGGCGCGAGGCGCTGGCCTTCGTGCGCCCGCTGCTGGCGGTGGCGCATCTGCACCGGCTGCAGGCCGGGCCGGACCACTGGACGACCCCGGACGCCGTTCTCGACGACCTGGTCCATCCGAGCGGCAAGCTCTTCTTCGACGTCCGCACCGTCGTCCTGATGCGCGAGCACGGCGTCCGGCGCATCTACACCACCGACGTCGACTTTCTGCAGTTCGCCGGCATCGAGGTGCACAACCCGCTGCGCGCGTGACCACCGACCGGCGCTACGGACGTTGAATCCGCGCGCGATCCCGCTACCATCCGCCGATGGCGGACCCGACCGGCGGCTCGCGGCGACTGCACGGCGTGCTGCTCGCCGACATGACCGGCTTCAGCCGGCTGATGGGCGAGGACGAGTCGCGGGCGGTCGACGCGCTGATGCGCATTCGCGACGTCTTCGCGGTGGTCGTGCCGCGCCATGGCGGGACGCTCGACGTCTTCGTCGGCGACTGCTTCGTCGCCCTGTTCGACAGCGCCGTCGACGCCGTGCAGGCGGCGATCGAGATCCAGCGCGACCTCGCCGCCGGCGGAGCCGACGGCGAGCGCGTCCGCATCCGTATCGGCATCCATCTCGGCGACGTCGTCCGCTCCGGGATGGAGATCCTCGGCGACAGTGTCAACGTCGCCGCCCGCATCCAGGCGATCGCGCCGCCGGGCGGCATCACGGTCTCCGAGGATGTCTACCGCGCCGTCCGCAACCGCGTGAAGGTGCCCGTGCGCGACCTCGGCGCCAAGTCGCTGAAGAACATCCGCGGCAAGATGCGGGTGTACGCGTTCGACGTCGCCGGCGCCGCGACCGACGGGCCGGCGCCGGCCGCGGCGGCGCGCCGGCCGCGCGCGCTGGCGCTGGCGGGGGTGGCCGTGGCGCTGATCCTCGCCGGCGCGGTGGTCGGCCAGCGCGCCGGCTGGTGGGCCGCGCCGCCGGCGGTCTCGAGCGCGGTCCGCTCGCAGGCCGCGCCGGCGGCGGCCGAGGGCGAAACGGTCACCGTCGGCGTCACCGGCGTGAGCGCGCTGGGCGAGGTGCCGCCGTGGATGCAGGACACCACCCGCGACGGCCTCAACACGCTGCTCAGCAAGGTCGGCCACCTGCGCGTCTTCTCGCGCGAGAAGATCGACTTCCTGCGCCAGCGGCGCGGCCTCACCGAGATCGAGGTGGCGGAGACGCTCGGCATCCAGAAGATGATCTCGGGCTCGCTGGCGATGCAGAACGGCGAGGTGCTGCTCGACGTGCGCGTCGTCGACATCTCGACCGGCCTGCTCGATGCCTCCGACAGCGTCCGCGGCTCGCCCGACGAGCTGATCGAGCTGCAGAACCAACTCGCCTCGTCGGTGATCGCCGCCCTCGGCGTCCACCTCTCGCCCGAGCAGGAGGCGACGCTGTTCGCGCAGCGCACGCGCGAGACGCTCGACGGCTACCGCCGTCTCGCCGACACCTTCGGCGAGGCGCCGGAGAGCCAGGCGCCGCCGGGCCGCGAGCGCACCTCGTGGCGGCGCTGGCCGGGCGGCGGCGTGGCGTGGGCGGACGACGCCAGCGCGGAGGTGACGGCGCTGCTCGAGGCCTACCGCGCGGCGCTCGAGAAGAAGGACATCGAGGCCGTGGCGGCGGTGCACGTCAGCCTCACCGACGAGCAGCGCGCCGGCTTCGACCGCTACTTCGCCTCCGCCGACGATCTGCGGGTGACGATCGGCGACGTCGACGTGCTGCTCGACGGCGACGAGGGCGTGGTCACCTTCACCCGTCGCGACGTCTTCCGCGACCGCAACAGCGACAAGGACGTCGAGCTCGAGGTGCGCCTCAGCACCATCGTCGTCCGCCAGGACGGCCGCTGGCTGATGCGCGGCGTCCGCCGTTCGTAGCGGCCGCGCGCCGCCGCGATCAGAACGTCGCTTCCAGGCCCACCAGCGGGATCGGGTCGGTGCGCACGAAGCCGTCGTTGAGCGGGATGGCCACGTTCGCGAAGGCGAAGATGGTATCCCGCCACAGCGCGCCGCGGCCGCCGATCGCGAAGTCGTAGTAGTCGGGCCGGGTGGTGGACAGGCCGTAGAGCTGTTGCGTGCCCATCCGCACCGCCGGGTTGGTGGCGCAGGTGACGAGGTCGGACTGGCAGCGCGGGATGGTGAACGTGCCCGCCGGGGCGACGCCCGCGAACTGGTTCTGCGCCAGCAGGGCGATGCCGGCGGTGAGCGACTCGGTGACGCCCCAGTCGAAGCCGAACCCCCAACGCGCCTCGCTGTTGCCGACGTCCTCGGTGTCGATCGCGATGGCGCCGTTGAAGTGCCCCTGCAGACGCGCCCAGGGCGCGGGCTGGAAGACGCGGGTGGAGGCGATGAAGGCGGGCGTCAGCTCGACGAAGCCGATGCCCTGCAACTGGTCGACGTCGCCCGCGGGCAGGCGCAGCAGCAGACCGGCGGCGAGATGGACGTCGGACAGATCCGCCAGGCGGTACTTGCCGCGCAGGAAGACGTCGCCGACGCCGACGTCGTTGCTGGCCATGCTGACGCGCTCGTCGATCAGCACCAGCTCGCCACCCGGCGTCACCGCGGCGCCGCTCACCGGCGCGTCGATGGCGATGTGGCTGTACACGATCGGCACCGCCAGGCTCGCCTCGAGCGCGTCGGTGATGCCGTACGACGCCGCGAGGAGCACCTGCTGCACGTTGGCCGAGAAGCTGAGGCTCGGCAGCGCGACCGCCGCCAGCGCGTCCGGAATCGGGATCGGATCGGCGGTGCGCAGGTCGCCGCTGTCGTAGCCGTCGATCTTGGCGAGGTTCACGTACTGGTACATGAGCGAGACGTTGACCCGCCCGCGGCCGAGTGGGTCGGCGCGCTCGAGATAGACCTGCCCGAAGGTCGAGGGATCGCGCTGGAAATTGCCGGTCGCGGCATCGAACGAGTACGACACGCCGGCCGACGGCGCCGGCAACGGCAGCGCCCGGGCGAGCGACTGCTCGACCGCCGATTCCACGAGCTGGAGCGCGTGCTGGATCTGGCCGCCGACGTCCTGTTGCGCCGACGCGGTGGGCGCGTGCAGCGCGAGCAACATGACGGCAGCGAGGGCACGGCGCATCGCGACTCCATTGCGTGTGGCTTTCGCCGCGTCAAGAAATGCGCCAGAGATTGCCGCGTGCGCAGGAGGGGCGAGGGATGATCCACGCGTTCGCCGATTCGCTCGCCCTGGCGCGCCACCTGGCGGCGCGGCTGCGCCGGCCGCTGCGGCCGGTGGCGCTCAGCCACTTCCCGGACGGCGAGAGCCTGGTGCGCGTCGCCCATCGCCGCGGCGCCGATGCGGTGCTCGTGCGCTCGCTGCACGACCCGAACGCCAAGCTGGTCGAGGTCATCCTCGCCGCCGATGCGCTGCGCCACGCCGGCGCCCGCCGCCTCACGCTGGTCGCGCCCTACCTGCCGTACATGCGGCAGGATCGCGTGTTCGCCGCCGGCGAGCCGGTGTCGCAGCGCATCGTCGGCGCCCTGCTCGGCGGCCTCTTCGAGCGCGTGCTGACCGTCGAGGCGCACCTGCACCGCGTCCGCCGCCTGTCGGAGGTGATCCCCGGCGCCGCGCGCTCGCTGCCGGCGGCGCCCGCCCTCGCCGCGTGGGTGGCCGCCGCGGCGCCCGGGGCGCTGCTCGTCGGGCCGGACGCCGAATCGGCGCCGTGGGTGCGCGCCGTCGCCCGCCGCGCCGGCGTCGCCTGGGTGGTCGGCGAGAAGGAGCGGCTCGGCGCCCGCCGCGTCCGCCTCACCCTGCCGCCGCTGCCGGCCTGCCGCCGCGCGGTGGTGATCGACGACATCGCCAGCAGCGGCGCCACCCTCGCCGCCGCCGCCCGCGCCCTGCGCCGCGCCGGCGTGGCGCGCATCGACGTCGCCGTCGTCCACGCCATCTTCGCCGCCGGCGCCCTGCGCCGCATCCGCGCCGCCGGGGTGCGGCGGATCGTCTCCTGCGACACCATCCCGCATCCGACCAACGCCATCCCGACCGCGCCGCTGCTCGCCGCCGCGCTGCGCTGAGGCGCGCGACGCGCTGCCCGAGCCCCGTCCGGCCGGCGGCCGGCGCGGACGAGGGCAGGGGCGCGGAACACGACTCCCCGCGGCGGCGGGTTTCTCCCGCGGGTGAAATCCATGTAATCCGTGGTCCGCCGCCGACGGCGATTCCCCATGTTCCGAATCCGGCCGCTTGCCATCGACACGCTCAGCGAGCACGTGATCTTCATTCACGAGCAGGCGGTGCTGACCGGGCACCTCGGCTTCCGGCCGCTCGATCGCGTCCGCGTCGTCGAGGCCATGCCGGCGCCGGGCGTCGCGCCCCGGCAGGTGGTCGGCGTGCTCAACTTCTGCCGCGACGCGATGATCGCCGCCGACGAGATCGGCCTCTCCGAGGACGCGGCGCGCGACCTCGGCCTGCCGGCCGGCGCCGCCGTCCACGCGACGCAGTCGCCGGCGCCGGCCAGCGTCGACCTGGTGCGCGGCAAGCTGCAGGGACGCCGTCTCGACGAAGCGGCGTTCCGCGCCATCCTCGCCGACGTCACCGAGCGCCGCTATTCGAAGGTCGAGCTGTCGATGTTCGTTCTCGCCTGCGCCCTGCGCGAGCTCGATGGCGAGGAGATCGTCGCCTACACGCGCGCCATGATCGGCAGCGGCACGGCGCTCGATTTCGGGCCCGGGCCGATCGCCGACAAGCACTGCATCGGCGGCGTGCCCGGCAACCGCACCACCATGGTGGTGGTGCCGATCCTCGCCGCGCTCGGCCTGCTGGTGCCGAAGACCTCGTCGCGGGCGATCACCAGCCCGGCCGGCACGGCCGACACCATGGCGACGCTGGCCGAGGTGTCGCTGGAGCCGCAGCGCCTGTACGACGTGGTGCGCGGCGCCGGCGCCTGCATCGCCTGGGGCGGCGCCCTCGGGCTGGCGCCGGCCGACGACATCCTCATCACCGTCGAGCGGCCGATGGAGCTCGACACCGAGGCGCAGATGGTCGCCTCCATCCTGGCGAAGAAGAAGACGGTCGGCGCGACGCACGTGCTGATCGACATCCCCGTCGGTCCGACCGCCAAGGTGCGGAGCTGGCACGAGGCGGCGCGCCTGCGCGAGCTGTTCGGCGTCGTCGCCGAGGCGATCGGGCTGCGCCTCGAGGTGGTCATCACCGAGACGCGCGGCCCGATCGGCCGCGGCATCGGCCCGCGCCTGGAGGCGCTCGACGTTTTGGCGGTGCTGCGGCGCGAGCCAGAGGCGCCCGCCGACCTGCGCGAGAAGTCGCTCTACCTGGCGGCCCGCCTGCTCGAGATGACCGGCACCGTTGCGGCCACGGCCGGCTACCGCGCCGCCCAGCAGGCGCTCGACGGCGGCGCCGCGCTGCAGGCCTTCGAGCGCATCGTCGCCACCCAGGGGGCGCGTCCGCCGCTGCCGCCGGCGCTCTTCCAGCAGGTGGTGCCGGCGCCCGCCGACGGGCGGGTGCGCCACATCGACTGCTGGCAGATCGCCCGCGTCGCCAAGTGCGCCGGCGCCCCGGCCAATCCGGCCGCCGGCGTCCGCCTCCTGCGCGCCGTCGGCGACATCGTCAGCCGCGGTGAGCCGCTGTTCGAGATCCATGCCCAGAGCGCGGCCCAGCTCGAGTTCGCGGTGCGCTACGCCGCGGCGCAGCCCAGCCTGGTGGAGTTCGGGTTCTGAGACACCGGCGACACCGATGGCCACGGAAGACACCGATGGCGGCTGATCGCGATGCAGCGTCGGCGTCCGTCGGCGCGGATCGGCGTTGATCCGCGTCTGCTTGACCGTGCCGCCGTGCCGACGCTACGCGTTCCGCTTCACTCCTGCTGAAGCGGAGAGCAGATCATGGCAGAGCGCGTATTCGTCATCGGCGTCGGCATGACCGACTTCGTGAAGCCGTCGACGCGGCCCGACTGGGATTATCCGGACATGGTGCGCGAGGCGGGGACGCAGGCGCTGCGCGACGCCGGCGTGACCTATGACCGCATCCAGCACGTCGCGGCGGGATACTGCTTCGGCGACACCACCGCCGGACAGCGCGCCGTCTACGAGCTGGGCCACACCGGCGTGCCGGTGGTGAACGTCAACAACGCCTGCGCCACCGGCTCGACGGCGCTGCTGGTGGCGCGCAACGCCGTCGCCGCCGGCATGGCGGACTGCGCGCTCGCGGTCGGCTTCGAGAAGGTGGGCGGCAAGTACGTGCCGTACACCGACCGCGCCTACCCGCTCGATCGCCACATGGCGGCGATGACCGCGCGCCACGGCAGCCACGACGCCCTGATCACGGCGCAGATGTTCGGCAACGCCGGCCGCGAGCACATGCAGCGCTACGGCACCCGCGCCGAGTCGTTCGCCCGCGTCGCGGTGAAGAACCACAGGCACTCGGTGAACAATCCGCGCGCCCAGTTTCGCAAGGCGTTCAGCCTCGAGGAGGTGATGGCGTCGCCCGCCCTGTACCCGCCGCTCACCCTGCTGCAGAGCTGCCCGACGTCGAGCGGCGCCGCCGCCGCGGTGGTGGCGAGCGAGCGCTTCGTGCGCGAGCACGGGCTCGCCGGCCGCGCCGTCGAGATCGCCGCCCAGGCCATGGCGACGGACTTCGGCAGCACGTTCTCCGACGGCGACATCGCGATGGTCGGCGCCGACCTGACGCGCGCCGTCGCCCGCCGCGCCTACGAACAGTCCGGCCTCGGGCCCGAGAACGTGGACGTGATCGAGCTGCACGACTGCTTCTCGACCAACGAGCTCATCACCTACGAGGGGCTCGGTCTCTGCGCCCCCGGCGAGGGCGCCGAGCTCATCGACTCCGGCGCCACCACGTACGGCGGCCGTTGGGTGGTCAATCCGAGCGGCGGCCTGATCTCGAAGGGACACCCGATCGGCGCCACCGGCCTCGGCCAGTGCGCCGAGCTGGTGTGGCAGTTGCGCGGCGAAGCCGAGGCCCGCCAGGTGCCGGGCGCCAGGGTCGGCCTGCAGCACAACCTCGGTCTGGGCGGCGCCGCCGTCGTCACCATCTACAGACGGGACTGACCACGCGGCGCCGGCGGTGATGAGCCGCCGTGTCCCGCCGCGGTCACAGATCGTCGCGCCGGATGACGAAGTCGCGGACCTGCTCGTAGACGTAGCCGCACAGCGGATCGGGGAGCGGCATGTCGCGCACCGGCTGGTCGTACCAGGGGTAGCCGCGGCAGACCAGCGGGCGCGTCGCGTGCGCCAGGCAGCGGCCGTCGGCGGCGAGCTGGTCGCAGGCGTAGAAGTGCTTCGTCTCCGGCAGGCGCGCGACGTAGAACGGGTTCGCCGCCAGCGCCTCCCGGCGCGTCAGCGGCCGCCAGTGGGCGGCCGCGAAGGTGTGGTCGGAGGGGATGCCCAGCACCGCCGTCAGCGTCCCCAGCGCCCGCACCTCCTCCGGCGACTGATCGAGCGCGATGGTGCGGCAGCAGGCGCCGCACTGGTTGCAGAGGTTCATCGCGAAGGGGCGACGGCGCCGACGTGACCGGGAACGCCGGTCATCCTCTCAGCACCACCCCCGGGTACGCCCCCGTGTGCTGGCCGTCGCGCATCAGCACGGTGCCGTTGACGATGGTGGCGACGTAGCCGGTGGCGTCCTGGACGAGGGCGGCGGCGCCGGCCGGGAGGTCGTGGCGGACCTCGGGCAGGCGGAGGTCGAGGCGGTCGAAGTCGATCACGTTGAGGTCGGCGTGGGCGCCCGGGCGCAGCACGCCGCGGTCGGCGATGCCCCACAGCGTCGCGAGCTGCGCGGTCAGCTTGTGCACCATGCGCTCGAGCGGCATCAGCCGGCGCTCGCGCACCCAGTAGGCGAGGGCGAACGTCGCGTAGCTGGCGTCGGAGGTCTGCGTCGTGTGGGCGCCGGCGTCGCCGAGGCCGATGGTGGTGAGCGGGTGCGCCAGCATCGCGCCGGCGGCCTCGAGGTCGGGATTGAAGAGCGGCACGAGGAAGAAGTTGCGGCCCTCGTGGGCGACGATGAGATCGAGCAGCAGCGCCAGCGGCGCGACGCCCTGCGCCCGCGCCAGGGCGACCAGGCTGCGTTCGGGTGTCGTCTCGTAGCCGCGGACGCCGTCGCCGGTGAGCGGGAAGACGTGCTCGAGGCGCGCCATGCCGCCGAGGATGTCGCCGCTGTGCTCGCGGACGCTGTCGAGGAGCTGGCCGCGCACCGCGGGGTCGCGCAGGCGCGCCACCGCCGCCGCGCGGTCGAGCCCGATCAGCTCGGCGGCCGCCGGGTAGAGCGCCAGCGGATTGATGGCGATGCCGAAGCCCATCAGCACGCCGACCGCGCGCACCGCCGTCTGCGGCACGATGCGGGCGCCCTGCCGCGTCGCCTGCTCGGCGAGCGCGAGGGCTTCGCGCCAGCCGTCGGGATAGGCGAGGTTCTGGATCAGCGCCAGGCTGATCGGCCGGTGGATGTCGCGCCCCAGCGGCGTCATCCACTCGAACTCGCTCGCCACGCCGCGCGCGTCCTCGCCGGCGCCGCCGTAGGGCACGAGCTCGAAGACGCCACGGCCCTCCTCGGCGAGGGCGCCGCCGAGGGCCGCCAGCTCGCGCCGGCTGGCGAAGGTGCCGGGCACCGGGTCCCACGACGGGGTGCGGTGCATCGTCGTGCGCCCGGTGGCGAAGCCGAGGGCGCCGGCGCGCAGCGCCTCGGCGACCGCCTCGCGCATCGCCGCCAGCTCGGCCTCGTTCGGCTCGGCGTCGGTGGCGCCGCGCTCGCCCATCGCCCAGACGCGCAGCGGCGCGTGGCTGATGTGGGCGCCGACGTTCAGCCCGAGCGGCTGCCGCGCCAGGGCGTCGAGGTACTCGGGGAAGGTCTCCCAGGTCCAGCGCAGGCCGGCCCGCAGCGCGGCGGCGGGCACGTCCTCGACGCCCTCCATGAGGTACATCAGGTATTCGCGGTCGCTCGGCTTGCAGGGCGCGAAGCCGACGCCGCAGTTCCCGACCACCACCGACGTGACGCCGTGCAGGCACGAGGGGACGCCGAGCGGGTCCCAGGTGATCTGGGCGTCGAGGTGGGTGTGGATGTCGACGAAGCCGGGGGTCACCAGCAGGCCCTTGGCGTCGATCACCTCGCCGGCGCTGCCGTCGTGCCGGCCGATGGCGGTGATGCGGTCGCCGTCGATCACGACGTCCGCTTCGCGCGGCGGCGCGCCGGTGCCGTCCACGACCGTACCGCCGCGAATGACGAGATCAGCCATGCGCTCCTCCTACCACAGCCCGGCCCCGGGAAGGCACCGCCTGGAGGGCCGCGCTCCCGCGCGGCCATGTCACTGTTCGCCGGGCATGGGAGCGGGTGGTGATCCCCCGGCGTCGCACGGCCGCGCGGGAGCGCGGCCCTCCAGGCGGTGAATCGGTGCATGGCGGCGATTGCGCCCGGGGGCCGGATGGCGGCAGAGGCGACCATGAGGTCGCGGCGAACGCCGGCGCATCCGTCGCCGATTGAACGGATTGGCAGGCCGGTCATCCTGCTCGTGACGGTCTGCACGGATCGTCGCCGGCCGCTCCTGGCGAATCACGAAGCCGCGGCGATCCTGTGCGACGCGTGGCGTCGCGCCGCGAGCTGGGCGGTCGGACGCTACGTCCTGATGCCCGATCACGTGCACCTGTTCTGCGCGCCGCGCGACGATGTCGCGGTCGTGGCCTGGGTGCGGTTCTGGAAGGCGATGGCGACGCGCCGATGGCGGGCTGACGTCGCCCGCCCGCTCTGGCAGCGCGACTGCTGGGACACCCAGCTCCGTTCGGATGCCGGCTACGACGAGAAATGGCGGTACGTGCGCTGGAACCCCGTCCGGCACGGGTTGGTCGAACATCCAGCGCGCTGGCCCTTCCAGGGCGAGATGACGTCGCTGGAGTGGTGGTAGGCGCTGCGAGGGTCGCGCGGGAGCGCGGGCGTGTGACCTGGAGGGCCGCGCTCCCGCGCGGCCGGGCGGTGTTCAGGCGCTCAGGGCGGCGCGCCAGTTGGCATCGAGGGCGCTCAGCTCCTGCAACGTCGCCTGTTGCAGCGCGACGGCCGCCTGCACGGCGGTGCGGGTGGCATCGGCCTGGGTGCCGAGGGCGCGGCGGGTGCGGAGGATGACGTCGTCGAGCAGGCGGCGGGCGCGCCAGGCGAGGCCGCGCCGGACGGCGAAGCGGACGGCGAACAGGTACGCGGCGAGGAGCAGCGCCGCGTTGACGAGAAAATCGAAGCCGACATAGGCGCCGTCGATGAATCCCCGCGCCACCTGGAAGAGCACCCAGACGCCGAGCGCGTACACCGGCAGGTCGAGCAGCCAACGCAGGTAGCGCAGCGCGCTGCGCTCCGCGGCGGCGGGCAGCTCGCGCTGGACGAGGCGCGCCCAGGCGTCTTCGACGGCGCTGCCGGCGACGGCGCGCGCGGCGTCGGGGCTGGGCAGGCCGAGCGCGTCGGGCGCGCCGGCGAGGCGGGCGACCCGCACCCGCGCCGGCGACAACGCCGCGGTGAACCAGGCCGTGAATTCGCCCTCGCTCGGCAGCAGCGCCGCCGCGTCGCCGACGCGTTGCTCGCGCAGCACGCGCTGCACCTGATCCGCGGCCAGCGCGCCGGCGGCGGTGCCGGCGGCGAGCAGCGGATGGCGCGCCGCGATCGCCGCGCCGGCGCCCAGTCCCAACCCGCTGAGGCCGCCGCTGCGCAGGGCCCAGCCGCCGGGTCCGTCCCAGCGCCGCGCCGCTTCGCCCCACAGCAGCAGGCGGAGATCGGCGCGGCGCAGCGCCAGGCGCTCGGCGACGTCGGCGGCGCAGCGCTCGCCGAGGGCGTCGAGCCCGGCGGCGGCGTCGACCGGCAGCGCGGCCAGATCCGCGGCGGCGTCGGCGGCGGCGGCGGCGAACAGGCCGCCGAGCCGCGCCGCCGTGCCGAGGGCGTTGAGCCGGCGCACGCCGCCGATGGCATGGTCGCGCGCCAGCTCCCGCAGCGCGTCGCAGAACGCGGCCCAGCCCTCGGCGCGCGGCTGCGTCTGCGCCGCGCGGGCGCTGAGCGCCAGCACCGGCGCGGCGGCGGCGTGCCAGCGGTCGGCGGCGAGCCGCCGCACCTGGGCGAGCAGGGCGTCGCGCGCCTCGGGCGTCAGCTCGTCGGCGCGGTTGAGGGCGAACAACAGGTGGCGGCGGCCGGCGAAGGCGTCGACGAACGACACCGACGCGGCTTCGAGCACCGACTGGCGGTGCAGGACGACCACCAGGACGTCGCTGCGTTCGGCGAGCGCGGTGACGGTGGCGCGATGCGCGGCGTCGATGCTGTTCAGGTCCGGCGCGTCGACCAGCACCTGCGCCGTCCACGGTCCACCGGCGGCGTCGTAGCGCACCACCGTGGCGTCGGCGGCGAGCTCGTCGACGTCGGCGTCGAGCGGCGCGTAGATCACCGGCTGGCGGGTCGTCGGCCGGTCGACGCCTTCGAGCGCGATGGGTCGTCCCGCCAGCGCGTTGAGCAGCGTCGACTTGCCGGCGCCGGTGGCGCCCACCAGCGTGATCACGGCGGCGCGCTGGACGCGCGCGATCTGGCGATCGAGATCGGCGAGCAGAGCGTCCAGCTCGGGCCGCCGATCGCGCACCGCGCGCAGCCCTGCCACGACCTCCACCTGCGCGTGGAGGTGGCGGCGCAGGGATTCGAGCTTCACGCCCAGGTCGGTCATCGTCTCTGTCTGCTCCGCGGCGCGCCGCGGTTCAAATCGCCAGCTCCCGCAGCCGCGCCGCCAGGGCCGTGTCGTCGGCGATGCCGGCGCGGACGTACGGCGCGGTGGTGGTCAGCGCGGCATCCACCAGGCTGTGCGCCAGTTGGCGGCCGCGCACCTCCGTCCAGCGCCGCCGCGCGTCGGCCATGATGCCGCGGCCGAGCACGTGCGCGTACTTCTCGAACAGGAAGGTGCCGACGGCGCCGCCGCCCACGGCGGCGAGGTCGGAGCCGAGACCGCCGGTGTTGACGATCACCGCCGCGGCGAGCGCGATCGGCACCAGGGTGGCGAGGTCGGCGGCGGCCTGGATGTCGAGCTCG
Organism: bacterium; assembly: GCA_019637795.1. NCBI lineage: Bacteria > bacterium. The sequence goes on along the minus strand of JAHBUY010000009.1, from coordinate 105,690 downwards.
AAGCCGCGGTCCTCGATGGCGCGCTCGACCAGGTGCTCGCAGGCGCGCTGGAACTCGGCGACCTCGGCGTCGCGCATCGCCAGCGCGCCGACGCCTTCGTCGAAGGCGGCGGAACGGCGCCCCTCCGCGAGGTCGGCGTCGAGGCGCGCCCGCACCGCCGGCGTCGCCGTCTGCCGCGCCGGGTGGCGCGCCTCGGCGCCGAGGTCGCGCACCAGCTCCTCCCAGTAGAGCGGCCAGGCGGCGGCGAGCTCGTCGCGTTCGATCGCGACCAGCGTGCCGGCCGCCTGCTCCGGGTGCGGGCGATCGCCGCGCAGGCGGCGCGGCAGGCTCTCGAGGCCGAGGCGGATGTGGCGCAGGGTGGTGCGCCAACTGCGGCTGAGCGGGTTGCTGCGGCGGTCGAGCACGGTGCGGAAGGCGTCGACGAAGGGGCGCGCCGGCATGGCGGCGGCGGCGACCCGCATCCCCGCCTCGATGGCGCGCGCCTCGGCCGCCTGCAGCACGGCGCCGGCGCGTCGCGCGTCGTCGTCCAGCGCGGCCGCGGTCTCGCCGACCGCGTCGCGCAGGCGGGCGAGGGCGGCGTCGAGGGCGCGCGTCTTCACCTCGGCGATGGCGGCGACGTCGAACAGCAGCGCCTGCAACGGCCGCCCCGGCTCCGGTCCGGCGAGCGGCGCCGGATCCAGGGGCGCCTCGCCGCGTTGCACCGCCAGGCTGTGCGGCGCCCAAAAGGCGGCGAGCGGCGGCGTGCCGACGTCGGCGGCGAGCTTGGCGGCGTGGGCGGCCGCGACCGCGGCGTCGCCGGCTTCGTTGTACACCAGCATCCACGGCCGGCCGTGCCGCAGCCAGCGTTCGAGGAAGCGGACGACGGCGAGGTTCTGGTAGGAGTGCCGGGTGACCACCGCGACCACGAGATCGGCGACGGCCAGCAGCGATTCGCTGGCGATGCGGTTGTCCTCGAGCACGCTGTCGAAGTCCGGCGTGTCGATCAGCAGCAGGCCCTGGGGCAGCGCCGCCTCCGTGGCGAGGAGCAGCGCGGCGGGATCCGCGGTGGGCTGCAGCGGCGCGTCGGCGACGTCGTTCGGGAACGGTTGCAGGCGAAAACGGGCCAGGGTGGGCTCGTCGCGCAGCCGCGCCAGCAGCGCCGGGTGGGCGGCGCCGACCAGCCGCCTGGTGGCGCCGCCGGTGGGCAGCGACGGGCTCAGCGAGCGGCCGACGAGGGCGTTGAACAGCGCCGATTTGCCGGCGTTGTTGGGGCCGACGATGCCGACCACCAGATAGGCATCGCCCCCCGCCGAGCGCGGCAGCAGGTCGCGCTCCAGCAGGTCGACCGCCCGCGCCGCCGCCGGCAACCGTTCGCGCCGCGGCGCCAGCAGGTCGCGCGCCCGGCGCAGGGTGGCGGAGCGGTCCATTCGGCGGAACAAACCACAGCCGCCGGCCGAGGACCACCGCGCCGGGGTTCTCCGCCGTCTCGGCGATGCCGTTTCCTCCTTCGACGATTCAATCCGTCCGGTCCGCTGTGGTGCTCCGCCGGGCGCTGTGGTTTACCTCCCCGGATGAACGAGCTCGAAGAAGGCCGCGCCCTGACGCTGGATTTCCGCAAGCTGCTCAAGGCCACCACGGCCTGCCCGGACATCCTGCCGGTGGCCGTGCAGAACGCCGACACCGGCGAGGTCATCCTCGTCGCCTACGCCAACGAGCAGGCGCTGCGCGCCAGCATCGCCCAGCGCACGGCGGTGTTCTGGAGCACCTCGCGCAACGAGCTGTGGGAGAAGGGCAAGACGTCGGGCGAGACCTTCGACCTGCTCGAGGTGCGGGTGAACTGCGAGCAGAATTCCCTCCTCTACCTCGTCCGCCCACGCCGCGGCGGCATCTGCCACACCAAGAACGCCCAGGGTCAGCCCCGCAACTGCTACTACCGCCGCCTCGACCTCGCGACCGGCGAGCTGGTGAACCTCGATCCGTGACCGCGGCGGGGGTCGGTGTCCATCGGTGTTCCTCGGCTCGAGGAACACAGATGAACGCGGATCCCCGCCGCTCCCCCCGCCAATGAACACGGATCCCTTGCTTCGGCGGCGGTGGCGGGGCGGATCGGTGTTCATCGGGAGGCGGCGGCGTGGGGTCGGTGTCCATCGGTGTTCCTCGAGCCGGGGAACACAGCCGGGGAACACAGATGAACACGGATCCCCGCCGCTCCCCCCCGCCAATGAACGCGGATGCCCTCGCTTCGGCGGCGGTGGCGGGGCGGATCGGTGTGCATCGGGAGGCGGCGGGGAGGGGTCGGTGTCCATCGGTGTTCCGAGGACGGGCAGCGCCGATACACGCGGATCCCCGCCGCCCGCTCGCGCGGGGCGGCGCCGAGCTGGCGCGGGTTGCGGCGCGACGGCAAAGCTGAGACTGACGGCTCCATGCGCGCCCTGCGGTGGGACGGCGCCACGGCCGCCGTCGTGCAGCACCCGGAGCCCGTGCCGGGCGCCGACACGGCCGTGGTGCGCGTGACCCTGGCCGGCATCTGCAACACGGATCTCGAGCTGACGCGCGGCTACATGGGTTTCCGCGGCGTGCTCGGCCACGAGCTCGTCGGCGTCGTCGTCGACGGCCCCGACGCCTGGCGCGGCCGCCGCGTGGTGGGCGAGATCAACTTCGCGTGCGGGCGGTGCGAGACCTGCGTCGCGGGACTCCGGCGCCACTGTCCGAGCCGGACGGTGATGGGGATCCTCGGCGCCGACGGCGCCTTCGCCGAATACGTCGCGGTGCCGGTCGCCAACCTGCACGCGGTGCCGGACGGCGTGCCGGACGACGCGGCGGTGTTCTGCGAACCGCTCGCCGCGGCCTGCGAGATCCTCGAGCAGGTGCCGGCGGCGGCGCGGGCGCGCTGCGTCGTCCTGGGCGACGGCAAGCTCGGGCTGCTCGTGGCGCAGGTGCTGGCCGCGGCGGGCGCGCAGGTTCTGGCGGTTGGCCGCCATCCCGACAAGCTGGCGATCCTGCGCCGGCGCGGCATCGCGACCGCGACCGCCGAAGAGTGGAACCGCGCGCAGGTCGAGGTCGTCGTCGAGGCGACCGGCCGAGCCGAGGGGATGGCCCAGGCCATCGCCGCGACCCGGCCGCGCGGCACGCTGGTGCTGAAGAGCACGGTCGCGCACGCGGCCCCGCTCGACCTGGCGCCGGTGGTGGTCGACGAGATCACCGTCGTCGGCTCGCGCTGCGGTCCGTTCGCGCCGGCGCTCGATGCGCTGGCGCGCGGGACGGTGGACGTGCGCCCGCTGATCACCGCCCGGCGGCCGTTGCGCGACGGCGCCGAGGCATTGCGCCTCGCCGCGGCGCGCGGCGCGCTCAAGGTCCTGCTCGAGCCGTGATCCGTCCCGTGATCCCCCACGGCGGCGCGGCGAGCGGCATGGGAGGACGCCGATGCGTTTGCATGCGCTGACCTGCGGATGGCTGGACGGGCCGATGGGCGGGTTTCTCGCTGGCGAGCCGGGGCGCCTGCGGGTTCCCGTTCCCTGCTTCGTGATCGAGCATCCGCGGGGCGTGGTGCTGTTCGACAGCGGACTGCATCCGCAGACGCAGCGTGATCCGGCGGGGCGGCTGGGGGTGGTGTCGAACGTCTTCGACGTGCAGTTCGCGCCCGGCGAAGAGGTGGCGGCGCGACTCGCGGCCATCGGCATCGAGGCCACGCGGGTGCGCCTGCTGATCAATTCGCACCTCCACTTCGATCACAGCGGCGGCAACGCGCAGATCCCGAACGCGCGCCTGCTCGTGCAGCGGCGCGAATGGGCGGCCGGGCACGATCCGGATCAGATCGCGCGCCAGCACTACTTCCCGCACGACTACGACCACGGGCATGACGTGCTGCTGGTGGACGGCGAGCACGACGTCTTCGGCGACGGCCGCATCGTCTGCCTGCCGACCCACGGGCACACGCCGGGGCACCAGTCGCTGCGGCTGCGCCTCGATTCCGGCGACGTGATCCTCACCGCCGACGCCTGCTACCTCCGCCGCACGCTGGAAACGTTGCACCTGCCGTCGATCGCCGACGACCCCGAGGCGATGCGCGCCGCGCTGCTGCGCCTGCGGGCGTTGCGCGCCGCCGGGGCGCGCCTGATCTTCGGCCACGATGCGGAGGACTGGGCGACGGTGCCGGCGCTGATGACGTGACCGGTCGAGCGGCGCCCGCAGGCTGTCGACTCGCCCGGCCGGGGGCCGCGGCAGCGGCCCCGGCCGGATCACGGGCCAGGTGCGCGGCGCGTCGTCGCGCGCAGCGCCTCCCCACTCGCGTGGCCGAGCTGACGCGGCGGGCTACGCCGCCTTCACCGCGATCGTCTTCTTCTTCGCCGCCGCCGACTTCGGCAGCACGACCGTGAAGACGCCCTTGGCGGCGCTCGCCGTCGCCTTGTCGACGTCGACCGGGCAGGGCAACGTCACGCTGCGGCGGAAGCTGCCGTAGGAGCGCTCCAGGCGATAGTACTCCTCGCCCTTCTCCTCCTTCTCCTCCTTTTTCTCGCCCTTGATGGTCAGCAGGTCGCCGTCGACCGAGATCTCGACCTCCTTCTCGTCGATTCCCGGCAGCTCGGCGCTCACCCGCACCTCGCCGTCCGTCTCCTTGACGTCGATGCGCGGCATGAACTCGCCGACCCCGCCGTTGTCGCCGCTGCTCGGGAAGAAGCCCTCGAACAGCTCGTTCATCTCGCGCCGCAACGCCGCGAAGGGATCGCGCGCTCGCAGGGCGGCGCTCCTCGGTACCGGAACCGTGCTCTTGGGGTCCATCTCGCCCTCCTTTCTCGTCGGCGGGCCGCGGCACGCGTCCGGTGGCGCGGCCGGGGCCGCACCAACTGCGTTGGTGTCGTGACACAACGGAAATCCAAGGCGCATGCCAGGCATGCCGGGACCACGGTGACGCGCCGTGCGGCCCCGGAGTCCCGGCGCGCGTTGCACGGGTGCGAACAGCCCGGCGCGGAATTTTCCCGTGCCGTGCAAGGCGCCCGCGACGGCGGCGCGAGCGAGCCGCACGGCGCGGCGGACGCGACGGCGGCGCCGCATGCCGGGCGACGTGCGTTTCGCTGTGGAGCCATTCGCGGTTCCTGCTCGGTGACGTGCGTGGTAGCGTCGGCCTCGTTCGCGCCCTTCGTCATCATCGGGGCGCGCGCGTCACGGGGGTTCCTGCTTGGCCGGGGTATCGATGCCGTTGAGCCACGCGCGCGCGGTGGAGCGCGCGCCGGCGACCGCCGCGGGCCGTCCGACCGCGGCGGTGCTCGCCGCCGCCGACATCGGCGCGCGCTACGCGAGCGACCGTGCCCGCATGGTGTGCCGGCATCTGCCATTCGCCGTCGCGGCGTTCCTCGTCACCTATGCCGGGGTGGCGATGTTCGAGCTCTGGCACGCGCCGCAGCGGTTGTGGCTCTACGGCATCATCTACACGCTGGGGGCGCTGTACTGCGCCCTGGCGGTGTGGCTGACGCGGCGGCGACCCGACGCGCCGCCGGCGCTGGTGGTGACGCTGACGACGCTGGTCGGGGTCCTCCTGGTCGTCAACACCAGCACCTACCACATCCTCGGTGGCGGCGAGGCCGAGGTGCTGGCGCTCGGCAACCTGTACATCGTCATCGGCTTCCTCACCGCCTTCCCGCTCGGCGGCGGTCCGCAGCTCGCGGTCGCCGCCGTCGGCAGCGCCGGCCTGCTGGTCGGCCTGACGACCACCGTGTCCGCCTCCGTCGATGCCGGCATCCTGATCACCGGCATGCTGTCCCTGTGCGGGCTCTCGGTGGCCGGGGCGGTCTTCGGCGATCGCCAGCGGCGCGGCCTGTTCGAGGCGCGCGAGGAGCTGAAGGCGGCGAAGGAAGCGGCGGAGGCGGCGAGCCACGCCCGCCGCGACTTCGTCGCCAGCGTCAGCCACGATCTGCGGACGCCGGTGAACATCATCTTCGGCATGGCCGACATGGCGCTCGACGTCGCGGTGAGCGACGAGCAGCGCGATTTCGTCGCCACCATCAAGCGCGCCGCGGGGCAGTTGCACGCCCTGATCAACGACCTGCTCGACTTCTCGAAGATGGACGCCGGCGTCGTCGATCTGCGGCCGCGCCCGTTCGCGCTGCGGCCGTGGCTCGAGCAGACGCTGGCGCCGCACGCCTCCGCCGCGGCGGCCAAGCCGGTCACCCTGGCGCCGGCGATCGGCGACGGCGTGCCGGCGATCGTCGTCGCCGACCCGGACCGCCTGGCGCAGGTGGTCGGCAACCTCGTCGGCAACGCGATCAAGTTCACCGAGCGCGGCGCCGTGCAGGTGGCGATCGCGGTCGAGCGGGATGCCGCCGGCGCGCGCCTGCGCTGGACGGTGGCCGACAGCGGCTGCGGCATCGCGCGCGACGAGATCCCGCGCCTGTTCCAGCCCTTCTCGCAGGCCGCGGCGGCGACCCGATCGCATGGCGGCAGCGGCCTCGGCCTGGCCATCTGCCGGCGGCTGGTGGAACAGATGGGCGGCGCGATCGGCGTCGACAGCACGCTCGGCCGCGGCTCGACCTTCTGGTTCACCCTGCCGCTGGCGGGGTGAGCGGGTTCGCCGGCGGCGCCAACTGCGCCGGCCGCAGGGCGTCGCGGGGGACCCAGACGCGGAAGGTCGAGCCGGCGCCGGGGGCGCTCTCGACCTCGATGTGGCCGCCGAGCATGTCGAGCAGGCGCGAGACGATGTAGAGACCGAGACCCACGCCGCCGTGGCGCCGGGTGGAGGAGCCGTCCCCCTGGCGGAACGGCTCGAAGATGATCGCCTGAACGGCCGGCGTCATGCCGATCCCGGTGTCGGTGACCCGCAGCTCGAGCCCGTTCTGGCGCGCCGCCGCGCGCACCGTGACGCTGCCGGCGTCGGTGAACTTGTAGGCGTTGTTGATCAGGTTCTTCAGCAGCACCTTCAGCTTGACGGCGTCGCTGTACACGGTGGGCAGATCGTCGGGCACCTCCCACACCGAGGCGACGCCGGGCTTGTCGCGCACCGCCGCGGTCTCGTCTTCGATCTCCCGCAGCAGTGCCGCCGGCCGGATCTCCTGCAGCGTCAGCGCCGCGCGGCCGGTTTCCAGGCGGCTGATGTCGAGCGTGGCGCTGATCAGCTCGAGCAGCTCGCGGGCGCTGGTGCCGACGCGGTCGAGGCTCGCCGTCTGCTCGGGGGTGAGGCGACCGAAGACCTCGTCGAGCAGCAGCTCCGTGTAGCCGATGATGACGTTGAGCGGCGTGCGCAGCTCGTGCGACATGGTGGCGAGGAACACGGCCTTGAGCTGGTTCGCGCCCTCGAGCTTCTCGAACAGGCGCGCGTTCTCGAGCGCCAGCGACGCCAGTTGCGCCAGGCCGGTGGCGATGCGGTACTGCCGCGGCCCGAACGTCCGGCCGGGCGTGCGCTGGGCGGCGACGTGCACGCCGACCAGTTGGCCGCCGCGGCGCAGGCCGATGGCGAGGATCTCGCGCACGTCGTAGAGGGTCACCAGCTCCGGGTTGGCGCGTGCCGCGTCGTCGGCGGTGGCGTGCAGGATGTTGTCGCGCTCGATCGGCTCCGCCAACCCCGCGACGAGGCGGCGCGGCACGCGCAGCGCCCGCACCACCTCCCAGCGCTCGGGCGAGTAGCCGAAGTTGGCGACCGGCACGAAGACCTCCTCCTCCTCGCGGTAGAGCAGGGTGTAGGCGACCTCGCACTGCAGCACGTCGGTGGTGATGCGGCACAGGAGATCGAGCAGCACCGGCAGATCGATCGACGAGATCAGATCCTGGCCGATGCGGGCCAGGGCGCCGGCGACCTCGCCTTCCTCGCGCTCGGCGTTGCGCAGGTCGGCGGCGTCGAGCGCGGCGCCGATCTGGTGCGCCAGCGCTTCGGCGAAGGCGACCTGATCGGCGTCGAAGGCCACGTCGGCGCGCTGCGCCAGCACCAGGCCGCCGAAGTAGCGTCCCTGCCAGTGGACCGCGGCGACCACGGCGCGTTCGATGCCGGCGAGCTCGAGAGCCGGCGACGGTCCGACGCCGGCGGCGCGGTGGAGGATCAACGTGCCCTGGCGCAGCGCCGTGCTGTAGGGGCCGCGCTGGTCGAAGCGGCGATCGCGGGCCATCGCGAGGACGTCCGCGGCCAGCCCGCACTGCGCGATCACGTGCCCGACCCGCCCGCCGGCGGCGTCGCCGACGATCAGCACGATGTCGCAGGGGGTGACCTCGGCGATGCGCGGACAGACGGCGCCGAGGGTCTGCTGCAGGTCGCGCGCGCCGCTCAGCTCCTTGCCGATTTCGATCAGCGCCCGGGTGCGGGCCTCGGCGCGGGCGCGGGTGGTGATGTCGCGGGCGACGCCGAGGATGCGGCCCTCGTTTTCCGGGCGGCCGTCCGGCGACAGGGTCAGCTCGACGATGCGCTCGCCGCCGCTGGCGTGGCGCAGGCGGACGGCGGCGCCGCGCACCGCCTCGCCGCGCCGCACCCGCGCCAGGGCCGCGGCCGCGGCGGGGAGATCCTCGGCCCGCAGCAGCTCGGCGTACGAGCGGTCGATCCAGTCGGCGCAGCGATGGCCGAGCACGTGTTCGAAGGCCGGGTTGAGCGACGTGAAGGTGTCGTCGGCGCCGAGGGTCAGGATGACGTCGGGCGCGCCGTCCACCAGCGAGCGGTAGCGCGCCTCCGAATCGCGCAGGGCGGCCTCCGCGCGTTCGCGCTGGCGGCGTTCCTCGGCATCGTGCAGGGCGCGCCGCACCACCGGCGCCAGCCGCTCGAGGTGGTCCTTGAGCACGTAATCGGTGGCGCCGAGCTTCAGCGTCTCGATGGCCGCTTCCTCGCCGAGCGCTCCCGAGACGAGGATGAACGGCAGATCGGGACGGCGCTCGCGCAGCAGGCGCAGGGCGCTGAGGCCGTCGAAGATCGGCAGCCGGTAGTCGGAGACGACGACATCGTAGTCGTGGCCATCGCTCAGACGCGCCACGAAGTCCTCGGCGGTGTCGACGCGATCCCAGGCGCACTCGATCCCGGCGCCGCGCAGCGCCCGCACCTCGAGCTCGACGTCGTCCGGGTCGTCCTCGACGAACAGGACGCGCAGCGACGCCGCGGCGCCGCTGGCTGGGTCGGCAGGTGGCGGCTGGGGCCACGGCGCGGCGGAGGTCATGACGAGGCCGGAGCGATTATAGCCGCCGCGGCCGCCGGAGACAGCGGCGTTCTCGCCATGGAGTCCGTGCGCGCATGGGCCATGAGGTCCCGGCGCGGCGGCGGCCGCGCGCGCCCGGGCGGCGCGGCCGGATCAGGCGGCGGCGCCCATGATCGCCTTGACCTCGAGGAACTCCTCGAAGCCGTATTCGCCCCACTCGCGACCGTTGCCGGACTGCTTGTAGCCGCCGAAGGGGGCGGCGAAATCGGCGCGGGCGCCGTTGAGGTGCACGTTGCCGGTGCGCAGTCGGGCGGCGACGCGCAGGGCGTGCGCCGGGTCGCCGGACTGGACGTAGCCGGAGAGGCCGTAGGGGGTGTCGTTGGCGATGCGGATCGCCTGCTCCTCGTCGTCGTAGGGGAGGATCGACAGCACCGGGCCGAAGATCTCCTCGCGGGCGATGGTCATGTCGTTGCGGACGTTGGCGAAGACCGTCGGCCGCACGTAGTAGCCGCGCGCCAGTCCCGGCGGCCGGCCCGGCCCGCCGGCGACCAGCTCGGCGCCCTCGCGGATGCCGGCCTCGATCAGGCGCTGGATCTTGTCGAACTGCGCCGCGCTCACCACCGGTCCGATGGTGGTGTCGGCCGCCGCCGGATCGCCGACCACCACCGCCTCGGCGGCGGCGCGCGCCGCCGCCACCGCCTCGGCGAGCTGGGCGCGCGGCACCAGCATGCGGGTCGGCGCGTTGCAGGACTGGCCGCTGTTGGTGAAGCAGGCCTTGACGCCCGCCTGCACGGCGCGCGGCAGGTCGGCGTCGTCGAGGATGATGTTCGCCGACTTGCCGCCGAGCTCCTGGGCGACGCGCTTGACGGTGTCGGCGGCCGCCTTGGCCACCTGCACGCCGGCGCGGGTGGAGCCGGTGAACGACACCATGTCGATGTCCGGATGGCCGGCGATCGCCGCGCCCACCGACGGCCCGTCGCCCTGCACCAGGTTGAAGACGCCGGGCGGGACGCCGGCGGCGTCGAGGATCTCGGCGACGATCACCGCGCTCAGCGGCGCGATCTCGCTCGGCTTCAGCACCATCGTGCAGCCGGCGGCGAGGGCCGGCGCGACCTTGCAGGCGATCTGGTTCACCGGCCAGTTCCACGGCGTGATCAGGCCGCAGACGCCCACCGGCTCGCGCACCAGGCGGGTCGTGCCGCGCTGCTCGCTGAACGGGTAGTCCTTCAGCACCGCCAGCGTCTGCTGAAAGTGGGCGAGGCCGGCCGGCGCCTGGGCGCCCTTCGCCAGCCAGAGCGGCGCGCCCATCTCGCGCGAGATCGTCTGCGCGAGATCGCCGAGCCGCGCCTGGTAGGCCGCCACGATGCGTTCCAGCAGCGCGACGCGTTCCTCCCGGGTCGCGCGCGAGAAGCTCTCGAAGGCGGCGCGCGCCGCGGCCACGGCGCGATCGACGTCGGCGGCGCTGCCGAGGCTGATCTGCGCGATCGCTTCCTCGGTCGCCGGGTCGATCACCGCCAACGTGCGCGGCGTGATCGGATCCACCCAGCGACCGTCGATGTAGAACTGGAGCGCGTGCGACATGAGGTCCTCCCTGAGCGGCGAACGCTACCAGGTGCCGCGTCGCCGCACCACGAACACGGCCTGGGACCCCGCCTCCGCGCCGTTCAGCGGACCAGGGCGCGAAACTGCTCGACCGTCTGGGCGAGCGTGAACAGCAGCCGCTCGCGACCCAGGGCGCGGCCGAGTGGCGAGCGCTGCACCATGCCGAGCGCCTCCGGCGTCAGCGCCACCAGCCACAGGGCGATGCCGCGTTCGCGCAGGCGCTCCTCGCCGTCGCTGAGCATCTTCAGCGCCGAGTACTCGATGTCGGGCACGGCGCTCATCTCGAGCGCCACGACGCGTGGCGAGGCGGCGTCGATCAGGGTCATGATCTGCTCGCCGATGTGCTGCGCGTTGGCGAAGAAGATGCGGCCCTGCGGCTGGACCACCAGCAGGCCGGGCACGATCTCGTCGTCGGGGTGCTCCGGCGAGAGCGGCCGGAACACGTCCGTTCCGCGCTTGCGGCCGAGCATGTACACGCGCGGCCGCGCCGCCTGGTACGACAGCGCCACCATCGAGAGGATGATGGCGACCAGGATGCCCTTCAGGGTGCCGAGGAGGACGACGCCGGCGAACGCCACCACCGCCCAGGTGAACTCCATCCGCCGGGTGGCGAGGATGGCGCGGAAGTCGGCGAGCTGGACGAGGCCGAGCGAGTAGACGATGACGACGGCGGCGAGCGTCGCCTGCGGCATGCGGCCGATCAGCGGCGCCAGCAACAGCAGGGTGGCGACGGTGGCCGCGGCGGTGACCAGCGCCGCGAGCTGGGTGCGCGCGCCGGCGAGGCGGTTCACCGCCGTCTGCGAGGTTCCGCCGCCGGCCGGCATGGCGCCCAGCAGGCCGCCGACGGCGTTCGCGAGACCGCTCGCGAGCAGCTCCTGGTTGGCGTCGGGCCGCGGCTCGTCGCGGCCGGCGAAAGCGCGGCCGGCGGCGATCGTCTCGGTGAAGCTCATGAGCGCGATGCCGAGGGCGCCCGGCCAGAGCACCTCGACCAGGTCGAGGCGCGGCGGCGTGAAGGCCGGCAGACCCTGCGGGATGTGCCCGACCAGCTCGATGCCGAAGCGCGCCGCCAGCAGCGCCGCCGCGGCGATGCCGAGGGCGACGGCGATCAGCGGCGCCGGCAGGCGTGGCCAGCGGTGCTCGAGCACCACCAGGACGGCGATCATCGCCGCGCCGAGGGCCAGCGTCGGGAGCGAGGTCTGCGGCAGGTGGGCGACCACCGCCGCCAGCTTCTGCAGGAACGGCGCGCCCGCGATGTGCAGGCCGAGCAGCTTTGGCACCTGGTCGACGACGATCACCACCCCGATGCCGGCCTTGAAGCCGATCAGCACCGGCTCGGAGATGAAGCTGGCGACGAAGCCCAGGCGGAGCACCGCCGCCAGGGCGAGGATGGCGCCCACCAGCACCGCCAGAGTCGCGGTGGCGGCCAGCAGCGCCGCCGCGTCGCCGTCCGGGACGGCGCTCGCCAGGTCGGTGCCGGCGAGGATCGCCAGCGTGGTGGTCGTGCTGACGCTGAGCGCGCGCGAGGTGCCGAGGAGGGCGTAGATGACCATCGGGGCCAGCGCCGTGTAGAGCCCGACCTCGACCGGCAGCCCGGCGACGGTGGCGTAGGCCATGGCCTTCGGGACCACCACCGCGGCGGTGGTCAGGCCGGCGACCAGATCGGCCCGCAGCCACTGCCGCCGGTAGGTGCGCGCCCAGGCGAGGATCGGCAGCAGGCGGAGGGCCAGGACGGACATGTCTGGCAGCCGTCTTAGCCGTTCGCCGGACGGCGGGACAGGCGCGAGGCAGTGTGCGCGCCGGCTCTTCGGGTTGACAACGCCACCCCATCGACTACTTGACCAGCCGTGCGACGACGTGGCCCGGTCCGTGTGCCGTGGGGGAGATCGATGCGACGACTTCGTCAGACCTGCTACGGCCTGGCGGTGGTCGCCGTCGCCGGGTTGGCGGCCTGTGGCAAGAGCCAGGAGGCCGCGGCGCCGCCCGCCATGGACGTGCAGGTGGTGGCGGTGGCGGAGAAGGACGTGCCGGTCTGGCAGGAATGGATCGGCACCCTGACCGGCTACATCAACGCCGAGATCCGCCCGCAGGTGAAGGGCTATCTGCTGGCCAAGGCCTACGAGGAGGGCTCGGTGGTGCAGACCGGGCAGCTCCTGTTCCAGATCGATCCGCGGGAATTCCAGGCCCAGCTCGACCAGTGGCGCGGCGCGCTGGCGCAGGCGCAGGCGGCGCTGGTGAAGACCCAGCTCGACGTCGCCCGTTACACGCCGCTGGCCAAGGAAGGCGCGGTGAGCCAGCAGGAGCTCGACAACGCCGTGCAGGCCAACCAGGCCAACCTGGCGGCGGTCGAGTCGGCCAAGGCGCAGGTCGAGCAGGCGAAGCTCAACCTCGGCTGGACCAAGGTGATGTCGCCGATCACCGGCGTCTCGGGCATTGCCATTGCCCAGGTCGGCGACCTGGTCGAGCCGACGACGAAGCTGACGACGGTCTCGCAGCTCGATCCGATCAAGGCCGTGTTCCCGGTGAGCGAGCAGGACTACCTGCGCTACCGGCGCGCCCACCCGCGCGAAACCGATCCGGGCACCGACACCGATCCGGCACGCAAGGACAAGCTCGAGCTCTACACCGCCGACGGCGGCCTCTATCCATACCGCGGGACGGTGAGCGTCGTCGGCCGCGAGGTCGACCCGCGCACCGGCACGATCACGCTCGAGGCCCTGTTCCCGAACCCGAACAACGTCCTCCGCCCCGGCGGGTACGCCAAGGTGCGGGCGAACATCGACACGCTGCCCAAGGCGCTGGTCATCCCGCAGCGCGCCGTGCAGGACATGCAGGGCACGGCGCTGGTGGCGGTGGTCGGCGCCGACGACGTGGTCGAGATGCGGCCGGTGACGCTCGGGCCGCTGATCGGCATCGACCAGGTGGTGCAGTCCGGGCTCGCCGCCGGCGAGCGGGTGGTCGCGGAGGGGCTGCAGAAGATCCGCGCCGGGGCGAAGGTCAACCCCCGCCCCTGGACGCCGCCGCCGACCCCGTCGCCGAAGCCCGCCGGCTGAGACGCGAGCGGGCGCCGCCGCATGTCGCACTTCTTCATCAATCGCCCCATCGTGGCGATGGTCATCTCGATCGTCATGGTGATCATCGGGGTGATCTCGATGGTGCAACTGCCGATCGCGCAGTTCCCCAACATCGCCCCGCCGGAGATCCAGCTCTCGGCGACCTACGTCGGCGCCGACGCGCTGACGGTCGAGCAGTCGGTCGCGACCCCCATCGAACAGCAGATGCAGGGCGTCGACGGCATGATCTACATGTACTCGACCAACGCCAGCACCGGGGCGATGACGCTGAAGGTGGACTTCGACGTCGGCACCAACGTCAATACCGACCAGATCCTGACGCAGATGCGCTACCTGCAGGCGGAGTCGCAACTGCCGGTCGACGTCCGCAACTACGGCGTCACCATCAAGACCTCGACCACCAGCCCGCTGGCGCTGTTCTCGCTCTATTCGCCGAACGACACCTACGACGCGCTGTTCCTCTCGAACTACGCCACCATCAACATCAACGATCCGATGTCGCGCCTGCCCGGCATCGGCCAGGTGCAGATCTTCGGCGCCGGCCAGTACGCGATGCGCTTCTGGCTCGATCCGGACACCCTGTCGAAGCTCGGCATCACCGTCACCGAGATCCTCGACGCGCTGAACAAGCAGAACACCGTCAATCCCGCCGGCCAGATCGGCGGCGAGCCGGTGCCGCCGGGGCAGCAGTTCACCTACACGGTGCGCGCCCAGGGCCGCCTGGTGGACGAGGAGGAGTTCGGCAACATCGTCGTCCGCGCCAACGTCGACGGCTCGCTCGTGCGCATGCGCGACGTGGCGCGCATCGAGCTCGGCGCCCAGAGCTACACGGTCATCGGCCGCCTCAACGGCAAGCCGGCGGCGATCATCGCCATCTACCAGCTCCCCGGCAGCAATGCGCTCGATGCCATGCACCGCGCCAAGGCGCTGATGGAGGAGGCGAAGACGCGGTTCCCCGCCGACCTCGACTACGTCGTCTCGCTCGACACCACGCTGGCGGTGAGCGAGGGCATCGACGAGATCGTCAAGACGCTGTTCGAGGCGTTGGTCCTGGTGATCATCGTCGTCTTCGTGTTTCTCCAGGGCTTTCGCGCCACGTTGATTCCGCTGCTCGCGGTCCCGGTCTCGCTGGTCGGCACCTTCGCGATCTTCCCGCTGCTCGGGTTCTCCATCAACACGCTGTCGCTGTTCGGCCTGGTGCTGGCGATCGGCATCGTCGTCGACGACGCGATCGTCGTCGTCGAGGCGGTCGAGCACCACATCGAGAACGGGCTCTCGCCGCGCGACGCCGCCTTCAAGGCGATGGACCAGGTGTCGGGACCGGTGGTGGCGATCGCCCTCATTCTGACGGCCGTGTTCGTGCCGACGGCGTTCATTCCCGGCATCACCGGCAGTCTCTACCAGCAGTTCGCCGTCACCATCGCGGTGTCGGTGGTGATCTCGGCCTTCAACGCCCTGTCGCTCAGCCCGGCGCTGGCGGCGCTGCTGCTGCGCCCGCGGAAGGAGGCGCGCGGTCCGCTCGGCGTCTTCTTCCGCTGGTTCAACCGCGTCTTCGGGCGGGCCACCGACGGGTACGTCAACTGGTCGCATCACCTCATCCGTCACGCCGGCATGGCCATGCTGCTGCTGGCCGGCCTCGCCGTGCTCGCCGGCTTCTTCGGCAGCCGGCTCCCGGCCAGCTTCCTGCCGGATGAGGACCAGGGCTATTTCTACATGAACGTGCAGTTGCCGAACGCGGCATCGCTGCAGCGCACCGACGCCACCTGCCGCCAGATCGAGCAGATCTTGGCCGCGACCGACGGCGTGCAGAGCTACAACACCGTCGTCGGCTTCAGCCTGCTGAGCGGCGTCAACACGACGTACAACGGCTTCTACTTCGTCACCCTGGCGCCGTGGGCGGAGCGCGATCCGAAGGGGCGCACCGCCGACGTGATCATGCGCGAGATCAACGCCAAGCTGTACATGCTGCCCGAGGCGCAGGCCTTCGCGTTCCCGCCGCCGGCGATCCCCGGCGTCGGCACCTCCGGCGGCGCGACGTTCATGCTCGAGGACCGCTCCGGCAGCACCATCGACTTCCTGGCGGCGAACACCAACCGCTTCCTCGAGGCGGCGCGGCAACGGCCGGAGTTCGCCTCGGTGACGACGACCTTCATCCCCAGCGTGCCGCAGGTCTTCGCCGCGGTCGACCGCGACAAGGTGCTCAAGCAGGGCGTCGACCTGAGCGCGGTCTACAAGACCCTGCAGGCCTTCATGGGCGGCTCGTTCGTGAACTATTTCAATCGCTTCGGCCGCGTCTGGCAGGTGTACGTGCAGGCCGAGGGCAAGGCGCGCACGAACGCCGAGAACGTCGGGCTCTTCTACGTGCTGAACAAGGAACGCCAGCAGGTGCCGCTGTCGACCCTGGTCGACATGCAGAGCATCAACGGCCCGGAATTCACGCTGCGCTACAACGCCTACCGCGCCGCCCAGATCAACGCCATCACCAAGCCGGGGTTCAGCTCCGGGCAGGCGATGGCGGCGCTGGAGGCGGTCTTCCGCGAGACCCAGCCGAACGAGATGGGCTTCGACTACATGGGCATGTCGTTCCAGGAGCAGGTGGCGGCGCAGGGCGTGTCGCCGATGCTGATCTTCGGCTTCTCGCTGCTCATGGTGTTCCTCATCCTGGCGGCGCAGTACGAGAGCTGGTCGCTGCCGTTCAGCGTCCTGCTCGGCGTGCCGATCGCCGTGTTCGGCGCCTTCTTCGCGGTCTGGCTGCGCGCCTACGAGAACAACGTCTACGTGCAGATCGGTCTGGTCATGCTGATCGGCCTGGCGGCCAAGAACGCCATCCTCATCGTCGAGTTCTGCAAGGACGAGTACGAGAAGGGGACGCCGCTGATCGACGCCGCGCTGGCCGGCGCCCGGCTGCGCCTGCGGCCGATCCTGATGACCGCCTTCGCGTTCATCCTCGGCGTCGTGCCGCTGGCGATCGCCAGCGGCGCCGGCGCCATGTCGCGGCGCATGCTCGGCACCGCGGTCATCGGCGGCATGACCGCCGCGTCGCTGATCGCCATCTTCATCATCCCGGTGAGCTTCTACGTGGTCGAACGCCTGTCGCGGCGCAGCGAGGACGCCGGATCCGAGAACGCGCCCGCCGCGCCGCCGCCGGCCTGACGACCGGCGGCGGCCGCACCGCACCGGCTGTCCGATGAGCACCTCGCTGCGTTCCCGGCTCGCCCAGCCCTGGGCGCACGAGCGCAGTCTCACGGCGATGTTGATCTTCCTGGTGATCAACGTCGTCGTCGTCTACCCGCTGAGCGCCGCCGGCATCGCCGGGCACGTGGTCTTCGGCATCATCTTCGGACTCCTGCTCGTCTCGGGCATCGCGGCCACGGCGCGCAATACCGCCGTGCTGGTGGTCTTCACCGTCATCGCCATCATCGGCGTGGCGATCCACTGGGTGCGCTACGTCGATCCGACGCCAGCGCTGCAGCTCGCCGACCTCGCCGCCTCGCTGGTGTCCTCCGCGATGCTGTCGGGCATTCTGCTCGTCCAGGTGTTCCGCGAGGGCGAGGTGACGAGCGCCCGGGTGCAGGGCGCGGTGGCGATCTACCTGCTGCTGGCGATGACCTGGGCGTTCGCGTACGCGTTGGTGGCGACGCTCGACCCGAGCGCCTTCCAGGAGACGACGACGGTGCCGGCCAACGAGATCGACACCCACCGGTACCTGTACTTCAGCTTCGTCACCCTGACGACGCTCGGCCTGGGCGATATCCTGCCGATGTCGCCCCTGGCGCGCCTGCTGGTGATCCTCGAGTCGACGATCGGCCAACTCTTCCCGGTGATCCTCATCGCTCGCCTGGTGTCGCTCGAGCTCTACTACCGCCAGCGCCACTTCGAGCAGCAGCAGGCCACCCTCGACCGCCGCGCCCTGACCCGCGAGATCGCGCGCGAGCTCGAGGCGCTGCGAGAGGAGCGGCGATGAGCGGCGCGCGCCGACGCAGCGGCAGGGGCGGCGGTGATCGCCGCCGCCGTCACGGCGCCGGCTGCCAGTTGGCGGTGCAGTCGCCGATCAGCACGGCGGCGAAGTCCTGGCCCGTCGCCTGGCCGCTCAGCGGTGCGTAGTCGATGGCGCCGCGCCGGCAGGCGTTGACGCCGATGTTCTCCGGCGGGAGGACGGTCTGGTTCGCCGCCGCCGCGGGCGAGGGCACGAAGTGCCAGTCGGAGGCGCAGGCCTGGACGGCGGGGAAGGTGGCGAGCAGGCCGACGCGCTGCTGCAGGATGAACGTCGCATCGAGGGTGCTGAGGGCGCCGTTGCCCGAGACGTCGCAGGCCAACCGCTGCTCGGCGTCGAGCGTCCGCAGGCCGGCGACGGCCTGCAGCGTGTAGGCGGCGTCGAGCGTGCTGATGCCGCTGTCGACGTCGCCGAGCTTGTCCACCTCGAGGTGGACGTGGCAGCCGTCGAGGCCGGTGAAGGCGAAGTGGCCGGTGGCATCGGTCTGTGTCGTCGCCGTCGTCCCGCCGCTCAGCCGCACGGTGGCGCCGCCCACCGGCCGGCCGCTGTGGTAGGCGCGCACCTGGCCGCTGATGCCGTTGTCGCCGCCAGGGATGCACGTCGGCGTCGCCAGCGGCGTCGGCGACGGCGTGGGCGCCAGGCCGACGGCGTTGAGGATCGCCCAGTTGATCGCGTAGACCGTGCCGTCCGGTCCGATCACCGTCGGCGTGTAGGCTTCGCCGATGCCCGGTGACAGCGCGATGCCGGGCGACAGCGTGTTGGTCGCCAGGTCCCAGCGGTACAGCTTCCCGTCCTCGCTGTTGGCCATCACCGACCGGGTCGCCGGATCCACGGCGGCGCTGTTGATGCACCATTCGCGCACCGCGTTCGGGTACTGCGCGAGGTGCTCCGGGTCCGGCGTCGGGCCGGCGATGGCGAGGATTTCCTTCATCACCAGCAGACCGCCGGAGGAGGCGTGCGGCTCCACCATGGTGGCGTTGGGATCGAGCACCACCATGCGGTTGACGCCGTCGCCGCCGTCGAGGCCGGCGTAGTTGTTGTACTTGGTGAAGAGCAGATAGGCGGAGCCGCCGGCGTACGACGGCACCGCCGCCGCCGGGACGACCGAGGGGGTGGTGTCCCAGCCGAATCCGCCCGGCGTCTTCGTCTGCGCCAGGTTGGCGGAGAAGTGCAGCAGCCAGCCGCGGACGTTGAAGGGGTTGCCCATGACGCCGTAGTAGACGTCGCCGTCCGGCCCGACCATCGGCGACGCGGAACTCTCGTCGAGGACGCTGGCGTTGTTGGCGCCGCCGTTGCGCGGATCCTTGAGCGCGACCCGCATCGGTACCCCGGGCGAGGACTCCCTGAGGGCGAGCGTCGCCGGGTTCAGGCCCACCAGGTAGTGGTTGGTGGCGTTGTTGGCGCTGGCGACGACGACGTACAGGGTCTGCTCGTCGGCGCTCAGCGCCGGCGCCGCCTGGTGCGGCACGCGCGTGATGCTGGCGTCGCCGCCCGAGGCCGCGACCGCCGAGACCCAACTGCCGTTGCCGTTGGCGTCGATGCGGGCGATGCCGCTCTGCAGGCCGAGCGGCGCGCCGGCGCTGGCGCGGAATCCGAAGTAGATGGTGCCGGCGCTGTCGGCGGTGATCGGCGTGTCGATGAACACCGTCGCGTCGAAGCTGGCGCGCGCCGCCTGGTAGCTCGCCAGGCCGTAGAACGCGCGCTGGCTGATCGGCAGCGATCCATCGCTGTCGGCGGCATCGCGGAAGTACACCGTGCCGCCGGCGCCGGCGAAGTAGACGCGCTGGTCCGCCGTCAGCGTCGGCGAGTAGCTGGGCGTCCAGGTGTGCGGCGGCAGGATGTAGTCGGTGTCCGCCGACCAGCGCACCACCCCGTCCCCGGCCCGGCGCGCTTCGACGCGATAGCCGCCGCTGCTGCCGGTCTTCACCGGCACCACCACCGTGTTCCCCGGCGTCACCAGCGGCGAGCCGTAGTGGATGAGGATGGAGCCGGTGGGCGGCGCCAGGTCGACGGGGGTCGACCAGCGGATCGTCTGCAGCGGCTGCGCCGCCGCGTTCGAGAGGCTGGTGTGCTGCGGGTTGGCGGCGAAGGTCGGCCAGTCGGCGCGCGCCGCGCCCGTGCCGATGATCGCGAGGGCGCCGAGCCCGGCGAGGAGGGTGCGCACGACCGGAAGAGTACCCCCGCGGCGCCCCCTGACGGAAGCCCGTTGCTCGCCCGGCCGCCACGTGGGCTCGCCGGTCGCGCGCGCCTGTTCACCGCGGCCCATCCGTGCTCCTCTCCTTCCATGGCGATCGAGACGGAGCTGACGCGGCGCTTCGGCCTCCGGCATCCCATCGTGTCGGCGCCGATGGGCGCCGTGGCCGGCGGGCGGTTGGCGGCGGCGGTGTCGCGCGCCGGTGGCCTGGGACTGATCGGTCCGGGGTATCTCGGGGCGGACTGGATCGAGGCGGAGCTCGCCGCGGCCGGCGGCGAGCGGGTGGGGATCGGGTTCATCACCTGGGATCTGGCGCGCGCGCCGCAGCGGCTCGACGTCGCGCTCGCTCACCATCCGGCGGCGGTGATGCTCTCGTTCGGCGATCCCGAACCGTTCCTGCCCGCGATCCGCCGCGCCGGCGTACCGGTGATGCTGCAGGTGCAGACGCTGGCGGCGGCCCGGCAGGCCGCCGCGCTCGGCGCCGACCTCATCGTCGCCCAGGGTACCGAGGCCGGCGGCCACGGCGCGCAGCGGGCGCTGCTGCCGCTGCTGCCGGCGGTGGTCGACGCCGTGGCGCCGATCCCGGTGCTCGGCGCCGGCGGCATCGCCGACGGCCGCGGCCTGGTGGCGGCGCTGGCGCTGGGGGCGCAGGGCATCCTGGTCGGCACCCGCTTCGCCGCCAGCGCGGAGGCGCTCGGGCTCGCGGCCGCCAAGGCGCGGCTGGTGGAGAGCGGCGGCGACGCGACGCTGCGGACGCGCGTCTTCGACATCGTGCGCGGCCTGCCGTGGCCGAGCGGTTGGAACGGACGCGCCATCCGCAACGCCTTCACGGAGCGCTGGCACGGGCGCGAGGAGGCGCTGCAGGCGGCGCGCGATGCCGAGCAGCGCCGCTATGCCGAGGCGGCGCAGGCCGGCGATCTCGACACCGCGCTGGTGTGGGCCGGAGAGGGCGTCGACCTGGTGCGCGACGTGCCGCCCGCCGCCGCCATCGTCGCCGCCATCGCCGGTGACGCCGAGCGCGTGCTGCGGGCGCTGGCGCGGCACCAACCCGGGTCAGGATGACGGGCGCGGGCGCGCCGTCAGGTCGAGCAGCAGGCCGACCAGCCGCTCGGCCTCGACCGGCTTCTCCAGTCTCGGCAGCGTCCGCAGGTGGGCGGGCAGCAGCTCGGGATCGTCGCCGTAGCCGGTGACGAAGACGAACGGGACGCCCGCGGCGCGCAGCTCCTCCGCGAAGGGCACGACGCTGGCGCCGTTGAGATTGATGTCGAGCACCGCGACGTCGACCGGCTCCGCCGCCAGCGCGGCGCGCGCCCGCTCCACCGTCGGCGCGATCGCGGTGACGATGCCGTCGTACCCGGCGAGCAGATAGCGCAGCGCGTCGGCGAGGACGAAATTGTCCTCGACGACCAGGATGCGCAGACCCCGCAGCGAGAGCGACGTCATGACGGCGGCGGGATCGGCAGCTCGATGTCGCAGCGCACGCCCTCGGCGGCGAAGCCGAGGCTGGCGCGGCCCTGCGTGTCGTAGGCCAGCGCCTCCTCGATCAGCCGCGTGCCGAAGCCGCGCCGCGCCGGCTCGCCGACCGGCGGGCCGCCGCGTTCGCGCCAGTGGATGCGCAGCCGGGCGTCGCCGTCGGCGCGTACCCGCGCCGCCACCACCACCTCGCCGCCGGCGGCGGAGAGGGCGCCGTAGCGCGCCGCGTTGGTGGCGAGCTCGTGCAGCGCCATGCCGAGCGCGCGCACCAGCTCCCCGGGCACGAAGCCGTCGGGCGAGTCGACCCGCACGCTGGCGCCGGGGCGACGATGGGGTTCGACCAGCAGCTCGACCAGCTCGCCCACCGTCAGGCCGTCCCAGCGCCGCGCCGCGAGCGCGCCGTGGATCCGCGCCAGCGCCTGGATGCGGCCGGCGAACGCCGGAGCGAAGGCGGACATCGAGGGCGAGGAGCGCAGGGTCTGCTCGGCCACCGACTGCACCGTGGCGAGGGTGTTGTTCACCCGGTGATCGAGCTCGCGCATGGCGAAGCGCAGGGCGGTCTCCGTCTTGCGCCGCTCCTCGATCTCGCGCTCGAGACGGCGGTTCGCGTCGCGCAGCTCGCGCGCTGCCCGCACCGCCTCGGCGCGCTGCCGGCTGAGCGTGCGCGAGAGGTAGACGGCGGCGATCAACGTCGGCGCGATCGCCCCGGCGTTGCGCAGCCAGAGCAGCGGCTGCGTCGCCACCGTCGCCACCGTCCAGACGGCGGCGGCGACGGTGAGGGCCATCCCGGCGAGGTGCCAGGCCGGGCGCCAGGGCACGAGCACCGCGGCGATCACCGACATGCCGACCAGGATGAGCAGCGGCGTGGTGCCGTCGCCGGCGACGATGCCGACGCCGGCGGTCGAGACGATGGTCACCGCATAGGCGACGAACGCGACGACGTGGTTGAGGGTGCGCCGCTCGGGATCGCGCAGCAGCCGCAGGGCGGCAGCGACGACCAGGAAATTGAGCGCCTGGATGCCGCTCAGCAGCGGCCGCGAGGTGCCGTTGACCAGCAGCCAGCCGACGAAGACGGCGGCGATGCCGGCGTTGACCAGCCACAGCCCGAGCCGCACCCGGTCGACGAACAGTCGATCGGTATCCGCCGCGAGGTCGTGCGCTCCTTCGCCGCGCCCGACCGTCGCCCAGGACCCCGTGTGCGCCACGCGTTCCTGCTAGCACACCCGCGCCCATCCGACACAGCGCCGCGGTTCACCTGTCCGGTAGCGTCCGCGGGATGCGTCGCGTCATGGCACGGCGATGTGAGCGGTCTCATCCTCCTCACGCTCCTCTCACCGCTGCATCGCTAGAAACCGCGCGCGATGCATCCCGGTCGGAGAGAGGAGGGGACCCGTCATCATCCGCATTCGGTGCGCCGCGCGCGCCCCGGGGCATCACCACCACCAGCCGGCGGTATCGCCGCCGCCGCCCACGAGGAGAGGAAATGAAGACCGCCATCACCGGCGCCCTGGCCCTGCTGGTCGCCGCCAGCAGCGCGCAGGCGATCCAGGAGACCTTCACCACCGCCGGCCCGCTGAACTGCAGCGCCGTCAGCGTCTGCGTGCAGAACACCGCCGACAACCTGTTCACCCTGAGCTTCATCCCCACGTACCCGACTTCGGCGCCGTCGCCGAGCGGCTTCAACGTCAACGAGCAGGCGATCGAGGTCGCCAGCGCCAGCGGCGGCCTGCTCGACCTCAACGGCCTGCAGATCAATCTGACCGGGTCCGACTTCTACAACGGCGTGAACTTCCTCGGCGCCATCCAACTGGAGGTGCAGGACGCCACCAGCGGCGCGTGGTCATACGTCACCCAGTGGTCGACCTGGGTCGCGTCGTCCAAGGGCATCTACGTGCTGTTCAACGGCCGCGCCGCCAACGCGCCATTGATCCGCGGCGTACGGGCGATCCGGTTGTCGGGCATCAACGGCGCCACCGCCTTCCGCATCGGCATGCTGAACCTGACGGCGCGCTGACCTCCGGGCGCGCGCCATCATCGCGCTGCATGACATTCGTCAGGCCAACGCCGGACAGCAGGGTTACCCTCCGGCGCGTTCCTCCCACCACCACGAGAAGGAGAATCCGTTCGATGAGCCCATGCCGTTTTCTACCCCGTGCCCTGGGTGTCGCCATCGTCGGCGCCGCCCTGGCCGCCGTCGCGTCGACCCCCGCCGGCGCCAGCACCGCCTATGGTGATCTCAACAACTTCGACGTCTTCAACGACACCGGCAGCGACTGCCATGGCTTCGAGATCGAGCTCGACGACGTGCGCAGCACCGACATCACGTACACCTACGACTACAATCACTACGGCGTGCCGACGATCACCGAGGATGCGTCCGATCCGGCGCACCCGAAGGTCTTCGTGCGCTACGCCGCCGCCTACGATGCGACGCTGAATGGCTTCTCGGCGTACACGGCCGTGCCGGCGGCGCCGCCGGCTCCGACCGACGGACACCAGTGCACGAATCCCGCCGTCAACATCGGCTGCGAGCACTTCGGCGTCGGCTACTACGGCGCGCCGACGGCGGTGCGCTACAACTGGCTGATCGAGAACCCGTCGGCGCCGGGCACCCTCGTCCATGGTCCGGCGGTCAACGTGTCGACGCCGACCTGGACCTACTACCCGCCGGCGCCGGCCCAGCCGGTGGCGCAGGTGCAGGCGGTGATCCTGGCGCCGCCGGCCCCCGAGGCGCCGGTCTACGAGTTCGGCGACGCCGTGTGGGTGAAGTCGATCGTCACCACCTCGCACAACAATCACCCGGTCGAGCTGCGCGACCTGGTGTCGGACGACCCGAGCGATCCCAACGACAAGAACTGGGCGAACGGCGAGCCGGACGAGGTCGAGATCGAGTGGCAGATCCTGCAGACCGAGTTCAAGAACGCCAACGGCGCCAACAACGAGCTCGTCGGCGGCAACGAGGCGCTGCCGCACGGCGACGAGGTGGTCACCCGTCGCTACGAGTTCTACAAGTACGCCGGGCCCCTGGATCCGGAAACCAACGAGGCGCTGTGCGAGAAGTACCCGCCGGTCGCCGATCCCAACGCCGGCGGGTACAAGGCGGAGTGCGATCCGAGCTCGGTGACCATCCTGGGGGACTACATCGGCGCCCAGATGGCCGGCTTCAACGTCGCCGCCGTGCTCGGCCTGATCGACCACCTGCAGGACGGCGACCTCGACGAGCCGTATACCGACCGCACCGTCGTGGTCGGCGGCAACACCCCGTACACGACCACCGTCTCCGGCGGCGCGCTGCCCGCCGGGCTGAGCCTCGACTCCGCCACCGGCGTGCTCTCCGGCACGCCGACCGCCGCCGGCGACTTCGCGTTCACCGTGTCCGCGACGGATGCCGACGCGGCGCAGGTGAGCCGGGCGTACACGCTGCGCATCAACGGCGCGCCGCCGGCCGACGCCTGCCCCGACGACCCGGCGAAGACCGATCCCGGCATCTGTGGCTGCGGCGTCGCCGACACCGACAGCGACGGCGACGGCACGCCCGACTGCGTCGACCAGTGCGCCAACGACCCGGCAAAGACCGATGCCGGCGTCTGCGGCTGCGGCGTCGCGGACACCGACAGCGACGGCGACGGCACGCCCGACTGCCACGACCAGTGCGCCAGCGATCCGGCGAAGGTCGCGCCGGGCACCTGCGGCTGCGGCGTCGCGGACACCGACAGCGACGGCGACGGCACGCCCGACTGCCACGATCAGTGCGCCAACGATCCGGCGAAGGTCGCGCCGGGCACCTGCGGCTGCGGCGTCGCGGACACCGACAGCGACGGCGACGGCACGCCCGACTGCCACGACCAGTGCGCCAACGATCCGGCGAAGGTCGCGCCGGGCGCCTGCGGCTGCGGCGTGGCGGACACGGACAGCGACGGCGACGGCACGCCCGACTGCCACGATCAGTGCGCCAACGATCCGGCCAAGGTCGCGCCGGGCGCCTGCGGCTGCGGCGTCGCGGATACCGACAGCGACGGCGACGGCACGCCCGACTGCCACGACCAGTGCGCCAGCGATCCGGCGAAGGTCGCGCCGGGCGTCTGCGGCTGCGGCGTGGCGGACACCGACAGCGACGGCGACGGCACGCCCGACTGCCACGATCAGTGCGCCAGCGATCCGGCGAAGGTCGCGCCGGGCGCCTGCGGCTGCGGCGTGGCGGATACCGACAGCGACGGCGACGGCACGCCCGACTGCCACGACCAGTGCGCCAGCGATCCGGCGAAGGTCGCGCCGGGCGCCTGCGGCTGCGGCGTGGCGGACACCGACGCCAACGGCAACGGCATCGCCGATTGCCTCGAAACCGGCCGCGCCGATCTGCGGCTCAGCTTCGAGGCGAAGGGCAAGCCGGGCAAGGTCGGACGGCGTCTGGCCTACGAGATCGCGGTGCGGAACGACGGGCCGGACACCGCCACCGCGGTGGTGACCAGCGTGCGGTGCGCGGGCCTGCCCTTCCACCTGGAGGCCCAGGCCAGCGACTGCGCGGTGGATGGCGGGGCGCTGATCTGTCCGTCCGGCACCGTGCGCGCCCGCAAGGCCGCCAAGGAGCGCCTGGTGATCGTGCCCGAAGCGACCGGCGTGCTGCGCTGCGTCGCGACGGTGTCGAGCGCGGTGCGCGATCCCAACCCGGCCAACGACACGGCGGCCGCGGACGTCCAGGTCCGCTGACCGCCGCCGCGATGACCGCGGGGCAGGCGCGCCGGCGTCTGCCCCGCGGTCGCGTGCGCCAGGCCATCGCGGCGACGCCGTGGCGTCGCCGCGATGGCGCCGGCCTCACCAGCCGGCGAGCTCGGCCGCCCGGGCCCGATGGTAGATGGCTTCGCCGAGCACGCTGCGGTCGAACAGGGCGCGGCGGAACCAGAGGTGGAGGTCGAACTCCCAGGTGAAGCCGATGCCGCCGTGCAGCTCGGTGCTGTCGCGGGTGACGCGGTCGTAGAGATCGCTCATGTGCGCCTTGACCAGCGCCGCGTGACGCGTGGACTGGTCCTGAATGCGGTCGAAGGCGTGCGCCGCGTACCAGACCAGCGACAGCGACGGCTCGAGGTCGGCGGCCATGTTGGCGAGCTGGTGCTTGACCGCCTGGAAGGCGCCGATCGGCTGGCCGAACTGCTCGCGGGTGAGGGCGTACGAGCAGGCCATCTCGAGGCAGCGCCGCGAGCCGCCGTAGGCATCGGCGCCGAGGAGGATCAGGCCGGCGTCGAGCGTCCGCTGCACGGCGGCGGCGTTGGGCAGCCGGGCGGCGTGGGCATCGGTGAAGGCGACGACGTCGAGCGGTCGGGTGAGATCGTTGACCGTCATCGGCTGCACGTCGACGCCGGGATCGTCGCGCTCGACGGCGAACAGGTGCGGGCCGCCGTGCTCGTCGCGCGCCGCGACCACGAACAGGTCGGCGATCTGCGCGCTCGGCACCAGCAGCTTGCGGCCGGTCAGCCGGCCGCCGGCGGCGTGCGCCTGCAGCGCCGACGGCGTCCACTCGCCGTGCTCTTCGCCCCAGGCGATGGTCGCCACCGCCTCGCCGGCGGCGAGCTTGGGCAGCCACGCGTCCTGCAGCGCCTGGTCGCCGCCTTCGTTGAGCGCCACCGTCGCCATGGCGCACCCGAGGAACGGCCCCGGCGCCGCGGCGTAGCCGAGCTCCTCGGCGACGAGCGCCAGGTCGAGCAGCTCGCGTTCGAGCCCGCCGTGCGACGCCGGCGCGATCACCCCGGCGACGCCGAGCTCCGCCAACTGCGTCCACAGCCGTCGCGCCTCGCCCGCCTCGCCTTCCATGATCTGCCGCACCCGCGTCGTCGGGCACTGCTCGGCGAGGAAGCGCTTGATCGTATCCTTCAGCAGCAGTTGATCTTCAGACAGTCCGAAATCCATTCGAGCTCCGTCGGGTCAGGCTGTTAGGCTGTTCGCTGTTAGGCTGTTAGGGGCCGGAGGGGCGGGTTGTCCACGGACCTCCGGCCCCTAACAGCCTAACAGCGTAACACCCTATCTTCTCCCGTCGCGCGGCATGCCGAGGCCGCGCTCGGCGATGATGTTGCGCTGGATGTTGGCGGTGCCGCCGGCGATGAGGATGCCGAGCGCCCACATGTACGAGTACGAGAACATGCCCATGTCGGGAGTGTTGTAGTCGCCGCGGGCGAGGGCGCCGCGGTCGCCGAGAACGTCCATGGCGGTGCGGCTGATGTCGTAGCTGAGCTGGGTGGTGAACAGCTTCATCACCATGCCGGCGAGGCCCTGGTCCTCGCCGCGCGACTGCTGGGTGAGCAGGCGGTAGCCGTTGTACTCGCTGGCCAGCAGGCGGGTCTCGAGCTGGACGAGGCGGTCGCGCAGCACCGGATCCTTGAGCGCCGCGCGGCCGCGCAGTTGCGCGTTCTGCGCCACCATCACCAGGCCGTCGAACGTGCGGCGGGTGATGAACGAGCCGCCGATCAGGGCGCGCTCGTGCTTGAGCGTCGAGCGGCTGACCACCCAACCCTTGCCGCGCGGGCCGACCAGGTTCTCCTTCGGCACGCGGACGTTGTCGAAGAACACCTCGTTGAAGTCGGCGTCGCCGGTCATCTGGCGCAGCGGCCGGACGTCGAGGCCGGGGGTCTTCATGTCGATCAGCAGGTAGCTGATGCCGTCGTGCTTGGGCGCGTCCGGCTCGGTGCGCACCAGCGCGAACATCCAGTGCGACTCCTTGGCGTTCGAGGTCCAGATCTTCTGGCCGTTGACCACCCAGAAGTCGCCGTCCAGCTCGGCGCGGGTGCGCAGAGAGGCGAGGTCGGAGCCGGAGCCGGGCTCGCTGTACCCCTGGCACCAGATGATCTTGCCGAGCAGCGTGTCGCGCACGAACTTCTGCTTCTGCGCCTCGGTGCCGTGCTCGACCAGGGTCGGCGCCAGCATGCTCGGACCCTGGCCGACCACCTCGCCGGGCGCCTTGGCGACGCGGAACTCCTCGGCGATGATGGCGCTCTTCAGCGGGTCGAACGCCTGCTCGCTGCCGCCGTAGGCGCGCGGCAGGCCGCGGTAGAGATAGCCGCGCTCGATCGCCTTGAGGCGGAACGCGGTGGCGCGCTCGTCGGTGCGCACGACGGCGCCCATGAGCGCGGCCTGGCCCTCCGGCGGCGGGCTGGAGTTGCGGTCCTCCTCCGACCAGTTGTCGTCGAGGAACTGCCGGACCTCGGTGCGGAAGCGCTCGTACTCTTCGCTGTAGCTCAGATCCATAGCCGCGACTTTCACCACAGCCGCGCACACAGGTCCACAGGGGCGGCGATCCGCTGGGTGCCCGTCCGCTCGGCCTTGCCCAAGAATTCGCTGCTCCCGCGAGGCAGCCCCAGGTTGTGAGGTTGCTGGGTTGTTAGTTGTTAGGCCTGAACGGCCTCTGAGACTGACAACCTAGCAACCTTTCTTGGGCAAAGCCCGTCCGCTCCTCATCTCGAGTCGCCGCGTCGCGGACGTCCCGACGGCCGCCGGCGGGGGCGCCGCGGTTGGGCGCGCGCCGCGCTGATGTGGTAGTCGTTGCGACGTGACGACGAGCTGCGGCGGCGCCGCCGGACGCGAGGACCGCCGCCGCGCCGATCGCGGCGACGACATGGGGCACGAATGGCGCGCGCCTCGCGGTTCCGGCGGCGGCGCGGCCCGGGATGGGCGGCGACCGCCGCCGCCGAGAGCCGCCGTGCTGCTGTTCGTGGTCGCCGCCTTCGCCGCCGGCGCGCCGGCCGCGGGCGCCGCCCCGGCGGGCACGATCGAGCGGCTCGACCCGCGGCTCGACGCCCTGCTGCCGGCGGACGCGCGGCTCGAGGTGGTCACCGGCGGGCTGCGCTGGGCCGAGGGACCGCTGTGGGACCCGCGCACCGGCGTGCTGCTGTTCTCCGACGTATCGCGCAACACCGTCTTCCAGTGGACCCCGGGCGGCGGCACGGTCGTGGTGCTGCGCCCGAGCGGCTACACCGGCGTCGAGCGGTTCAACGGCGACGAGCCGGGGGCGAACGGCCTCACCTTCGATCGCGACGGCCGCCTGGTCCTCTGCCAGCACGGCGATCGCCGCATCGCCCGCCGCGCCGCCGACGGCCAACTGACGACGGTCGTCGACCGCTATCAGGGCAAGCGCCTCAACAGCCCCAACGATCTCGTCTACGCCGCCGACGGCGCGCTCTACTTCACCGATCCGCCGTTCGGCCTGCCGCGCGGATACGACGATCCGGGGCGCGAGCTCGACTTCCAGGGCGTCTACCGGCTGGCGCCGGACGGCACGCTCAGCGCGGTGGTCACCGACCTGCGGGCGCCCAACGGCCTCGCCTTCTCGCCCGACGGCGCGACCCTCTACGTCAGCAACGCCGAGCGCGAGAATCCGCTGTGGATGGCCTACCCGGTGCTGGCCGACGGCAGCCTCGGCGCGGGCCGGGTGTTCGCCGACGCCCGCGGCATCGACGGCGAGGGCGTTCCCGACGGCCTGACGGTGGACGACGCCGGGACGGTCTTCGCCACCGGCCCGGGCGGCGTGCACGTCTTCGCGCCGGACGGCACCCGCCTCGGCCGCATCCTCACCGGCACGGCCACCGGCAACCTCGCCTGGGGCGACGACGGCCGCTCGCTCTACATCGCCGCCGGCCAGCGCATTCTGCGCGTGCGCACCAGCACCCACGGCCACGTCGGCGGCGCCCTGCGCTGATGCGAGCGCGGGGTCGCGCGCGCTTGGCGTCGAGCCCGACTGCGTGAACGCGTGCAGCCCTGCGTGTCGCGATACGTTCTCTGCCGCGACGCGGAGGGACTCCTACGTCCCCTCGCTGGCCCCCGGTCGGGTGGCGCCGATCGCTCGCGCCAGGCCGACGCTCACCACCGTCGACAACACGACCGACAGGACCGGCAGCAGGTAGATGAGCATCGCGCCGCCGCCGACGTGCGAATACAGGCCACGTCCCGCCGCCTGGTCGTGGGCGATGAGCGCCCAGTGAATGACGAGCGGGATGGGCGCCGGCGCCAGGGCGGCGAGCCAGAATACCCGCACCGCCCGCCCGCCGCCCCAGAGCGCGGCGCGGCGCGCGCACCAGTGATACAGCGCCGCCCAGAGCAGCGCCCCGGGATAGAACGACCACAGCAGGATCAGGCGGATCGCCAGGTGCTCCTCGCGCGGCGGGGCGAGCGCTTGCGAGAACCTCGACAACCACCAGGCCGCGATGATCAGCACCGACAGGCCCAGGAAGGGCGTCGTCGCCGCGCGCACGCGTCGATTCCGCCACGCCGCCGGCCGGGGCGCAAGCGCGCCGCGGCCACGGCTTGTTCATCGCCGCCGGAACGGGAAAGCTGAGCGAAGCGTGCTCTCTCCGTTCGACGTCTTCGATCCCGCAAACGCCTTCGATCCCAGCGCCTTCACGGGCGAGGCCGGGGCGAGCCGCCTGATGGCCGCCGCGGCGCAGATGCCGGGCGGGCCGTTGGCGCTGGTGTTCCTGCTCTTCTGGGCGCCGGTCGGACCGGGGATCCCCGCCGGCGTGCTGCTGGCGCATCACCTGCGCGTGCCGCCGCCGGTCACCTTCGGGCTCTACGCGCTCTCCGACACCCTGGCGGCGCTGCTCCTGCACCCGCTGTACCGCTGGCTGCGCACCCGCGGCCGCCGCCATCCCGCCATCCGCGCGATCGGCCAGCGGGTCCTCGCCTTCGCCATGATGGGCACGCGCCGCCCGACGCCAGAGGAGATCCGCGCCGGGCGCCTGGCGCCGGCCCTGTTCCGCATCGCCACCGTCGGCTTCGGCGTCGACATCTACACCGCCGGCGCGCTGGCGAGCGGGCTGCCGATCCCGTCCCTGCCGGGATGGCTGGCGGCGCTGGCCGGCGATCTGCTGTGGTTCGCGGTCCTCCTCGCCTCGAGCATCGTCGCGGCGGGGCTGATCGACGACGATCGCGTCGTCGGCGTCGTCGTCATCGCCGTCGCCCTGCTGGCGCAGCCCATCGCCAGGCGTCTGTTCCCGTCGCTGCGCTGAGCGGCGGGCGCCCGGCCCGCCCGACGGCTTGATTCCCCGGCCGCCGGGCGCGAGCATCCGGCCATGCGGTTCCGCCGACACATGTGGCTGGCCTCGACCTTCGTGCTGCTGTCGGTCGTGGCGCTGGTGGTGGTCGGCATCCTGGTGCTGGTGTTCCAGCGCGCCACCGTCGACATCACCTTCGGCATCCTCATCCTCGCCTTCTGCGTCGCGGTCCTGGCCAGCGCCATCTGGCTCGTCTTCTCGCTCAAGCGCGCCGCCGATCTGTCGCAGCTCCAGCTCGACTTCCTCTCCAAGGTGTCGCACGAGTTCAAGACCCCGCTCACCAGCATCCGTCTGTTCGCCCAGACCCTGCTCGAGCCGCGGCCGCTCACCGACGAACAACGCCGCCAGTGCCTGCAGATGCTCGACCACGAATCCGAACGCCTGAACATGATGATCGGGCGGCTGCTCGACCTGGGGCGGATGGAGGCCGGCTCGATGGCCTACCATCGCCGGCCGGAGACGGTGGACGCCGTGGTGGACACCGCCCTGCGCGCCTTCGAGCCGATCCGGCTGCAGGAGCACGTCGCGCTCGCCACCGACGTGCCGCGCGGCCTGCCGACGATCCTCGCCGACCGCACCATGCTCAGCCAGGCGCTGCTCAACCTGTTGCAGAACGCCGCCAAGTACGGCGGCGAGTCGCGCCAGGTCGAGCTGCGCTGCCGCGCCGACGACGGCCACGTCGAGCTCGCGGTCGCCGACCGCGGCCCCGGCATCCCGCGCCGCGAGCACCGGCGCATCTTCGAGCGCTTCTATCGCATCGACGACCGCCTGAGCCGCAAGCAGGAGGGCAGCGGCCTCGGCCTGGCGATCGTCCGCCACGTCGTCCAGGCGCACGGCGGCGAGGTGCGGGTGCGCAACCGCCCCGACGGCGGCGCCGAGTTCTCGATCCGCGTCCCGGCGGTCGGCTGACATGATGGCGTCGGAGCTCGTGCTGCTCATCGAGGACGATCCCGCGATCGTCGCCGGCCTGCAGCTCAATCTCTCGCTCGAGGGGTACGAGGTGCTCACCGCCGCCGACGGCGAGACCGGCCTGCAGTTGGCGCTCGAGCGGCAGCCCGACCTGGTGCTGCTCGACGTCATGCTGCCGGGCGTGAACGGCCTCGAGGTGCTGCGCCGGCTGCGCGAGGTCGACGCCGAGATGCCGGTGATCGTCCTCACCGCGCGCGGCGAGGACGCCGACAAGGTGCTCGGTCTGCAGCTCGGCGCCGACGATTACATCGCCAAGCCCTTCAACCTCCCCGAGCTGCGCGCCCGCCTCAACGCCGCCCTGCGCCGCCAGCGCCTGCGCGCCGCCGGGCAGTCGGTGCGCGAGTTCAACGACGTCCAGGTCGACCTCGACCGCCACCGCGCCCAGCGCGCCGGCCAGCCGGTGTCGATGACCGCGCGCGAGTTCGCCCTCCTCGCCTACTTCCTGCGCAACCCCGAGCGCGTTCTCACCCGCGAGACGCTGCTCAGCGAGGTGTGGCGCACCGACTACCTGACGCATCGCACGATCGACAACTTCGTCGGCCGCCTGCGCGCCAAGTTCGAACCCGATCCGGATCGGCCGCGTTACTTCCTGACCGTGCGCGGCGTCGGGTATCGGTTCGAGCCGACGGGGAACGGCGAGTGAGAAGGTTGGTCAGGTCGGTGCGTTGCGCGTCAGCGCGCGCGGATCGCGTCCGTCCGTCGGGCGATGTCGCGCCGCCGCCGAACGCCTGACGACGCCACCACCACGACTTGTCCTGGCCCTGATGTGACGAAAACATTTCACCACGGAGGCACGGAGACACGGAGTAAGCTGGACAAGAGGGGGTTCGGGGCGAGATCCCCAACGCCATCAGCGATGGCCATGGGGATCGCACCCACCCGCCATTCCGACGCTGCACCCTCCGTGTCTCCGTGCCTCCGTGGTGAAGGTGTCTTGTCGTATCGAGGCTAGAACCGCACCACGCTGCGGATGCTCTCGCCTCGGTGCATGAGGTCGAAGGCGTCGTTGATGCGCTCCAGCGGCATGGTGTGGGTGATGTACTCGTCGATCTTGACGCGGCCGCTCATCGCCCAGTCGACGTAGGTCGGAAGCTGGGTGCGGCCGCGGGTGCCGCCGAAGGCGGTGCCGCGCCAGACGCGGCCGGTGACGAGCAGGAAGGGCCGCGCGTGGATCTCCTCGCCGGCGCCGGCGACGCCGATGATGATGCACTGGCCCCAGCCCTTGTGGCAGCTCATCAGCGCCTGGTTCATCACCTCGACGTTGCCGATGCACTCGAAGGCGAAGTCGACGCCGCCGTCGGTCATCTCGACCAGCGCCTCGGCGACGTTCGGCACCGCTCCGGGGTCGAGACAGTCGGTGGCGCCGAGCTGGCGCGCCAACTCGTGCTTCGACGGGTTGAGGTCGATGCCGATGATCCGCGCCGCGCCCGCCATGGCCGCCCCTTGCACGACCGAGATGCCGATGCCGCCGAGGCCGAAGACGGCCACGGTGGCGCCGGGGTGCACCTTGGCGGTGTTCAGCACCGCGCCGATGCCGGTGGTGATGCCGCAGCCGAGCAGGCACACCTTCTCCAGCGGCGCGTCGGGCCGGATCTTGGCGAGCGCGATCTCCGGCACCACCGTGCACTCGGCGAAGGTCGAGGTGCCCATGTAGTGCAGGAGCGGCGTGCCCTTGTGGGACAGGCGGCTGGTGCCGTCCGGCATCAGGCCCTTGCCCTGCGTCGCCAGGATGGCGCTGCACAGGTTGGTCTTGCCGCTGAGGCAGAACTTACAGTTGCGGCACTCGGGGATGTACAGCGGGATGACCCGATCGCCGGGCCGCAGCGAGGTCACGCCCGGCCCGACCGCTTCGACGGTGCCGGCGCCCTCGTGGCCGAGCACGCACGGGAACAGCCCCGACGGGTCCCGCCCGCTCATCGTGTAGGCGTCGGTGTGGCAGACCCCGGTGGCGGCGAGCCGTACCAGGCACTCGCCCGCCTTCGGTCCGTCGAGCTCGACCTCGTCCACCACCAGCGGCTGCCGTGGCTCGAAACAGATCGCGGCGCGGATTTTCATGGTGCTCCCTTTCGCTCGCGCGCGGTCGGCCGTCGGCGCTCAGCGCGACGCGGCCGGCCGGTCGCCGGCGGCTATTCCTCGTGCCCCATCACCAGCCGGGTCGCGCGCAGCGGCTGGTCCTTTTCCTCGTCCAGCGCGGCGCGCGCGTCGTTCATCGCGGCGCGATAGATGCCCTGCGCCATCAGCGCCGACTCGTCGGCCAAGCGCCGCGCGTAGACGTCGCGTTTCAGGGTCTGCGCCTCGCGGTTGGTCGGCGCCGTGCGCGTCGCCCACTCGGCGAGGTGGGCGGCCATCACGCTGTCGCCGGCGTCGAGCAGGGCGCGGCCGCGGGCGATCAGCCTCTCCACGCCGCCGGCGAGCGCCGCGATCTCCGCCGCCTGCGCCTCGTGCGTCGCCGGCAGCAGATCGGCGGCGTTGCCGTTCCACCAGCCGCCCCACAACCGCAGCAGGTTGCGGACGATGAACTTGGGATGGTCGTAGTTGGCCTGCAGATACGGGCGCCCGGCCAGCTCGGCGTCCGGCTCGACGGCATGGAAGATCTGCTCCGGCGTGCGGCCGGCGTTCATCAGTTCCAGCACCTGGTCGATGATCGCCCGCAGGTAGCGCGCCGTCTCGGTCAGCACGGTGCGCACCGCGGCGCGGCCGCGGATCGCCAGGCCGTGGCCGGGGAAGAGGTACTCGGCGTCGAGCCCGGCCATCGCTTCCAGCGCCTCGGCCCACTCCGCCGGATAGCGCTGCACCTTCTGCGGATTGCCGCAGTTCGGCGCCTGCCAGATGATCAGGTCGCCGGTGAACAGGTAGCGTTGCTCCGGGATCCACACCCAGCACGCGTCGTCGGTCTCGCCCTTGGCGGCGCGGACGTGCACCTCGCCGTCGCCCAGCCGCACCGTCAGCGCGTCGCGGAAGACGTGCGTCGGCCAGTCGAACTGGTTCGGGAACATCGGCTTCGGCAGGCTGAACTGGCGCTGGTTGATGCGCGCGTTCCAGCCGTGGGTCATGGCGTAGCGGCGGAAGCGGCCGAGGCAGTTCTCCTGGGCGATGATCTGCGGCGTCTCGCCGGCGTCGAGGAAGGCGCGCAACCCGAAGGCGTGATCGACGTGGCCGTGCGTGTAGACCGCGGCGCGCAGCGGCGCGTCGCTCCAGGCGCGCACGGCCTCGCGCAGCGCGCCGCTGGCATGGGTGAATCCCGGATCCACGATCAGCAGGCCGTCGCGCCGGCGGACGGCGTAGGTGTTGACGAACGCCGGGTACATGAACACGTCCGGCGCCACCTCGCCGGGCTCGCCCCACACCCGCGCCGGGGTGTGCAGCGGATCGCTGGTCAGCATGCTGTGCTCGCTCATGCCGGCGACCCTGCCACCGCGATGCGGGGTGGAGCAAGCTGGCATCGCCGGTTGGGTCTGAGGCGGTTACGCTGTTAGGCTATGACGCTGTCAGGGGCCGGAGGGTGGAGTCGTGGACGGCCCGTCAATCCCCTCCACCGTCCAACAGCCCGACCGCGTGAACCGCATCGCCTCGTCCGTGCCCGCGCCGCTTCCCATCGATTCGCTGCTGCCCGCCATCGTGGCGGCGCTGCGCGACGCGAACCGCCTCGTGCTGCGCGCCGCGCCGGGGGCCGGCAAGACGACGCGCGTGCCGGCGGCGCTGCTCGATGCCGGCCTCGCCGGCGCCAGGCAGGTGGTGGTGCTCGAGCCGCGGCGCATCGCGGCCCGCGCCGCCGCCGAGTACGTCGCGGCGCAGCGCGGCGGGCGGGTCGGCGGCGAGACCGGCTACCGGGTGCGCTTCGAGACGCGCGGCGACGCCCGCACCCGGCTGTGGTTCGTCACCGAGGGCGTGCTCGGGCGGCAGTTGACGCGCGATCCCTACCTCGAGGAGGTCGGCGTCCTGGTGCTCGACGAGTTCCACGAGCGCCACCTGCCCGGCGACGTCGCGCTCGCCCTGGCGCGTGAGCTGCAGGAGACGGTGCGCCCGGATCTGCGCCTGGTGGTGATGTCGGCGACGCTCGATACCGCCGCCCTGGCGACCTATCTCGGCGACGCGCCGGCGTTGACCTGCGAGGGCCGCGCCTTCCCGGTGCGCCTCGAGCATGCCGCCCCCGATCCGCGGCCGCTGGCGGCGCGCGTCGCCGCGGCGCTGTCGCGCCTGCTCGCCGCCGGCGACGACGACGGGGACGTGCTCGTCTTCCTGCCCGGCGCGGCCGCCATCCGCCGCGTCGGCGAGGCGATCGCGCCGCTCGCCGCGGCGCGCGGGCTCGACGTCCTGCCGCTGCACGGCGACCTGCCGCTCGACGCGCAGCGGCGGGCGCTGCAGCGCGGTCCCCGCCGGCGCGTCGTGCTCGCGACCAACGTCGCCGAGACCTCGCTCACCGTCGAGGGCGTCACCACCGTCATCGACAGCGGCCAGGCCCTGCGCGCCGAGCACGACGCCCGCCGCGGCGTCAACGTCATCCGCCTGGCGCCGATCAGCCGCGCCGCCGCCGAGCAGCGCGCCGGGCGCGCCGGCCGCACCGCGTCCGGTCGCTGTCTGCGCCTGTGGCCGGCGGTCGAGCACGCGGCGCGGCTGCCGCGCGAGACGCCGGAGATCCGCCGCCTCGAGCTCAGCGCCACGGTGCTGGAGCTGCGCGCCTGGGGGGCGCGCGACATCCAGGCCGTCGGCTGGCTCGATCCGCCGCGCGCCGGCGCCGTGCAGCAGGCGGAGCGCCTGCTCGCCGCGCTCGGCGCGGTCGACGCCGCGGGCGGGATCACCGAGACCGGGCGGGCGCTGCTGGCGATCGCGGCGCCGCCGCGCATCGCCCGTTTGCTGGTCGAGGCGCGGCGGCGCGGCATTGGCGGGACCGGCGCCCTGCTGGCGGCACTGGCCGCCGAGCGCGACATCCTGCTCGAGGCGCGCGCCTTCGGCGGCGGCGGCGACGAGGCGCCGTGGCCGGACGGGCCGTCCGACCTGCTGCTGCGCGCCGCGCTCTTCGCGCAGGCCGAGCGGCAGGGGTTCTCGATAGCGGCGTGCCGGCGGCTGGGCCTGGAGGCGAACGCGCTGCGCGCCGTCGACCGCGCCCGGCGGCACTTCGCCGGCGGGCGCGGTTCGCCTGCCGGGTCGCGTTCCCGTGCCGCCGGGGACGGGGAGGTCGCCGCGGCAGCCCCGTCCCACGGCGGCGTGGACGACGCCGCCGGGAAGGCAGTCCTCGCCGCGTTCGCCGATCGCCTCTGCCGGCGCCGCGCGCCCCGGTCGCATCGCGCCGTCATGGTCGGCGGCACCGGCGTGGCGCTCGACCCGCGCAGCGTCGTGCGCGGCGCCGAGCTGTTCGTCGCCGTCGATCTCGATGCCGGCGCCGGCGCCGACGCGCGGGTGCGCATCGCCAGCGCCGTCGATCCCGCCTGGTTGGCGGAGCTGTTCCCCGCGGCGCTGCGGCGCGACGCGGTGGTCGAGCTCGATCCGGCGCAGGGACGCGTCGTGCGCCGCGAGCGCGAGCGCTTCCACGACCTCGTCCTGCGCGAATGGGTGAGCCCGGACGTCGACCGCGCCGCCGCCGGCGCGGTGCTCGCCGCCGCGGCGCGCCGCGACCCCGCGGCGGCGGTGGCGCTCGACGACGAGGCGCGCCATCTCCTGGACCGCCTGCGCTTCCTCGCCCGCGCCATGCCGGAGCTGGCGCTGCCCGACGCCGACGAGCTGCTGGCCGAGGCCGTCGCCGCGCTGTGCGACGGCAAGCGCAGCTTCGCCGAGCTGCGCGCCGCCGACGTCGGCGAGGTCGTCGTCGGCCTGCTCGGCGGCTCGCAGCGGCAGGCGCTGCAACGCGACGCGCCGGGGCGCCTGACGCTGCCCAGCGGCCGCAGCGTGCGCATCGCCTACGGCGCCGACAAGCCGCCGGCGGCGGCGGCGCGCATCCAGGAGGTCTTCGGTCTCGCTGCGACGCCGCGCCTGGGCGGCGGCCGCGTCCCGCTGGTGTTCGAGCTGCTGGCGCCCAGCCAGCGGCCGGTGCAGATCACCGACGATCTCGCCAGCTTCTGGCGCCGCGGCTACCCCGAGGTGCGCAAGCAGCTCCGCGGCCGCTACCCGAAGCACGCCTGGCCGGAGGACCCGACCACCGCCGCGCCGACCTCACGCCGCCGGCGGCAGTGAACGCAACTTCGCCGCGACGGCCATGGCCGCGGTTCACGCGGCCGGGGTCGGGTCGCGGCGCGGTGGTGTCGGCGGGGCCGGCGGCGTGGGGCGCGGCGGGCGCCGCCAATAGCCGCCGGTGCCGAAGCTCTCCCAGCCCCAGCGCAGCCAGCGCAGCAGGGCGGCGGCGATCCACAGCGCCCAGGCGAGCATCAGCAGGCGGTAGACGAGCAGCGGCGTCGACACGATCCACGCCTGCGGCAGGGTCGGGCCGCTGCGGTCCTGGTACCAGCGCAGCAGCTCGGCGCTCGAGGCGTTGCCGGCGATCTGCATCTCGGGCTGGCCGAGCAGGCCCTGCTGGATGGCGTAGAAGAGGATGGCGATCGCCGCCCAGGTCCAGGCGACGAGCAGCAGTTGCACGAGGTCGAAGGCGTGGGCGCCGAGCGTGCCGCCGCGTTCGCGGCGCCAGCCGATGGCGAGCAGCCAGCCGGCGACCACCACCGCGGCGGCGATCGGCACCTGGGTCAGGCCGATGCCGAGCAGCAGCCAGTGGTGGAAGCGCAGCGGCGTGCTGCGCACCCGGCCGAGGCCGAACGCCACCAGCGTCAGCACCGGCAGCAGGCTCCAGAACAGCACCGCCGGGCCGAGCCGCGGGCCGCCGGCGAAGAGCACCCAGCGGCTCGGCGGCACGGTGAGGTCGAGGCGGGCGTTGACGCTCGGCGCGCCGAGATCGACCGCCGGCGAGCGGAAGCGCGCGACCATGCCGTCGGGCTGCCGCCAGCGCAGGGCGACCGGCTGGGCGCCCGGGTTGATGGGCAGCACGACGCCGCCGTTCTCCAGGCGCAGCGGCTGGGCGACGCCGCCGATCACCACCGACAGCAGCTCGGCGCCCGGCGGCAGCGCGATGCGGTGCTGCGCGCCGCGGCTGCTGCGCACGGTCAGCTCGAGCGTCGCGTCGGTGGCCCGCAGTCCGGGGCTGAGCGCCAGCGCGCTCTCGTCGATCGTCAGCGTCTGCCCGGGCACGCCCTCGGGGCGGAGCACCGCCAGCGTCACCGCCTCGCCGGGCCACGGGCGCCACTCGCGCAGCGGCGGCGCGCTCGGGTTGGTGCGCAGCACCGAGGCGACGCCGGTGGCCTCGACGTGCCAGATCGGGCTGGCGTCGAGGCGCCACAGCTCGACCCACGGCACGTCCTCGGGCGCCCGCAGCTCGATCGGCGAGCGCTCGTCGAGCGTCGACTGCCAGGTCGCCTCGTCGACCTGCGGCGCCAGGTTGATCTGCGCCCGGCCGTCGGCGACGCGGACGTCGGCGGTGGTCACCGCCTCGCCGGCGAGCAGCGGCACCGCCAGCACCAGCGCCGCGTCGGCCGGGGTGAGGCGGACGACGCGCGTCTCGACCTGCCAGGTGAGTCCGAGGCGCAGCGTGCGTTCGACGCGCGCGAACGGCGGCAGTTGATTCGCCTGCAGCGGCGCCGCCGCCGCGCCGTCGGCGGGCGCGACGCGGGAGAGCTGCAGGTTGGCGTCGGCGCTGCCGTCGCCGTGCACCCCCTCGAGCGTCCAGCCGTCGATCCGCGCCTCGACCAGCCGCGGCACCAGGGCGAACGGGACCTGCACGGTGTCGCGCGCCGGCAGCGGGCCCTCGATCAGCACCTCGTGCCTGCCGGGCTCGAGTCGCAGCCACAGGGCGCCGTCGCTGCCCTGCAGCAGTCCCGTCGCCGCCTCGCCGTCGACGCTGACCGCGGTCGGCAGCCAGTGCGTCGCCTGCCCCGGCAGCGGCACGGCGACCGGCGCGGCGACGTCGATCCGCAGCCGCGCTCGCAGCGTCCGCGGGTCGGCCTCGAGCTGCAGGCGCGGCATCGACGCGCACCACGGATGACACGACGGCGGCTCGAGCAGGCGCGCGCGCAGCGTGTCGAGCATGGCGTCCGACGGGAAGTCGGCGCGCGCCGGCGGGACGGCGCCGCAACAGAGGATCAGCAGCGCCGCGGCCGCCGCGTTGCGCCGCGGCTGGTAGCCGATCAGCCGCGCCACCAGCGCCGCCAGGAGCAGGGTGCGGAGGATGGCGAGCAGCAGGTTCGCCGCCGGCGAGAGCAGCACGAGGTGGAGCTGCTGCTCCTGGCTCACCGGTCCGCTCCAGGCGAGGCTCACGCTGTTCCAGCTCCAGGCGGGCAGACCGGGGCCGGTCTGCACGACGCTCTTCGGGTCGACGGCGGCGTATTCGTAGCTGCGGCTGACCGCGCCGCGCTTGGCGACCGCGAGCTCCTCGGCGCCAGAGGTGGCGGCATCCCTCGCCCCGCCGTAGCCGAGGGCGCGCACCCGTTCCGGGCTCTCCGGCGCCGCCGCCTGGCTCGTCATCTGGTCCGTGCCGAGCCACGGGTGCTCGAGCGTCGGGTAGAGCGCCTGCCGCATCTGGCCGATGACGAAGGGCACGGTGGCGATCACCAGGACGGTGAGCGCGAGGACGCGGAGCAGTCGCAGGGCGCGCCGCGCCGTGCCGTCGGGGACGACGCGCACCAGCGCCTCGACCACCAGCACGGTGAGCCAGATGCCGGCCGGCGACTCCGGCTCGGTGTAGGTGAGGCCGACCGCGAGCAGCGCCAGCGCGCCCCAGCCCCAGCCGTAGAGGCGGGCGGTGGCGAGGGCGGTGATGAGGACGATGAAGAGATCGAGCAGCGTCCAGGTGGCGATCCAGGTCGGTCGCGCCTGGTCGACGCCGCTGGCGTGCAGCAGGCGCCATCCCGGCGGCAGTTGCAGTTGCGCCGACAGGGACTGGAAATCCTGCAGCCAGCCGACCGCGGGCAGGGTGCGGGTGGCACCGTCGAGCCGGCTGTCGGCGTCGAGCGTCAGCGTGCCGGCGCGGATCTCCACCCCGGACGGCGCGTCGGCGGCGAGGCGGGTGATGAACTGGTCGGCGCCGTCGACGGCGACGCGGCCGAGCGTCGTCGGCGGCGCCATGTCGAGCCGCCAGGCGCGGCTGAGCGTGCCGGTGATGCGGTCGCGCACGGTGTAGCCGCCGCCGTCGAAGTCGAGCCACAGCGTCCGCTCCAGCGCGAGCTGATCGGCGCCGGCGTCGGTGTCGCCGCGCCGCCGCTCCACCAGCGTCATCGTCGCGCCGGGCCGCATCACGTAGGCGGGAAGCTGGCGCCATTCGTCGGGCAGGTTGGTCTGCTGCGGGTCGACCGCGGCGGCGCCCTCGATGGTCACCAGGCGCAGGTCGGGGTGGGCCAGGAAGACCCAGATCTCGGTGCTCGCCCACGGCCCGTCGGGCGACGGCGCGCTGAGCGTCGCCGCCGGTCCGTCGTGGCGGGCGAGCAGGCGCAGCGACCAGCTCCCCGCGCGCACCTGCAGGCGCAGGCGGCCGTCGGCTTCGAGGCGGGCCGGCAGCGGGCTGTCGAGCAGCATCGGGGCGAAGCCGGCGGGCAGGGCGGGACCGAGCGACGCCTCGCGGCCGCGGCCGGACACCTCGAGCTCGATCCGCGTGTCGAGCAGCAGCGGCACGTCGTCGTCGACCAGGCGATGCACGATGACGCCGATGCGGTCCGCCTCGTCGCTCGTCGCCTCGGCGCGCTGCAGCCACAGGCTGCCGTCGGCATCGCGGTTGGGGAAGGGCACTGCCTCGCCACGCAGGGTGAGGGCGATCACGCCGGTGCTCGCCGGGACCGGCAGCATCTCGGGCAGGCGATCCCAGGTGAAGCGACCGGCGACGGCGTGGCGACCGGCCTCGAGCCACACCTGTGGGGTGCCGTCGCGGTCGATCACCACGACGTCGCCGCCATCGACCGTCACGTCCTGCGGCCACGGTTTCGCGGCGCCGGGCAGCGGCAGCCACAGGCCGCGCTGCGCGTCCCACTCCTGGATGAAGGTTCCACCGTCGTCATCGAGGTCCAGCGCGAGGCGCGACGGCCAGGCGCACTCGCGGCGCGCGGCGTCGCCGAGCAGCGGCGCACAGACGGCGTCCTCGTGCCCGTGGAGCGCCCAGTCGATCCACTGTTGCAGCTCCTCGGGCACCTGCGCGCGCCCGAGCGGTTGCGCCGCCGCCGCGCCGGCCACCAGGCCGACGAGCGCCAGCGCCAGGGCGAGGGCGCGGCCGGGCATCGTGCGCTCCGTTTACGCGCTGCCGCGCAGCCGGGCAAACCTCGGCCCCGGGCGCTTCACTGGGTAGCGGCGTCCGGTGCCGTCGTGCGCGCCGCCCGCGCGCCGGCCGCCAGGTGCTTGAGCAGCTCGCCCTGGATCAGGCGGCGGCCGGGGGCGAGGCGGTGCGACAGGCCGTTGAGCAGCAGCATGGTGCGCAGCACCAGGGCGAAGTCGTCGGGGATGCGGCGGATGCGCGTCGCGCGCAGCACCGAGGCGAAGTCGTCGTCGGCATCGGCGTCGCCGACGATGCTCAGCACCAGCGCCCGCAGGTGCGCGGGACGGATCGCCTCGATGTCGAAGCCGAGCGCCGCCGCGGCGCGCAGCGCGGCGTCGGCATCGCCGATCAGGGCGGCGACCATCATCTCCGCCACCAGGGCGGCGAAGCGCGGCGGCAGCTCCTTGCAGAGGCCGAAGTCGAGCAGGCCGATGCGCCCGTCGGCCAGCACCAGCAGGTTCCCGGGATGCGGGTCGCCGTGGAAGAAGCCGTATTCGAACAGCATGGCGCCGTAGAGCCCGCCGATGCGGCGGGCGACGTCGCTCGGGCGATGTCCGGCGGCGCGCAGCGCCGCCGTCCGCGTCACCTGGATGCCGTCGAGGTACTCCATCACCAGCACGCGGTCGCGGACGTGCGGCGCGACGATGCGCGGCACGCGCACGTCGTCGCGGCCGGCGAGCAGCGCGGCGAGACGCTGCGTCGACGCCGCCTCGCGGCGGAAGTCGAGCTCGAGCTCGACGAAGCGGGTGACCTCGTTCACCAGGCTGCGCAGATCGACGCTGCGCTGCATGCGGTGCACGAGCGCGGCGACGGCGCGCAGCGCGGCGAGGTCGAGGGGAATGATGCGGCGGGCTTCCGGATACTGGATCTTGACCACCACCTCGCTGCCGTCGCGCAGCCGGGCGCGGTGGACCTGCGCCAGCGACGCGGCGCCGAGCGGCTCGGGGTCGATGGCGGCGACGATCGTGTCGATCGGCGCGCCGA
Source organism: bacterium (assembly GCA_019637795.1). NCBI lineage: Bacteria > bacterium. Next base: position 62,022 of record JAHBUY010000009.1, on the reverse strand, counting down.
GCTCGGCCTCGACCATCGGCAGCAGCGCGCCGAGCGGGCGCGGCGGCACGTCGTCGTGGAACTGGCTCAGCTCGTCGATGAACGGCCGCGGCAGCACGTCGGCGCGCGCTCCGCCGACCTGCGCCGCTTTGATCAGCCCGCCCTCGAGGACCAGCGCCAGACGGCGGATCTGGCGCGCCGCGGTTTGGTGAGCGCGGGTCCAGGCCGCGGCAGTCGCCGGCGCGCCGAGGCGCTCGCGCGCCAGCAGCAGCCAGTAGCGCGGCAGCACCCAGGCGATGGCGAGGCCGATGCGCAGCAGACGGTAGGCGCGGACGTGGTGGAGGGCGCGGCGGGCGGCGCCGGGGGCGGCGGTCATGGTGGGCACCTAACCACGGCGGGCCAGCGGGCGGACAGTGGGGGCCGCGGCGGCGGGCGGCTTGCCCCGCGCGCGCGGCGGAGCGAAGGTCGCCGCATGGCGATTGGCGAGGCGGAGGCGATGACCCCGGCCGGCGATTTCGATCTCTTCCTGCCGTTGCGCAGCCGCGGCGGCCTGGAGAACCCGTTCGCGATCTATGCCCTGCTGCGCACCGTGCGGCCGGTGATGCGCATGCCGGTCGGCGGCTGGGACGGCCCGGGGGTGTGGTTTCTCACCCGGCACGCCGACGTCGAGGGGGTGCTGCGCGATCCGCGCTTTTCGGTCGACCGGCTGCGGGCGCCGTTCATCCGCCAGAACCTCGAACGCCTGCCGGCGTTCATCCAGCAGGGGGCGCAGACGATGCGCTCGATGCTGGTGATGGACCCGCCCGACCACACGCGGGTGCGCAAGCTGGTGAACAAGGCGTTCACGCCGCGCCGCATCGCGGCGCTGCGCCCCCGCATCGCGGCGATCGTCGACGAGCTGCTGGCGCCGGTGCGCGACCGCATGGACGTCATCGACGTCCTCGCCGCGCCGCTGCCGGCGATCGTCATCGCCGAGCTGCTCGGCGTGCCGGCCGAGGATCACCGGCGCTTCAAGGCGTGGGCGGCGGAGATCGTCGCCGGCCTCGGCCAGCCGCTGGCCGGCCGCCAGGCGGCGGCGCCGGCGATGCAGCAGCTCTTCGCCTATCTGGGGGAGATCATCGCGGCGCGCCGCGCGGCGCCGCGCGACGACCTGATCAGCGCCATGGTGCTGGCGCAGGAGGAGGACGACGCGCTCAGTGACGCCGAGTTGCTGGCCACCAGCAACCTGCTGCTCATCGCCGGCCACGAGACGACCACCAACCTGATCGGCAACGGCCTGCTGGCGCTGCTGCGCGAGCCCGACCAGCTCGAGCGGCTGCGCCGCGATCCCGGGCTCCTGCCGACGGCGATCGAGGAGCTGCTGCGCTACGACGGGCCGGTGCAGGCGACCCTGCGGGTGGCGCGCGAGGACGTGGAGATCGGCGGCCAGGCGATCGAGGCCGGCTCGCTGCTGCTGGTCGGCATCGGCGCCGCCAATCACGATCCGGACGTCTTCGCCGAGCCGGAGCGCCTCGACATCGGCCGCGATCCCAACCCGCACCTCGCGTTCGGCTTCGGCGCCCACTTCTGCCTCGGCGCGCCGCTGGCGCGGCTCGAGGGCGAGATCGCCTTCCGCGCCCTGCTCGAGCGCTTCCCGCGCCTGGCGCTGGCGACCGAGGCGCCGGCGTACCGGCCCAACCCGGTATTGCGCGGGCTGGTGTCGCTGCCGGTGGCGTGCTGACGCCTGGAGGGCGCGGCGCGCTCGGCGCCGGTCGAGGATGAGGTCCGGTTCGGGCGCAACGGCCACCGACCGCGCGGCGTCCGCCGGCGGCCCGCCGCCGCGGGAGCCCCGCCTTCAATCACGGATGGAATTCCTGATAAGAGATTCCATCCCGCGCGACCGCCGACCGGCGGCGCGCAGCTCGCAAGGAGGATCGAATGGGTAGGAAGGTCTTCGTCATCGGCGTCGGCATGACCAAGTTCGAGAAGCCCGGATCGAAAGGCTGGGACTATCCCGACATGGCCCGGGAGGCCGGCACCAAGGCGCTGGAGGATGCCGGCATCGGCTTCGACAAGGTCGAGCAGGCGGCGGTCGGCTACTGCTATGGCGACTCCACCTGCGGCCAGCGCGCCGTCTACAGCCTGGGCATGACCGGCATCCCGATCTACAACGTGAACAACAACTGCGCGACCGGCTCGACGGCGCTGTTCATGGCCAAGCAGTTCGTCGAGGCCGGCATCGCCGACTGCGCCCTCGCCCTCGGCTTCGAGAAGATGGAGAAGGGGTCACTGGGGGTGAAGTTCCAGGACCGCACCAACCCCATGGACAAGCACTTCCAGACCATGGTGGACGTGCGCGGCTTCGCCCAGGCGCCGGCCGCGCCGCAGTTCTTCGGCAACGCCGGCCGCGAGCACATGGACCGCTACGGCACCACCGCCGAGCAGTTCGCCAAGATCGGCTGGAAGAACCACAAGCACTCGGTGAACAACCCGTACTCGCAGTTCCAGGACGAGTACACGCTCGAGCAGATCATGAATGCGCCGATGGTCTACGAGCCGCTGACCAAGCTGCAGTGCTGTCCGACCTCGGACGGCGCCGGGGCGGCGATCCTGGTCAGCGAGGACTTCGTCCGCAGGCACAATCTGCAGGCGAAGGCGGTCGAGATCCTCGGCATGGCGATGACCACCGACTTCCCCAGCACCTTCGAGGAGAAGAGCTGCATCAAGCTGGTCGGCTCGGACATGACCCGCAAGGCGGCGCAGAAGGTCTACGCGCAGAGCGGCTTCGGGCCGGAGAACGTCGACGTCGTCGAGCTGCACGACTGCTTCTCGTGCAACGAGATGATCACCTACGAGGCGCTCGGTCTCTGCCCGGAAGGCAAGGGCGGGGAGTTCGTCGATTCCGGCGCCAACACCTACGGCGGCAAGGTGGTGGTGAACCCCTCCGGCGGCCTGATCTCCAAAGGCCATCCGCTGGGCGCCACCGGGCTGGCGCAGTGCGCCGAGCTCAACTGGCAGTTGCGCGGCGAGGCCGACAAGCGCCAGGTGAAGGACGCGAAGATCGCTCTGCAGCACAACCTCGGTCTCGGCGGCGCCGCCGTCGTGACCATGTACCGCAAGGCGCAGCTCGGCTGATCCGTCGCGCCGCGCGCTTGATCGCGGCCGGACGACGCCGTCGTCGTCCGGCCGCCCGCGTGCTACTGCTCGCCGGCCCCTTCGTCGGCGCCCGCGTCGACATTGCCGCCGGCCGCCGCGGCGTCGTCCGTGGCGGCGGCGCCACCCGCCGCCGGGGCGTTGGCGGCCGCCGGGGCGTTGCCGGCCGCCGGCGCGTTGGCGGGCGCATTCGCCGCCGCGCCGGTCTTCTGCCAGTCGCCCATCGCCGCCTGGCCGCCCTGCATCGCGGCCCCCTTCATGTTGCCGCCCAGAGCGCCCTGGGCCGCCGCGCCGGCGCCCGCCTCGGCGGCGCTGTTGACGCGGCCCATCGTATCCATCGGTGCCGCCGCGGCGCCGCCGGCGCCGCCGGCGTCGGCCGGCGGGGTGCCGCCGACGGCCTGCTGCACGGTGTCGGCCGCCTGTTGCTTGGCCGCGTCCTTGGCGGCGCCCTTGAGCATGTCGCCGTAGCCCTGCGCCGAGACCATCGTCGCGACGCCGGCGCCGAGCAGCACGCCCATCGTCCACGCGTAGCCCTTACGGATCGTCATCGAACCTCCTCGCTGGGGTTGGGATTCGATTAGTAGCCGAGCACGGGGCCGCGTCAATGCGGAACCCGGCGGATGAAACCGAACCGGCCTCCCGCCGATGAACGCCACCGAGCGCTCGGAGGGCTGGGGGCACGGCGGGGGCGGCTCGCGTTCGCGTGTCGTCGCGGCCCTCGCTCCTCACCGATCGCTCATGTATGCGGCGCGCATGATGAACGCGGTGTGGGTGCTGCTGGTGGTGGCGTCGGTGGTGACCGCGGCGTTCACCGGCACCATGGAGGCGGTGTCGACGGCGTCGGTGGAGTCGGCGAAGGCGGCGGTGACGCTGGCGCTCGGGCTGATCGGCGTCATGGCGTTCTGGCTGGGGATGATGCGCATCGTCCAGGAGGGCGGCCTGCTGCACACCCTGGCGCGGGCGCTGCGGCCGCTGATGGCGCGCCTGTTCCCCGACGTCCCGGCGGATCATCCGGCGATGAGCGCGATGATCATGAACATCGCCACCAACATGCTCGGGCTCGGCAACGCGGCGACGCCGTTCGGCATCAAGGCGATGGTCGAGCTCGAGCGGTTGAACCCCGTTCCCGGCGTCGCCAGCAACGCCATGGTGTTGTTCCTCGCCATCAACACCTCCAACGTCGCCCTGGCGCCCCTGGGCGTGATCGCGCTGCGCGCCTCGTTGGGATCGCACGACGCGGCCGGCATCTGGCTGCCGACGCTGTTCGCCACCGGCTGCTCGACCGTGCTGGCGATCCTCGCCGCCAAGGCGCTGCAACGCGTCGTGCGCCCGGCGAGCGCCTACGCCGCCGGCGAGACGGCGGCCGCGGCGCGCCAGGTCGATCTGCCCGATGCCGCGGCGCTGGGCGGCGAGCGGGCGACGGCGCCGCTCGGCTGCGCGGCGGCGCTGCTGTCGCTGGCGCTGGTCGCCGTCGGCCTCGGGCTGCAGCTCCGCGCCGGCGTCGCCGCCGGGCAGGCGGTCGGCGAGCAACTGCGGGTGGTCGCCTCGACCTGGCTGCTGCCGGTGCTGATCACGGCGATGGTCGGCTACGGCATCGCCAAGCGCGTCGCGGTCTATGACGCGATGATCGCCGGCGCCAAGGAAGGCTTCCAGGTGGCGGTGCGGATCATTCCGTTCCTGGTCGCCATCGTCGTCGCCGCCGCGATGTTCCGCGCCTCGGGTCTGTTGGAGATCCTGACCCGCCTCGTCGGCCCGGTCACCGCGCCGCTCGGCTTTCCGGCGGAGGCGTTGCCGATGGCCATCCTGCGGCCGCTCTCGGGATCGGGCGCCTACGCGGTGATGGCGGAGATCCTGCAGGCGAACGGGCCCGATTCGTACGTCGGCTATCTGGTGTCGACGCTGCAGGGCAGCACCGAGACCACCTTCTACGTGCTCGCCGTCTACTTCGGCGCCGTCGGCGTCAGCCGCGTCCGCCACGCGGTGGCGACCGGACTGCTCGCCGATCTCGGCGGGTGCGTCGCTGCGGTGGCCGCCGTGCGGTGGTTCCTCGGCTAGTTGCGGTGGGAGGCGAGGAACTCCAGCACCGCCTGGTTGAAGGCGTCCGGGGTTTCGAAGTTGAAGCCGTGGCTGCCGCCGGGCAGCTTCCGGAGCTGGGCGCCGGGGATGCGCTCGGCGAGCAGATCGGAGCTCGCGGGCGGGATCAGGCGGTCGCTGTCGCCGGTCAGCACCAGGGTGGGCGCGGCGATCTGGTGCAGGCGGTCGACCGTGTCGTGCGCCTGCGTCGCCGCCACCTGGGCCATGATCGCGGCGAGGTCGAAGCCGTGAGTCATGACGCCGGAGAAGACCTGCATCAGCTTCGGCAGCTCGCTCATGATGAACTGCGGGCTGAAGGTCAGCGGCAGCAGCCGGCCGATGAAGGCCATCGGGTCGAGATTGGAAAGGTCAACCTGGATCTCGCCGTTCGGCCCCCGACTGCCGCCGAAGAAGGCGAGCGACTCCTCGAACGTCGCCGTCACGTCGGCGTCCGGTCTGGCGTAGGTGCAGCCGAGTACCAGGCTGCGGACGCGGCCCGGGTGCCGCAGCGCCAGCTCCTGGGCGATCATGCCGCCCATCGAGACGCCGACGACGTGGGCGCGGTCGATAGCCAGGGCGTCGAGCACGCCGATGGCGTCATCGGCCATCGTGGCGATGGTGTACGGGCCGGCCGGCTTGCTGCTGCGGCCGACGCCGCGGTTGTCGAAGACGACGGTGCGGTAGCGCGCCGCGAACGCCTCGCGCTGGAACATCCAGGCGATCGAGTCGCCGGCGAGTCCCATGATCAACAGCAGCGGCTCACCGCCGCCCTGCTCCTCGTAGTAGACCTCGATTCCGTTGCTGGCTGCGATCGGCATCGACGAACAGTGGCAGGTTTTCGTCGTCGTGGGTAGCGACGGCGCGCTCGGTGCCCGCCTGGAGGGGGCTTACATCCCGCTCCGCGCCATCTGCTCCAGGCGGGCGATGCGCTCGTCGGTCGACGGATGGGTCGAGAACAGCTTGGCGAAGGCGCCGGCGGTGAACGGGTTGATGATGAAGAGGTGCGCCGTGGCCGGGCTGCCGTGCTGCATCGGCGCCTGCTTGGCGTAGCCCTCGATCTTGCGCAGCGCCGAGCACAGGGCGAGCGGCTGGCCGGAGAGGCGGGCGCCCTGCTCGTCGGCCAGGAACTCGCGCGAGCGCGAGATCGCCATCTGGATCAGCATCGCCGCCAGCGGCGCGACGATGATGCCGATGAGCGCCGCCGCCGGGTGTCCGCCCTCGTCGTTGTTCGAGCGGCCGCCGCCGAAGATCAGGCCCCACTGGGCGATGTTGGCGATCATGCTGATCGCGCCGCCGAGGGTCGCGGCGACGACCATGATCAGGGTGTCGCGGTTGCGCACGTGGCCGAGCTCGTGGGCGAGCACGGCGGTGATCTCGTCGCGGTTCAGCAGGCGCAGCAGGCCCTCGGTGCACGCGACGGCGGCATGCTCGGGATTGCGGCCGGTGGCGAACGCATTGGGCGCCTGTTCGGGGATGACGTAGACCTTCGGCATCGGGATCTGCGCCGCCTGGGCGAGGGTGCGGACGATCGAGTACAGCTCCGGCGCCTGCGTCTCGTCGATCGGCTGCGCGCCGTACATGCGCAGGACGATCTTGTCCGAGTACCAGTAGCTGCCGACGTTCATGACGATCGCCATGCCGAGGCCGATCACCATGCCCTGGTGACCGCCCAGCGCCTGGCCGATCCAGACCAGCAGCGCGGTCAGGGTGGCGAGCAGCACGAGCGTTTTCATCTGGTTCATCACAACCTCCTTCAAGGGTACGGGGCGAGAGTAAGGCGCCCGGGTCACCTCGGCAATGAGGTAATCGGACGCGCTCGCTTCGAGAAAATCGAAACGCCCCGCGGCGCCCTGCCCAGGGCGCCGTCGCGGCATTTCGGCGTGGACGCGGTCGCGGGCCGGGCGCATCCTGCCGCCATGGACGACCCGACCTGGCTCTTCCTCTCGGCGCTCTTTTCGATCATCGGTCTGGCGGTGTTCACCTACGGCCGGCGGCAGCGCACCGCGACGCATACGGTGATCGGCCTGGCGCTGATGGCCTATCCGTACTTCGTCCGCGGCACGCTGGCGCTGGTCGGCGTCGGCATCGCCCTGCTGGTCGGCATGGTGGTCGGCAGCCGCATCGAGTCCGACTGACCCCTGATTGACGCCGCCGCCCCCGTGGTGTCGAGTGCCGCGATGGCGAAGCACGAGCACGGCCCCGGCTGCGACCACGACCACGAGCACGATCACGGCCCGCGTCCCGAACCGGTGCGCCGCGCCGAACCCAAGGTCGGCCGCAACGACCCCTGCCCGTGCGGCAGCGGCAAGAAGCGCAAGAAGTGCTGCGGTTGAACGCGGCCTGAGCGGGGTTGCCGGACTGCGCCGTTCGCCTCGTTGCCGCCGCGGCCCGGTGCATCCCTGGTCGCCGAGATGGAGCGATTGCCGCAGTCGGTTCGCGGCGCGGCAGTGCGCATGGCCGAGATCTCGAAGGCGCTGCGCAAAGACCGCGAGATCGCGTTCTACGGCAGCGAGGACCTCATCCCGTCGGAATTCTACGGCGCCGCCGATGCCCACCGCGCGTTCGCGGATGCGCGGTGGGTGCTCGAGCAGGTCGCTGGCGTGGTGCGGCCGTAGGATCGCGCCCGGGGCAGAGCCTGTTCACTGCCAGTTGCCGGTGACGTCGCCGAGCGGGATGGCGGTGAAGCTCTGGCCGGAGGCGTCGGCGGTCAGCGGCCCGTAGGTCAGGGAGCCCATGGTGCAGCCGCCGCCGGTCACCAGGGGCGGCACCACGGACTGGTTGGGCACCGCCGCGGCGTAGGGAACGAAGAGCCAGTCGGAACCGCAGGCAGCGGCGGCGGGGAATGCGGCGATCAGGCCCACGGCGCGTTGCAGTATCAGGGTGGCGTCGAGGGCGCTGACCGTGCCGTCGCCGGTGACGTCGGCGGCGAGCCGTTCGCTCGCGGTCAGGGTGCGGAGCTGGGCCACCGACTGCAGCGCCCAGGCGGCGTCGAGGGCGCTCACGGCGCCGCGCAGGTCGCCGCTCTTGCGCGGCGTCAGGGTCCACACGCCGGGCGCGACGCCGGCGAAGCCGTAACTGCCGTTGGCGGCGCTGCCGGCGCCGTGCGCGCCGGCGCCGGCGAGGGTGAGCGTCGCCGACGGCACGGGGACACCGCCGCGGGCCAGGAGCGTTCCCGCGAGCTGCAGGCCTCCGGTCGGGGTGGTGGTCGGCGGCGGCGCCGGCGTGCCCGTGGCGGTCGGCGAGGGAGACGGCGAGCCGGCGACGACGCGCTCGTAAGCGCCGATGTCGACCGCGGCGCCCTGCGGGCGGGCGACGCCGTCGCGATCGAGCGGCAGATCGGGATGCGCGATGCCGGCGTCGCGCGCCGGGCTGGTCGCCGAGAGGTGGTAGTCGTCGTTCGCGGCGTCGACGAACAGCGCCGCCGCGCTGGCGATGAAGGAATGGGCGTCGAAGCCGAAGCCGCGCCACTGGGCGAGGGTGTAGAAGACGTCGTCGTTGGAGAAGCGGTCGACGACGACGTTGTAATCGGAGACCAGGCCGACCTGGCTCGACGGGTCCGCCGAGACGCTGCCACGGGTTCCCAGGTGGAGCAGGATGTTGTCGCGGATGCTGTTGCCGGTGCTGCCGTTGAGCAGGCCGATGGCGAAGCGGCTGCCGCTCGGCTGGACGATGGTGTTGCCGACGATGACGTTGTCGCGGCAGCCGTAGCGGTTGCTGCCCTCGCCGTCGTCCCAGCCGGCGATGCCGGTGGCCCGGTTGCCGTACAGCAGGTTGTTGCGGATCAGCGCGCCGCGTACAGAGGCGAGGTTGATGGCGGCGCCGCCGGCGGCGCCGTTGTCGTGGATCAGGTTGGCCTCGATGAGCGCGTTCTCGATGATGCCGTCGCCCTGCGGGTCGGCCGGGTTGCTTCCCATCTGCGCCGGATCGGCGTTGAGCTGGATGCCGGAGGCGTTGTTGTGGTGGGCGTGGTTGCGGCGCACGGTCGGGCGGTCGCCGCTGTTCGAGACGTAGATGCCGTGCTCGATCGCCGAGTACGAGGTCTCGTTGTCCTCGAGCAGCAGGTCGCGAGCGAAGCCGGTGAAGATGCCCCAGCGGCCGTTGTGGTGGCAGTGGCAGTTGCGGATGACGACGCCGGTGGCGTTGGCGTCGGGCTCGCCCTGGACGGCGATGCCGGCGCGGGGCGCCGCGGTGCATTCGAAGCCGTCGATGACGATGTGGTCGACGTTGCGGATCCAGATGTCGTCACCGTTGCTGTTGCCGCTGCCGGGGGTGTTCACCACCACGCCGGCCTGGGCCAGGAAGCGGATGGGCGCCTGCGCGCTGCCGGAGCGCAGCGGCCGGAAGCCGGCGTAGGTGCCCGGTAGCACGTGCACCGTGTCGCCGGCGGCGGCGACGTTGCCCGCCTTCTGCAGGGTGCGCCATGGTGCGGCCTGCGACCCGGGGTTGGCATCGTTGCCGGTGGTGGCGACGTAGTACGTCGCCGCGCGCGCCGCGCCGGCGGTGAGGAGGCAGAGGAACACGCTGAGCGCGCGGAGCGGCACGCCGATCCGACGCAGCACGGATCGTACCCGCGTCCAGTCGGCCGCGCCGCCGCCTCCCATGTCGCTGAGAGGTGACGCAATTCGTCGCCGTGTGGCAGTCCACGCGCCGGTCGTCGCCGGGGCGCGGCGACGTGACGTGCCGGACTCCATGCGGCGCATGGCCTCCAGGTGCCGCGGCGCCGAGCTCCCCGGCTGCGCTCGTTGCGAATCGGTCCAGACGTACGATCACTGCAGGGTGCCCGCGGCGCCGGCGTCGATGGTGAGGGTGCCGGTGGCCGGGGTCTGGAACGAGAAGCTGGGCTCGGGCGACATCACGGCGTTGGCGATGTGCAGGCGCACGTTGCCGCCGTCGAGCTGGTCGATCACCAGGGCGCCGCTGTCGGCCCGCCAGCCGCGGGTGCCGAGCGGGTTGCTGGTCGGCGTTTCGATGTAGTCGAAGGTCGCCTGACCGCGTTCCCGACCGAGGGGAATCGACGCGCCCTGGGTCGCGGCGCCGAGGTAGGTGAGCTGGACGCGGCGGACGACGTCGCCGACGTTGAGCGAGCACGGAACCGCGTTACCGCCGAAGACGGCGCCGGGGAGGAGCGTGAAGCTGCCCTTGCCGAGGCCGAGGCCGGGGCCGAGATCGACGTAACTGTTGGTGCCGCTGGCGTTGCGGAACGTGAGGCTCCAGGTGCCGGTCGCGCAGCCGCCGCCCGGCGGGGTCGGGTAGTTGGCGGGCATGGCGGTTGGGGTCGGGGTGGGAGTGACGGCCGTCTGGGTAGGGGTGCGGGTGGGGGTCGGTTGGCCGTTGCCGGCGACCACCGGGCCGCGGAACGATTCGGAGCCGATCGTCAGGTCGAGCGTGCCGCTCAGACCCGGCCGTTCGGGCATGGCACCGGCGATATCGACCGGGACGCCGCCCTCCTGCCCCTGCGCGGTGCCGGCGAAGTGGAAGGCGCCGGTGTCGAGGTCGACGGTGCCGGTGAGATTCAGCAGCGGGATCTCCAGCCGCAGCGCCGCGCCGCTGGTCGGCACGACCATGAGCGCGGCCGTGGCCGAGCCGTCCGGCGCCACCTGCATGTGAATGACGGCCGTCTCCTGGTCGCCGACGTCCAGGCGGGCCGTGTACTGGCCGGTGAACGGGCAGCCGTTGAGCGCGTTCGCCACCGCGGCGACCAGCTCGCTCACGACCACCGACCCATCGCCGTTGGCGTCGATGCTGGGGCACTGCCTCGGGTCGCCGCCGCCGAGCGCCAGGTTCACGCCGGTGATGAGCTCGTTCACCGCCACCACCCCGTCGCCGCCGCAGTCGCCGGCGCAGCGCGCCTCGGCGCGCGGTGCCGCCCAGGTCAGGAGCAGGAAAATGAGAATCGTCGCACGCGCCATGCATCGCCTCCACGGGGGTCCCCGCATCCTCGGCGTGCACGGGCGCTGAACGTCGTTCGATTGCTCGATCGAGCGCTACAGCTCCCAGTCGATCGGCAGCCGCGGGTCCGGCACGTACGAGCAGAACGTGCCGGTGCGGATCGCCGCCGAGAAGTGGCGGCCGAGCGCGGGGTCGGCGGCGGCGATGCGGCGGATGGCGTCGGCGATGGTGCGGGTCACGTTGAGCCGGGCGCGTTCGGCTGGCGTGCTCCCCGGGCGGCGTCTGCCGCGCGGCACCAGGCCCGCGACCCGTTCGTCGAGCGCGGCGCGCAAACGCGCGGCGCGCTCGGTATCGTGGAAGCGCTCGGCCTCCTCGAGTTGGTCGCGCAGCGACGCCAGGTGGGCGTACTCGGCGGCGCGCGGCGCGCTGCGGCCAGCGGCGGGCGTTTCGGCTCCGGCGCCGAGCGCCGCCAGGTCGATGGCGGTCAGGGAGCGGCCCGGCTGGCGCAGCAGGGCGGCGATGTGGGCGAACCCCTTGCACCGGCGCAGTCGCAGCGGCGCGCCCTCGCCGTCGCCGATCGTCCACAGGGCGCCGTCGCGGCGGAAGACGCCGCGGCGGCGTCGCGGCGACGGCGCGGCCGGCGGAGCCAGCGTGGCCAGCAGGGCATCGGCATCGGCGGCGAGTCGGCGCATGCCCAGCGCGCGAGCGACGTCGGCCGCCAATTGGCAGAGATCGCGCGCCCGCTCGGGCTCGCGACCGGCCTGGTGCAGCAGGCGCGCCAGCAGGACGCGGCTGCGCGCCAGCCAGGGGGGCGCGTCCATCGTCGCGTGCCGCGCCACCGCCTGCTCGGCGTAGTCGCGCGCGTCGTCCGGGCGGCGCATCGCCTCCGCCAGCAACGCCAGCCAGTGGGCGCCGACGCCGATGGCGACGCTGCTGCCGTAGGGGACGACGCGATCGGCGAGCGGCAGCAGCAGCTCGCGCAAGCCGGCGGCACGGCGGGCATCGCCGAGCGCGGCGCAGACCTCGCTCAGGTAGGGCAGCACGCCGAGGCGGTGCTCGCGCCGCAGGTCCGCGAAGTCGGCGGCGGCGACGGATTCGAACGCGGCGCGCGCCTCGTCCAGGCGACCGAGCTCGGTCAGGATGAGGGCGAGAAAGGTCTGCGGCACCGGGGACGAGGGGAAGCGCGCCGCCACCAGGCGCGCCGCCATCTCCTGTTCGGCTAGCCGGCCCTGCTCGCGACGCAGCGCGAAGAGCTGCGCGCCCGGCGCCAGCATCGCGGTGGCATCGCCGAGACGCGCCGCCAGCGCCTGCGCGGTTTCGATCGCGGCCTCTGCCGCGGCGAAGCGGCCCGCCCACAGGGCGCGCAGGACGCGGGCGTTGGCGGCCAGCCAGAGATAGCGCGGCCGCCGCAGCGATTCCGCCAGCGGGCCGTAGGCGGCGAGGTCCTCGTCGTAGGCGACCGCGTCGCCGGCCAGCGCCAGATCGTAGAGCCGCCAGGCGCGCCCCTGGGCGACGAGGTCGGGGTCGCCGACGGCGCTGCCGATGGCGGCGATCTCGGACGCCACGGCGAGGCTCTCCACCGGCGCGCCATAGCGCCAGAACACCGCGTGCTGCGCGCTCAGGGCGTGCGCCAGGGCGATCGGCTCGCCGAGGCGGCGTGCGCCGGCGACGGCCCGGGCGCTGGCGGCGACGGCGCGGGCGGCATCGTCGCTGGCGGAGTATTCGACCGCCGCCCGCGACAGGACGCGCACGCGCCGGGCGCCGTCGGCGACGGGCAGCAGGGCGAGGGCCTCCTCGCACAGCGCCAGCGCCTCCGCGTCGCCGACGCGGTAGGGGACGCCGATCCCGCGCTCGCCGGTGCACAGCGCGGCGCGCGCCAGCAGCTCGGCGTCGCCGGCGTCGCGCGCCAGCGCCGCGGCGGCACGCAGCGCCGGCCGCGCCTCGGCGTCCTCGCCGAGGCGGGTCAGCGCCTCGGCGAGCTCGACCAGGAGCAGCGCGCGGGGCGGCGGCGTGCCGGCTGGGTCGCGGTCGAGCAGCGCCAGTGCCGCGCGATAGGCGGCGATGGCTTCGTCGTCGGCGAACTGCGCCGCGGCGCGGCGTGCCGCGCGCAGCGTGAGGTCGAGCGCGGCGGCGGTCGTGGACGGGTCGTCGGCGCCGGCGCGGAAATGGTGGGAGAGGGCGGCGAGGTGGGGATCGGGATCGAGGGCGTGGCGCTCCAGCAGGGCGCGGCCGGCGGCGCGGTGCAGCGCGCCGCGGCGATCCGGCGGCAGGTCCTGGTACAGGACGGCGCGCAGCAGGGCGTGGCGGAAGGCGAGGCGGTGGTCCAGCGCGGGGTCGTTGAGCACGCCTGCGGCCGTTCCCTCGCGCGCCGCATCGAGCGCCGCCGCCAGTGGCACGCCGGCGGCGCGCTGCAGGTCGCCGAGGGCGACGCGATCGCCGAACACGGCCGCCAGCTCGAGCAGCGCCCGGCAGGTGGGGGAGAGCCCCGCGAGGCGGGCGCGCACCGCGTCGCGGATGCCGGGGGCGAGCTGCAGATCCTGCGCGGTGACGCCGGCCAGGCCGTTGGGATGATCGCGGCGGAGGGCGTGCGTCGTCTCGACCACGAACAGCGGGTTGCCGGCCGTGGCGTCGTGGATCACGGCGGCGAGCGCCAGCGGCGCGGGGGCGCCGCCGCGGGCCAGCAGGGCGGCGACGTCATCGATCGCCAGCCCGGCCAACGGCAGGCGGAGCGCCGCCCGCGCCAGGCGCGCGAGCGTCAGGCCGGCGGCGGGCCGTTGCTCGGCCTCCTGCGGCCGATAGGTGCCGATGATCGCCAGCGGCAGGTCGTCGAGCTCGCGGGCGATGAGCTCGAGCAGGCGCAGCGAGGGCAGGTCGGCGGCGTGCAGGTCCTCGAAGATCAGCAGAAGCGGTCGCTCGGTGGCGCGGCGCAGGAGGCGGCTGGTGGCATCGAAGACGGCGAAGCGCGCCGCCTCCGCGTCGGCGGGGGGAGCGGTGGGCGTGCCGGGGTCGGCGTTCAGCGGGGCGAGCGCGTCGCCGAGCCCGGCCGTCCACCCGCGCCACGCCGCCGCGCCCGCTGCCGCCGCGAGCTGGCGGAACACCTCGTGCCAGGGTCCGAAGGCGGGTGCGCCACCGGCTTCCCAGCAACGACTCCAGATCACCCGCGCGCCCTGCTGCGTCGCCGCCCGTGCCGCCGCGTCCGCCAGTCGGGTCTTGCCGATGCCGGCCTCGCCGGTGATCAGCGCCAGGCCGCCGCGTCCGGCGGCGAGGTCGCGGGCCAGCGCCGCCAGCTCGTCCTGCTCGCGTCGCCGGCCGACCAGCGGCGGCGGCAGTGATGCGGGCGGCGGATCCGATGGTGCGTGGCGCGGTGACGGCACGGTGCGCCGTCACTCCTGCCGTCGCCGATGCTGGGTCGTCAAGCCGCCCACCTGACGTGCGAGGTGTGCAAGAAAAACGGGGGCGCCGCCATCTCGCGGTGAGGGGGGCCGACGCGAGCCGCGGTCGGGGGTGCCCGCGTCAGAAAGAGCCCAGGCCCGGTATGCGAAAGAGAAAGCCGGCGATCGCGTCGCTGGACGAGGTGGAGATCAGGCGCGAGGGCGGCGACGCCATCATCGAGTACAAGGATCCCGAGATCGCGACGACGTACTTCCATGTCGGGCCGTCGCTGGGCGGCATGAGCGATCAGCAGATCCTCGACGAGCTCAACGCCGTGCTGCGCGCCGACGCGGAGATGTTCGCGAGCTACGAACACGTCGCGGTCGAGATCCCGGCCGGCCGGCCGCAGATCCGCTACTTCCCAGCCGGCGAGCAGTGGGTGCCGCGCGGTGGCGTCCTGCGCTGTGTCATCGACGACGGCGGCCCGGGCGGCGAGGCGGTCATCTACGTCGACGACCAGCCGCTCAGCCTGGCGGCCTTCGGCCGCCTGCTGGCCACGTATGCCGGCTGGGGCATGCGCATCGCCTTCGTGCCGGAGGAGACGCTGACCAGCGAACCCGCGATCGAACTGCGGGAGCCGGAGGAATGACCGCCGCCACTGGTGCCGCCGCCATCGTCTCTGTGCTAGTCCGTTGAACAACAGGCGGCGTAGCGAGGGCGAGGGATTGTGCGCCAGATCAACGAAGAGCTGGCGCACGAGACCCGCCCGCAGTAGCCGACCTGTTTTTCAACGGGCTGCCGGCTCGGGCGCAGCCAGGGAGGACGTCATGGGCGCCGAGACCGAGGAGCAGATCCACTTCCACACCTGTCCGCTCTGCGAGGCGACGTGCGGGCTCGAGATCCGCACCCGCGGGCGGCAGGTGACGGGCATCCGCGGCGACGCGGCGGACGTCTTCAGTCGCGGCTTCATCTGTCCCAAGGGGTACGCGGTCAAAGAGCTGGACGCCGACCCCGACCGCCTGCGCGCGCCGCTGCTCAAGCGCGACGGCCGCCACGTCCCGGTGAGCTGGGACGAGGCCTTCGCCGAGATCGCGCGCCGGCTGCCGCCGATCATCGCCGCGCACGGCCGCGACGCGGTCGCCGCCTATCTCGGCAATCCCGGCGCCCACAACCTGGCGCTCATGCTCTACAACCCGGTGCTGCTGCGAGCCCTCGGGACGCGCAACGTCTACTCCGCCAGCACGGTCGACCAGATGCCGAAGCAGGTATCGGCGGGGCTGATGTTCGGCACCGTGCTGAGCGTGCCGGTGCCGGACCTCGACCGCACCGACTACCTGCTGGTGCTCGGCGCCGATCCGTTCACCTCGAACGGCAGCCTGATGACCGCGCCCGACGTGCCCGGTCGCCTGCGCGCCATCCGCGCCCGCGGCGGTCGGGTGGTGGTGATCGATCCGCGCCGCACCCGCACCGCCAGCGAGGCCGACGAGCACCACGCCATCCGCCCCGGCGGCGACGCCTTCTTCCTCTGGGGCATCGTGCACGTGCTGTTCGCCGAGAACCTGGTGCGCCTCGGCCGGCTGGCCGAGCACGTCGCCGGCGTCGAGACGGTGCGCGAGCTGGCGCGCGAGCTGGCGCCGGAGCGGGTGGCACCGCGCTGCGACATCGCCGCCGACGTCATCCGCCGGCTGGCGCGCGAGCTGGCGGCGGCGCGCGCCGCCGCGGTGTACGGCCGCATCGGCACCTGCACGCAGGCGTTCGGCAGCCAGGTGAGCTGGCTGGTCGATGTGATCAACGTCCTCACCGGGCACCTGGACCGGCCCGGCGGCGCGATGTTCACGCGCCCGGCGAGCGGCGCGGCGCACACCCGCGGCACGCCCGGGCGCGGCAAGGGCGTGCGCTTCGGGCGCCGCCAGAGCCGGGTGCGCGGGCTGCCGGAGATCTACGGCGAGCTGCCGTGCGCCTGCCTGGCGGAGGAGATCGAGACGCCGGGCGACGGCCAGGTGCGGGCGCTGATCACCGTCGCCGGCAATCCGGTGCTGAGCAATCCGAACGGCGGCCGGCTCGACGCCGCGCTGTCGCGCCTCGAGCTCATGGTCAGCCTCGACATCTATCTCAACGAGACGACGCGCCATGCCGACGTCATCCTGCCCGGGCTCTCGCCGCTCGAGCAGCCGCACTACGACCTCGCCCTGCGCCAGCTCGCGGTGCGCAACGTCGCCACCTACGCGCCGCCGATCTTTCCGGTGCCGGAAGGGCAGCAGCCGGAGTGGCGCACGATTCTGCGGCTGCTGGCGATCGTCATGGGGCAGGGCGCGGACGCCGACGTCGAGGCGCTCGACGACTTCGTCGCCGCGCAGCTCGTGGAGCAGGCGGTGGGCGGCGCGGGCTCGCCGCTCGCGGGCCGCGACGCCGCCGACATCCTCGCCGCGCTGGCGCCGCGCCGCGGTCCGGAGCGGATGCTCGACTTCCTGCTGCGCAGCGGCCCCTACGGCGATCGCTTCGGCGACACCCCGGACGGCCTGACCCTGGCGCGGCTGGAGGCGGCGCCGCACGGCATCGACTTCGGTCCGCTCGAGCCGCGCATCCCCGAGGTGCTGCGGACGCCCTCCGGGAAGATCGAGCTGGCGCCGGAGCCGCTGGTCGCCGACGTCGCCCGCCTGCGCGCCCGGCTCGGCGAGGCGGGCGACGGCATGGTGCTGATCGGCCGCCGCGATCTGCGCTCCAACAACTCGTGGATGCACAACGCGCCGGTGCTGGTGAAGGGCAGGGCGCGCTGCACGATGCAGGTGCATCCGAGCGACGCGGCGCGCCTCGGCCTGCGCGACGGCGGGTTGGCGCGGGTGCGCTCGCGGGCCGGCAGCATCGACGTGCCGGTCGAGGTCGACGGCGCGATCCGCCCCGGCGTGGTGAGCATTCCCCACGGCTGGGGACACGACCTGCCGGGGATCCAACTCGGGGTGGCCAGCGCCCACGCCGGGGTGAACTGCAACCGGCTGGTCGACGAGCAGGACCTCGATCCGTTGTCCGGCAACGCCGTGCTGAACGGCGTGCCGGTGACGGTCGAACCGGCGTAGACGCGCACGACGGAGGGCACCGGAGGGATTGGTCCCTCCGTGCCCTCCGCCGTGGTCGATCCTACCGGCGCCGCCTCCAGAGCAGCGCGGCGATCGGCAGCAGCAGGATCCAGGCTGCGCCGCCCTCGCGCGGCGCCACCACCTGACAGGAGTCGTCGTCGTTGCCGCTGCTCGGCTTGCGGGTGCGGGTCGGCGAGGCCGTGGACGTCGAGGTCGGCGGCGGCGTGGCGGTGCTGGTGAAGGTCGGCATGCCCTCCGGCGTCGCCGTCGGGGTGCTCGTCGGGGTCACGCTCGGGCTGGCGCTCGGCGTCTCGGTCGGCGTCGGCTGCACGCCGACGATGACGTCGCCGGCGTCGCAGCCGGTGGCGATCGCATTGCCGTCCGGATCGCTGGCGCCGGCGTTCTCGCAGGTCAGCGGGTAGGTGCCGTCCTCGACCGTCGGGGCGATGTTCACCTCACAGGTGAAGAGCACCGAGCCGCTGGGGATCGGGTTGACGTTGTCGAGCGCCAGCACCAGGGCGCGGACGCCCTGGCAGGAAGTGCCCGGCGTGCAGCCGTTGGGCAGGAAGGCGAACGAGGTGCCGCCCTTGTCGATCTCGGGGTTGACGGCGCAGGTCGGGCGGCCGCGATTGTCGGCGACGACGCCGACGCCGCTGGGGAAGAGCGTGTCGTTCTGTGTTCCGGCGACGCTGACCTCGGTGACCAGGCTGACGGCCATCGGCGCGTTCTGGCCGGCGGCGCCGATGACGTCGCCGACGACGATCGTGGCGTCGGTGGGGATCGCCACCGTGATCATGCCGTCGCTGCAGTCGGCGCCGACCTTGTCGCCGTTGGTGTCGCCGGCGCCGGCGTTCGAGCAGGCGAGGGGGTAGGTGCCGATGGCGTCGGCCGCGATGGCGACGGTGCAGGTGAACAGTCGCGAGCCGTTCGGGATCGGGTCCAGGTTCTCGAGCGCCAGCACGATGGCGCGCACCGCGGTGCAGTCCTCGCCCGGCGTGCAGCCGCTGGGGAGGAAGGCGAACGACGTCGCGTTCTTCTCGATCTCGGGGTTCACCGCGCAGTCGGGCTTTCCGTCGCCCTTGGCGGCGATCGCCGCCGCGGCGTCGAAGGCGATGTCGACCTGGACGCCGGCGATGTCGGCCGCGGTCTCGAGCGACACGTCAAAGGATGTGCTGGCGCCCGGCTCGCCGGTCGCGTTGCCGACGATGATCGACGCCACCACCGGCAGCGGCGTCTGGGTCGCCGTGGCGGTGCTGGTGGCCGGAATGACCACGGTCGGCGTGTTGGTGCGGGTCGCGGTCGGCGACCCGCTGGTCGGGGTCGCCGTGGCGGTGGCGGTACCGGTCGGGATACCGGTGGGCGTGACCGTCGCCGTGGCGGTGCCGGTGGGGATGCCGGTCGGCGTCACCGTGGCGGTCGCGGTACCGGTCGGGATGCCGGTTGGCGTTGCCGTCGCGGTGCCGGTGGGGATGCCGGTCGCGGTTGGCGTCAGCGTGATCGTGGCGGTCGCGGTGCCGGTGGGGATGCCCGTCGGCGTGACCGTCGCCGTGGCGGTGCCGGTGGGGATGCCGGTCGGCGTCTCCGTCGCCGTGGCGGTGCCGGTCGGAACCCCGGTCGCCGTCGGCGTCAGCGTGGCGGTCGCGGTGCCGGTCGGAACCCCGGTCGGCGCCTCGACCTGACAGGTGCCGTCAATGCACGTGTCCGGAGGCGTGCAATCGTCGTTGTCGCTGCATGGCTGTGCCGAGACCTGGCCGGCGGCGAGAACCGCCGCGGTGACCGTCGCACAGAGGAGCTGCCAGAACCGCATACCCATCATGAACCCTCCCTCTCGTCCGCCCCCCGGGGACGTCGCAGGCCAAACAGTCACAAAAAGGCAGGCACGTCAATTTCCTTTGATTGGGAAATCGGCCTATGAGACGCGGCCCCGCGATGGTCGAGATCCCCGATCAACTGCTCAACCGCAACGTGGTCTTCTACCTCGCCAGTCGTTTCGCGGGCGGCACGGCGATGACCATGCTGCGCGCGGCGATCGCCTGGCACGTCTATTCGATCACCGGCTCGCCCTTCCATCTCGGCCTGATCGGCGTCGTCCAGTTCGTGCCGGTGCTGGCGCTGACCCTGGTCGGTGGCGCGGTGGCGGACAGCTATGAACGCCGCCGCATCATCATGTTGGCGCAGCTCGTGCCGATGGGCTGCGCGCTGGCGCTGCTGGCCAGCACGGCGGAGTCGTGGACCACGCTGCCGGTGCTCTACGTGGCGGTCTTCATCGCCGCGTCCGCCGGCGCCTTCGAGAATCCGGCGCGGGCGGCGCTGCTGCCGATGCTGGTGACGCGCGCCGTCTTCGCGCGCGCCGTCACGCTGGCCTCGACCGGCCAGGCGCTGGCCTTCATGAGCGGGCCGGCGAGCGGCGGGTTCGTCATCGCCTGGGCCGGCATCGGCGCGGCCTACGGCGCGGTGGCGGGACTGCTGGTGGTGTCGCTGGTCTGCCTGGCGCTGTTGCGGCCGGAGCGGCAGGTGGTCGAGCAGCGGGCGATGAGCTGGCGGGCGGTGCGCGAGGGGCTGGGGTTCGTGCGCCGCAACGAGGTCGTGCTCGGCTGCATGACGCTCGACATGTTCGCGGTGATCTTCGGCGGCGCCACGGCGCTGCTGCCGGTGTACGCCAACGACATCCTGGGCGTCGGAGCCAGCGGCTACGGCGTCCTCAGCGCCTCGCTCGAGGCGGGGGCGCTGGCGACCTCGCTGGCGCTGGTGTTGCTGCCGGCCGTCCAGCGCGCCGGCCGGCTGCTGCTGATCGCGGTGGCGGGGTTCGGCCTGGCGACCATCGGGTTCGGCCTGTCGCGTTGGTTCCCGCTGTCGATCGCCTTCTACGTCCTGTGCGGCGTCGCCGACCAGGTGAGCGTGGTGATGCGCAGCACCGCCATCCAGCTCTCCACCCCGGACGCGCTGCGCGGCCGGGTGAGCGCCGTGAACTTCATCTTCATCGGCGCCTCGAACCAGCTCGGCGCGGCCGAGTCGGGTTTCGTGGCGGCGCTCACCGATCCGGTGTTCGCCGTGGTCAGCGGCGGCATCGGCACGCTGATCGTCGTCGCCATCGTCGCGGCGCGCATGCCGAAGCTGCGACGGTACCGGATCTGACGCCGGGGACGGGGCCGGCCGCGGCGCCCGGGTCGCGGCGCCGCGGATCGGAGGCCCCTCCCGGCGGCGGGTCCGAAGTGCTATGCGGTCCGGTCATGTGGTGGATGGGCCGCGCGGCGGCGCTCCTGGCGCTGCTGGTTCCGGCGGGGGCGTGGGCGGTGCCGGCGGGGTCGCCGGAGTCGATCGCGGCGCTGAAGCTGTGCGACGCGGTGGACGAGATGGCGGAGGCCGATCGCGACGCCGCCATCGCCCGCGGTCTGGCGATGGCGGAGGCGACGGTCGCCGCGGACGGGCGCGACGCGCGCGGCCATTTCGCCCTCGTCTGCTACCTCGGCAAGCGCATGGAGCGGGCGGGCATCAGCCTGCGGCAGATCAGCGACCTGCGCCGGCTGCGCCGCGAGCTCGACCGGACGCTGGAGCTGGCGCCCGGCGATGCCGACGCGTTGCTGGCCAAGGGCGCGCTGCTGCTCAAGTTGCCGCGCCTGCTCGGCGGCGACCGCGAGGCGGCCGAGACGCTGCTGCGCCAGGCGTTGGTCGCCGAGCCGGACAACACCGCGGCGCGCTGCTATCTCGCCGAGGCGCAGCGGGCGCATGGCGCCGCCGTCGCGTCGCCGCCGGGCTGTTGACGGCGACCCGCGGTCGGACGAGGACGAGGCGGGCGCCATGTCGCTGCAGACGCTCACCGTGATCTCGACCGCCTGCATCGTCGCCAGCGGGGTCAGCCTGCTGGTCGGCTGGTACCTCATCCGCTGGCGCCGCGATCGCGCCGCGCACCGCGCCGCGATGCTCACCGCGACCGGGTTCGCGGCGCTGTTCCTGGTTCTCTACGTCAGCCGCTGGGCGGTCTTCGGCAGCAAGCTCTTCGCCGGCAGCGGCGGCTGGCGCGTGCTCTACCTGTCGATTCTCGTGCCGCACGTGCTGTTGGCGATCGCCGTCGGGCCGCTGGCGATCCGCCTGATCCAGTTGGCGATGTGGCGCCAGGACTTCGCCGCCCATCGCCGCCTGGCGCGGGTGACGCTGCCGATCTGGCTGTTCGTCGCCGCCAGCGGCTGGGCGATCTACTACCTCCTGTACGTGAAGACCTACTGAAGGGGGGCGAGAGCGATGCAGCTCGAACACAAGGTCGCCTTGGTGACCGGCGCCGGGTCCGGCCTCGGTCGCGCCATCGCCGTCGCCTTCGCGCGCCAGGGGGCGCTGGTCGCCGTCAACGACATCCGCGAGGAGGCGGCGCGGGAGACCGTGGCGGCGGTCGAAGCGGCCGGCGGCCGGGCGATGGCGGTGCCGGCCGACGTCGCCGACGGGCGCGCCACGCTCAAGATGTTCACCCGCTTCCTGTCGGTGTGGAACACCATCGACCTGGTGGTGAACAACGCCGGCCTGGTGATCATGGCGCCGCACGTCGTCGCCAATTTCGAGGCGGTGGCGGGCGAAGCGCGCGCCGGCGGGCGGCCGACGACGCCGATCGCCGCGACCTCGACGATGGAGGACGCGAGCTGGCGCCGCACCCTCGCCGTGCATCTCGACGGCACGTTCCACTGCACCCGCGAGGCGCTGAAGGTCATGGAGGCGCGGCGCCAGGGCAAGATCATCAACATGGCGTCGATCGCCGGCACCGCCGGCCTCGCCGGCTCGCCCGACTACAGCGCCGCCAAGGCGGGGATCATCGGCTTCACCAAGTCGGTGGCGCGCGAGGTGGCGCATCTCGGCATCCAGGTGAACGCCATCGCGCCCGGCTTCGTCGACACGCCGCTGCTCGAAGGGCTGTCGCCGACGATGCGGACGAGCGCCCTGATGCAGACGCCGCTCGGTCGGCTCGGCACCGTGGACGACATCGCCGCCGCCGCGCTCTACCTGGCCTCGCCGGCCGGCGACTGGATCACCGGCCAGGTGCTGAGTCCGAACGGCGGCTACGTGATCTAGCAGCCCATCGGGCGCACGCCTGCCGCCGGGGATGGTCCGCTTGTGCTCCGCCGCCCGACGGGCTTTGATCGGCAACCCTGGGGAGGAATCCATGGCGACGCATTCGCTCCTGATCCGCAACGCGCGCATCGTCGACGGCAGCGGCGGGCCGTCGCAGGACGGCGACCTCGCGGTGGTCGACGGTCTGATCGCGGCCGTCGGCCGCGACGTCTCGACCTCCGGCCTGCCGGCGGGGGCGCGCGAGCTCGATGCCCGCGGCCAGGTGCTGGCGCCGGGGTTCATCGACGTGCACACCCATTACGATCCGCAGATCTGCTGGGATCGGCTGGCGACGCCCTCGCTCGAGCACGGGGTCACGACGGTGCTGATGGGCAATTGCTCGCTGTCGCTGGCGCCGGTGAAGGCGCAGGACCGCCGCGCATTGGCGGGCATGTTCAAGCAGATCGAGGACATCGCGCTCGCCACCTTCGACGCCGGCGTGCCGTGGAACTGGGAGAGCTATCCCGAGTACCTCGACGCGATCCGCCCCGGGCTCGGCATCAACGTCGCCGGCCTGGTCGGCCACTCGCCGCTGCGCACCTACGTCATGGGCGCGGCGGCGCAGGAGCGGGCCGCGACGACGGCGGAAGTGGAGGCGATGTGCGCCATCCTCCAGGACGCGATCCGCGGCGGCGCCGCGGGCCTGTCGACCTCCTACGTCGACATCGACGAGAGCATGCGGCCGGTGCCGAGCCGCTTCGCCAGCCGCGACGAGGTCGTCGCCCTCGGCCGCGCCATGCGCGAGGTGGGGCGCGGCTTCATCCAGACCGTGCCGGTCTTCTACAGCCCGCCGGAGCAGTTGCAGAACATCCACGACATGGGTGAGATCTCGCGCGCCGCCGGCGTCATGTGCAGCGTCGCGCCGATCGTCCACAGCGCCATGAGCACGCTGTGGCAGGACTCGCTCGCCGCCCTCGACGAGGAAACGGCGAAAGGGGCGCGGGTCTTCGGCCAGAGCATGCCGCGCACCTTCGACATCAACATCCGCCTCTCCGAGACCTCGTTCGTGCTCTACGCGCTGCCGGCCTGGGCGGAGATCATGCGCCTGCCGCTGCCGGAGCGGAAGGCGGCCTTCGCCGACCCGGCGCGGCGCGAGGAGTTGCGCAACCAGTCGATCCTGCTCGGCCCGCTGCTCTACGTCCTGCGCGTCGGCCAGACCGCCCGCCCGGAGAACAAGTCGCTCGAGGGGCGGTTCCTCAACGATCTCGCCAGCGAGCGCGGCGTCACCCCCGCCGACGTCATGCTCGACCTCGCCGTCGCCGAGGACCTCAAGACCGAGTTCGCGATGCGCGACTTCATGCACGTGGATCCCGACGGCGTCACGGCCATCCTCAGCCACCCGCGCATCCACATCGGCGCCAGCGACGCCGGCGCCCACATCGCCCAGTTCTGCGGCGCCGGAGACACCAGCTATCTGCTGGCGCGCTGGGTGCGGGACCTGAAGGCGTTCTCGCTCGAGCAGGCGGTGCACCGGCTCACCGGCGAGCTCGCCGACGCCTTCGGCATCCGCAACCGCGGTCGGCTGGCGATCGGGCAGGCGGCCGACCTGGTGCTGTTCGACCCCGATCGCATCGATCGCGGCAGCGAGGACTTCGTGTCCGACGTCCCCGGCGGCGGCAATCGCTACGTGCGGCACGCCGCCGGCATCGCGCTGGTGGTGGTGAACGGCGCCGTGACCTGGGAGGGCGGGGCCTATACCGACGCCCGCGCCGGCGCGATCGTATAGTCGCCGCCGGCGCTAGCGAACAGCTTGCGAGGTCGCTGCGGATGAGCTAGAGCGCCCCCGCAGCAGGGAAGTACGTTCTGGGAGCAGGCACGCGGCTTGCGCCCTCTCAGGAACAACCGCTCCGCGATCCAGGACATTGCACCTTCCCGCGTCAGAGATGTGAAAGGAGGGAAGCAGCAGTGGCTCAGGGAACCGTGAAGTGGTTCAGCGCCGAGAAGGGGTACGGATTCATCAGCCGCGACGACGGCGAGGATGTCTTCGTCCACTACAGCGCCATCACCGGTGATGGCTTCAAGACCCTGGAGCAGGGGCAGCGCGTCGAATTCGACGTCACCGACGGCAAGAAGGGACCGCAGGCCGCCAACGTCACCAAGGCGTGAGCGGTCCGTTCGGCGCCATCGACGCCCCCGCCGGCAGTGCCGGCGGGGGCGTTCGCGTTCGTGGACCCAGGGTCGCGGCCCTCCCGCCTCCTTGCCCTCGGCGGGACGTACGGCGAGGAGGATGCCCGGTCGCCTTGGCCCAGCCACGCTGCTAAGGAGGGGGCTCGCCGCCAACGAGGAGCTCCGTCATGGATCCCAAGCATCGCAGTCGCGCCATCACCGATGGGCCGGATCGCGCCCCGGCGCGCGCCATGTTCAAGGCAATCGGGCTGACCGACGAGGATCTCGCCAAGCCGCTGGTCGGGGTCGCCAATACCTGGATCGAGGTGATGCCCTGCAACTTCCACCTCCGCCGCCTGTCGGAGAAGGTGAAGGAGGGCATCCGCGCCGCCGGCGGCACGCCGATCGAGTTCAACACCATCGCGATCTCGGACGGCATCTCGATGGGCACCGAGGGCATGAAGGCGTCGTTGATCAGCCGCGAGGTGATCGCCGACTCGATCGAGCTGGTGACCTGCGGCCATCTCTTCGACGCCGTGGTGGCGCTGTCGGGCTGCGACAAGACGATCCCGGGCACCATCATGGCGCTGGCGCGGCTCGATCTGCCGTCGCTGATGCTCTATGGCGGCTCGATCGCGCCTGGCCACCTGCGTGACAAGGACCTCACGATCCAGGACGTCTTCGAGGCGGTGGGCGCTCATTCGGCGGGGACGCTCGATGACGCCGGCCTGCTGGCGGTCGAGAACGCCGCCTGTCCCGGACCCGGCGCCTGCGGCGGCCAGTTCACCGCCAACACCATGGCGATGGCGGGCGAGATGCTGGGCATCTCGCCGATCGGCAGCGCCAGCGTGCCGGCGATGGACAACCACAAGGACGTGGTCGCCTACGAATGCGGCAAGCTGGTGATGGACATGCTGCAGCGCGGCCAGACGGCGCGCGGCGTCCTCACCCGGGAGGCGCTCGAGAACGCCATCGCCGGCGTCGCCGCCTCCGGCGGCTCGACCAACGCGGTGCTGCACCTGCTCGCCATCGCGCACGCGGCGGAGGTGCCACTGGCGATCGACGACTTCGATCGCATCAGCGCGGCGACGCCGCTGCTCTGCGATCTCAGGCCAGGCGGCCGTTTCGTCGCCGTCGATCTCTACAAGGCGGGTGGCGTGGGGCTGGTCGCCAAGCGTCTGCTCGAGGCCGGCCGGTTGCACGCCGCGGCGCTGACCGTGACCGGGCGCAGCATCGGCGACGAGGCCTCGCGAGCCGTCGAGACGCCGGGGCAGGTGGTGGTGCGGCCGCTCTCCGATCCCCTCAAGCCGACCGGTGGCCTGGTCATCCTCAAGGGCAACCTGGCCCCCGAGGGCTGCGTGGTGAAGGTCGCGGGCCACGAGCGCATGCGCCACGAGGGCCCGGCGCGGGTGTTCGAGCGCGAGGAGGATGCCTTCGCGGCGGTGAAGCAGCGTGGCATCAGGGCCGGCGATGTGGTGGTGATCCGCAACGAGGGCCCGATGGGCGGTCCCGGCATGCGCGAGATGCTCGGCGTCACCGCGGCGCTGGTGGGCGAGGGCCTCGGCGAGTCGGTCGCATTGCTCACCGACGGCCGCTTCTCCGGCGCCACGCACGGGCTGATGGCGGGCCACGTCGCGCCCGAGGCGGCGCGTGGCGGCCCGATCGCCGCGGTGCGCGACGGCGACACCATCGTCTTCGACGTCGCGGCGCGCCGCCTCGACCTCCTGGTGGACGAGGCCGAGCTGCGCGCCCGGCTCAGGGACTGGAAGCCGCCGACGCCCCGCTACGCGCGCGGCGTGTTCGCCAAGTACGCGAGGTCCGTATCGTCGGCCTCGGTGGGCGCGGTGACGTCGTAACCGCGCCCCGCGTGGGCGCAGACGGCGTGGAGCGCGCCGCCTGCAGGGCGTCGCGCGCCGGCCGCGGTCACGCGGCTTCGGCGCGGACGCGGCCCGCGTCGTGGGATTCCGGCAGCAGCAGCCTCTTCGGCGGCTGGTGCAGGTCCCACACCACACCGATCCAGGAGAGCGCCGTCAGGATGTAGAAGCTGACGTCCACCTCCCACCAGAAGAAGCCCTGGCGCACGGAGTTCATGTAGCGGTGGTGGTTGTTGTGCCAGCCCTCGCCCATGGTCAGCAGCGCCAGCCAGACGTTGTTGCGGCTGGTGTCGGTGGTCTCGTAGCGGCGGCTGCCGTAGACGTGCGACAGCGAATTGATCGTGAACGTCGCGTGCCAGAGCAGGGTGGTGCTGATGAAGAAGCCCCACACCAGCCAGGTCAGGCCACCGACCAGGTACAGCAGCACCGCCAGCGCCACCGGCGGCACCAGGTAGTGCTCGTTCAGCCAGCGCAGCTCCGGGTACTTCGCCATGTCGGGGATGCGGTCGTACAGCGTCTCCTCCCAGTCGGAGGCGAGGATCCAGCCGACGTGCGACCACCAGAAACCGTCGCGCAGCGGCGAGTGCAGGTCGCCCTCCTGGTCGGAGTACTTGTGGTGGACCCGGTGGTTGGCGGACCACCAGAGCACGCCCTTCTGCACCGCCAGGGTGCCGAAGAGCGCCAGCACGAACTGGAAGGCGCGGCTCGTCTTGTAGCTGCGGTGCGAGAAGTAGCGGTGGTAGCCGGCGGTGACGCCGAACATGCGCAGCCAGAACAGCGCCATGCAGACCGCGACCGCCGACCAGGTGACGCCGGTGTAGAACGCCAGCAGGCAGGCCAGGTGCACGCCCCAGAAGGCGGCCCCCGCGTCGCGCATGCTGTTGAGTGACCGATTCGTCGAACCCATCTGTCCTCCAGTCCCGTCGGTGGTCGACCGCACCACCGAACAGTCAGGATTGTAGACGGGCGCCTGTCACCGATCGGTCACGACCGGATCACCTTACGATGAAATCAGCCCGACGCGTCGGGCGAGGTGGCGCGCTCAGGAATGAAGCAGGAGGCGATGGCCGAGCAGCGCGAGCGCGGCGGCGAGCATGGCCAGGCCGAGCGCGGAGGCCGCCGGCGCCCGCTCGCGGGTCCGCGGCTGGCCGGGCGCTGGCAGGCTCTGCGACGGGGAGGTGGCGCTGACCACGCCGCCGCTCATGCACACGGAGCCGCTGGCGTTGGCGTCGATCCCGAAGCCGGCGGCGCCGACCCCGAAGCCGACGCTGCCGAGCGAGCCGGAGAAGACGAAGACGATGGCCTGCCCTGGTGACAGGGCGAACCCGTCACTGGGCTCGGCGGCGCAGATCGAGGTGTTCACCGTCGGGCCGACCTGGCAGACCGGCGGATTGCCGGTCGCGGCGAGGCCGAAGGCGAAGGCCTGACGGGTGTTGGACTCGCAGTCCGCCTGCAGGCCGTTGGCGATGCAGGCTGCCGGCACGTCCATGTCGGCCGTTGCCAACCCGACCAGGTTGGTTGCGCCGCCGCCGCAGTCGGCAGCGGACTGGCACACCTTGAGGGCGGAGCCCCCAGTGCCGATCGTCACCCTGCCCGAGTGCGTGGGGTCGAAGGCGAGGGCGGTGATGTCGTTGGGGAGCAGGATCGCCGTCCGCCGGATCGAGCCGAAGGGGTGCAGGCTCTGCCCCGGCGGGATGACGCCGACGACCGCCGACGCCATCGTCGTCGACAGATTGCAGCCGCCGCTACCGGACTGCGAGCCGGCGAGGGTGGTGATGCGCTCGCGTTCGGCGCCGCCGCCGAGCGGGCCGACGGAGCGCAGCACCTGGTACGTGGTGCCGTCCGCGGCGCGGTATTCCTGGTGCTCGAACGCCTGCGCGCGCCACGCCGCGCACAGCGTCAACGCCCCCGCCAGGGCCAGCCATCGTCGCCGGTTGCGCATCGTCTTGACGTCCGGAGCCAGCGGACGCTCGCACGAGTCGCGGGGCGTCGTCAACGACGAATTGATGGCATTGCCCGCGGCGGCGACGGCGCGCATGATCGCGCCGTGACGGCGTTCGGGCTCTACCTGCACATTCCCTACTGCGACTCGAAGTGCCCGTACTGCGACTTCAATTCCTACGCCGCGAAGCAGTGGCCCGAGCGCGCCTACGCGGCGGCGCTGATCGCCGAGATGCGCGCCGCGGCCGCCCAGCCGGCGTGGGCCGCTGGCCGCGTGCAGACCATCTTCTTCGGCGGCGGCACGCCCTCGCTCTTCGCGCCCGCGACCATCGCGGAGCTGCTCGCCGCGGCGCGCGCGGCCTGGCCGGTGGCCGCCGATGCCGAGATCACGCTCGAAGCCAATCCGGGCACCGTCGACGAGGCGAAACTGCGCGGCTTTCGCCAGGCGGGGGTGAATCGCATCAGTTTCGGCGTCCAGTCGTTCCACGACCAGCACCTGAGGACGCTGGGCCGCATCCACAGCGCCGCCGAGGCGAGAGCGGCGATCGCGGCGGCGCGCGCCGCCGGCTTCGCGAACCTGAATCTGGATCTGATCTTCGCCGTGCCGGGGCAGACCGCCGAGCAGTGGAACGCCGACCTGCAGACCGCGGTCGAGCTGGCGCCCGAGCACATCTCGGCTTACGGGCTCACCTATGAAGAGGGCACGGCCTTTCACGCCCAGCGGCGCAGCGGCGCGCTGACGCCGCTGCCGGAGGAGGCCGAGGTGGCGATGTTCACCCAGACGCGGCGCGTCCTCGCGGCGAGCGGGTACGACGCCTACGAGATCTCCAACTTCGCCCGCCCCGGACGCGCCTGCGCCCACAACCTCAACTACTGGCGCGCCGGCGCCTATCTCGGCCTCGGCGCCGGTGCGCATTCGTTCGCCCCGCACCCGGCGCCGGGGCGCCGCTGGGGCAACGAGAAGTCGCCGGTGCGCTACACGGAGCGCGCCACCGCCAGCGGCACGGCGCGTGCGAGCGAGGAACAGCTCAGCGAGGCGCAGGCGCGCGGCGAGATCGCCTTCCTCGGCCTGCGCTGCACGGATGGCTTCGCCCTCGACGAATTCGCGGCGCGCTTCGGCTGCGACGCCGCCTCCGCGTTCCCGCACCTCGATCGCCTGGTGCGCGACGGCCTGGTGGAGATCGCCGGCGACCGCTGCCGCCTGACGGCGCGCGGCCTGCTGGTCGCCGACTCGGTGTTCGCGACCTTCCTGTGACGCGCGCGCCAGCAGGGAGTGGAGCGCGCCCGCGGCGATGCCGCCGGCGCGCTCCATCCGTGCCGCCTGGCTACTACTCCTTCTTCTGTTCGCGCGCCTGGGCGCGCATCCGCATTTCGGGGATGCCGATCGGCTGCAGGTGCTCGAGGAAGACGCCGTTGAAGTTGGCGGCGATCTCGCTCGCGGTCAGGCCGCCCGGTTTGTACATCATCGCCACCGGGCGCGGTTGCTGGAAGATCGTGTAGCCGAATCCACGGCGACCGAAGATCTGTCCGTTCACGTGCGCCGCCTTGTCGGAGCCGAGGAAGGCGATGAGCGGGCCGTTGAGCTCGGGGTTCATCTCGGGCGGCGGATTGTCCTTGTCGACGCCCGGGATGGTGCCGGTCATGCGGGTCATGCCCGACGGCGCCATGGCGTTGATCGTGATGCCGTACTTCTCGTGCTCGATCGCCCACACCAGGGTCAGGCCCATGATCCCGGCCTTGGCGGCGCCGTAGTTCGACTGGCCGAAGTTGCCGCGCAGGCCGGCGCTGGAGGTGATGTTGATCACCCGGCCGAAGCCCTGCTCGCGCATGATCGGCAGCGCGTGGCGGCCGCAGTTGAAGGTGCCCTTCAGGTGCACCGCGAGGACGGCGTCGAAGTCCTCCTCGCTCATCTTGCCGAGCGAGCGATCGCGCACGATGCCGGCGTTGTTGACCAGGATGTCGATGCGGCCGAAGGTGTCGACCGCGCTCTTGATGATCCGCTCGGCGCCGCCGAAGTCGGACACCGAGTCGTAGTTCGGCGCCGCGTCGCTGCCGATCTTCTTGATCTCGTTGACCACCTGCATGGCCGGGTCGTCGGCCGTGCCGCGCCCGTCGACCTCGCAGCCGACGTCGTTGATGATGACCTTGGCCCCCTCGCGCGCCAGCGCGATGGCGATGCCGCGCCCGATGCCGCGCCCCGAACCCGTGACCACCGCGACCTTGTCCTTCAACAGCATGTTCATCCCGTCCTCTCTCGCTTCACTGCGCCCGCATCCTGGAGCGCAGCGCGCAGGTGCCCGCCGAACGCCGATCGCCCGCGGTGCCTCCGCCTGCGAAACGTGGATTCGCTGGCGCTACCAGATCGTTCGCCGGGGCGTCAATCAGTTGATTGACATCAGTTGATTGAACGACATCAGTTGATTGAACGAGTGAGCCGGTGCGGATGAGTCCTTCTGGCACCGGCGCACTGGCGCACCGGCTCACGCCGCCGCGATGTAGTGCCCCCACTCTGTGACCGCCGTGGTGAGCCACGTCAGTCGCCAACGCTTCTGGCCCTGACGATCGCGGTCCGGAAGCATTCGGCGAGCTGGTCCACCGCTGCCGGCGTCTCGAACGGCGCTGAGCTGTTGCTGCACATGGCGGCGATGGACGAGGATCCGCGCTCGCTCGCCAGCCTGAACGCCGCCGTTGCCACCTCGACGCCCGGCGTTGGCCGTCGGGTAACGCAGCGGGGGTGTGGGGTCGGAGATCGCTCCGGCCCGACAGCCGATGGCGAGCGACTCTGGAGGGCATCCGTGTTCGTCCGGCGGCGCGGCTGCCGGCCGCGGCCGGCACACCTGCGTGCGCCGCCACCCCGAGCGCGGCGTCCTGCAGCGTGTGGTCCTCGAGCACCTCGAGACCTTTCTCGCCGAGGCCCGCGCGCGCGGCGGCGGCGCGGGGCTGCCGCGCTTCATCGAGAAGGAGCTGCGCGCCTTTCTCAGCTGCGGCGTCATGGCCAGCGGCTTTGCCCGTTTCCGCTGCGGCGGCTGCGCGCGCGAGATCCTGGTCGCCTTCTCGTGCAAGGGCCGAGGGTTCTGCCCCTCTTGCTGCGGGCGGCGCATGGCGGTGCTGGCCGCGCACCTGGTCGACGGTGTCTTCGGCGACCTGCCGGTGCGCCAGTGGGTGCTGACGCTGCCGCATCGGTTGCGCTACGCGCTCGCCTACGACCCGCCGTTGTGCCGCGCCGTGCTCGCGGTGTTCGTGCGCGCGCTGCTCTCGTTCGAGCGCCGCCGGGCGCGGGCGCCCGGGGTGGTCGGGCGCGGCGGGGCGGTCACGGCGATCCAGCGCTGCGGCTCGGCGCTCAACACCAACGTCCACTTCCACACCCTGGTGGCCGAGGGCGTGTTCGCGACGGCGCCTGACGGCGCGGTGGGCTTCGTGCCGGCGGCGCGGCCGCCGACCGATGTCGAGGTGGCCCGCCTGCTGGCGGCGGTCCAGCACCGGATCGCGCGTCTGGTGCGCCGCGATGGCCTGGTGGTCGATGGGAGCGCGGGTGACGGCGGCACCGCCGATGGCCTGGCGCTGGCGGAGCCCGCGCTGGCGGCGATCGCCGGCGCGTCGGTGGTCGGGCGGGTGGCGACCGGCCCGCGGGCGGCTCAGCTGGTGCTGCGGCTCGGCGCCGACGCCACCGCGCCGGTGGTGAGCACGGCCGGACCGCGCCACGCCCACCGCGAGGGGTTCGACCTGCATGCCGACGCGGCCGTGCGCGCCGGCGACCGGCGCCGGCTCGAGCGGCTCTGCCGCTACGTGCTGCGGCCGCCGGTGGCGCAGGACGCGCTGGAGCTGACGGCGGAGGGGCGGGTGCTGCTGCGGCTGCGCCGGCCGTGGCGCGACGGCACGCGGGCGATCGGTTTCGAGCCGAGCGAGTTGTTGGAGAAGCTGGCGGCGCTGGTGCCACGGCCACGGGCCAACCTGCTCCTTTACCACGGGGCGTTTGCCGCCCGTGGCTGTTGGCGCGTCGCCCGGGCGAGCGCCCCGCGCGCCGAGGGCGAGGCCGCGCCCGCGGCGGCGCCCACCGCCGGCGCGCCAGTGCCACCGTCCCCGGCCCGATCCGCCGTCGCATCCCCTGCGCCCGTCGCGCCCACCGGCCCGCGCGCCCCGCCGCCGGGCGGCTATGTCCGCCCGCGCCACGTCGCCTGGGCCGAGTTGCTGCGGCGCACCTTTGCCCTCGACGTGCTGGCGTGCCCGGACTGCGGCGGCCGGCTGCGGCTGCTGGCGACCATCGCCGATCCGCGCGTGATCGCCCGCATCCTCGGCCACCTCGGGCTGCCGCGGGAGCCGCCGCGCCCCGCCCCGCCGCGCCAGCCGAGCGGGCTGCCCGGGGACGCGAGCCAACCACTCTGACACCGCCCTCCCCCCGCGCGACCCGGATCGTCGCGCCGCCGCCCGCGTGCGCCCGCGGCCGGCCGCCGCCGTTCACCGGTCACCGCCCGGGCCGCGCGCCCAGCCCGATTCGCCCGGATTCGCCCTCGGTCGCGCCTCGCGCCGCGTGGGAGACACCCGCATCGGTAGTTCGGGGGGAGACGGCGGCACGTCCGATACTCCCCGGTTATGTGAAATCGCCAGCTCATACGGACTACGCGCTCGCACTCGCGCAACCCGTCTCCGAACATGCTGCGCCGCATCGCCTCTGTGCTGACCAAGCAGGTGGAAATGCGCTTCGTTCCTCTCGAGAACAGACGCGCCGCCTGAGACAGGTCAACCGGTCGCAAAGAACGACCGTTCCCGTGCCGTCCCGGTAGCTGTGCGTACCGGCCGCAACGGCCGCCGGCGAGCTGATGGGGGCGGCGCGGCCTCGGGCAGGCAGCGACCTCCGTCCGCTCGCGTGCTGGGACGTTCACGCCACCGCCAGGAAGTGCTCCCACGGGCGCAGGCCGTGTTGGACGAACCACGCCTGGATCTGTTCGCGCGCGCCCGGGGTGCCCGCGGCGGCGAGGAGGAAGCCGTGCGCGGGGTCGGGCGCGGCGGGGCGCTGCACGGGGATGCCGTCGATGCGGCGGCCCCAGCGTTTGGGGACGACGTCGTAGAAGCGGTGGACGGGATAGTCGTGTGCGGCGAGCGCGCGCGCCCACAGACGTCCGGTGGGACCGGCGCCCCAGATCTGGACCGGCGTTTCCGGCGGCAGCACGCGCGGCAGGTGGGCGAGCTTGGTGGCGAGGAATCGGCGGCGATGGCAGCGGGGATCGACGCGGCTCAGACGGCGCGGCGATTCGCGCCAGCGCAGCAGGACTTCGGGGACCTTCACCGCGCGTCCGCCGTCGAGCAGCAGGCGCAGCCAGAGGTCGTAGTCCTCGGGGCCGTCGAAGGCGCGGTAGCCGCCGACGGCGCGCAGGGCGTCGGTGCGAATCACGGCGCTGGGGTGGGCGATCGGCGATTCGACGAACAGCGCGTCGCGGATCGCCGCCGGGCTGACGACGCCATTCAGCCAGTCGATGTAGCGACGCATGCCGTCGGTCAGCTCGGCGGCGGGAAAGGCCTCGACCAGGCAGGCGACGACGGTCAGCGCCGGATCGGCGTCGAACGCCGCGACCTGTCGCGCCAGCCGTTGCGGCAGGGCAACGTCGTCGGCGTCCATGCGCGCGATCAACGGCGCGCGCGCGGCGGCGATGCCGCGGTTGAGGGCGTCGACGATGCCGCCGCCAGCGCGCAGCAGGCGCCAGCGCGGGTCGGCGGCGGCGCGGGCGTCGGCCAGCGCGGCAGAGCCGTCACTGGAGCCATCGTCGATCAGCAGACCTTCCCAGTCGTCGAGCGTCTGGGCGGTGATGCTGTCGAGCGCCGCCGGCAGCGTCGCGGCGGCGTCGCGGAACGGCAGGACGACGCTGACCCGCGGGCGGCCGCTCACGCGTCGACCTTGACCAGGTCGAGGGTGACGGCGCCGACGAAGACCTCGCTGCGGATGCGCAGCAGGGTGCGCAACGGATCGTCGGCGACCCAGATGGTGGCGCCGCGCAGGCGCTCGTCGGGTTCTGCGCTGGTGGTCAGCTTCCACACTTCGGGCACGACCCGCAGGGCGTGGAAGTGGCCGGCGGGCACGTCGATGTCGTCCGGGGCGACGATGGTGAGCCGTATCCGATAGGACGCCTCGCCGGTGAAGACCTCGTACGTGCGCGTATCGCCCGGCCCGGCGCCGCTCAGGCGGGCGCGGAAGACGGCGGTGATCGGATCGACGACGTCGCGCGCGTCGACGTCGAACTGCTTCTGCTTACTGCCGCGCATGTAGACGCTGTGGGCGCGGTCGTCGGCGCGGTCGAAGTCGACCCAGGTGAGGTACGGGGTGCCCGCCATCGTCCGCTGGTAGGTGAACTGCACCGGCCTGAGGCCGTCGGCGAGCATCGTCGTCCTCGCGGTGCCGCGAAAGCTCCAGAACAGGTCGACGAAGGTGTTGGTGCGGGCCCGGGTCTCGACGTCCAGGCTGGGCTGCCCGGCGTGCAGGCCCGGAGTGATGGCGACGATCGCCTCGGCGGCCGGTATGCCATTCCAGGCGACGCGATACTGGAGCCGGTCGGGATGGACCGGCAGCGGCGCGGCGAGCGTCGGTGGCTCGGCTCCGGACGCGGCGTGCGCCGGATCGACGGCGTGCGCCGCCGTGCCTGAGGCGCGCGCGACCGCGATGACCGCGAGGAGCAGGGCGGTGGTCCGTGCGACCCGCCGCCCTCGTGGAGGTCGCTCAGGCGTCGGGTTTGTCGCCGGGCTGCGCCGCGGGCGCCTCGGCATCATCGCTCTTGTTCTCGATCGCCTTCTTGAAGTCCTTGATGCCCTTGCCGAGCGCGCCGCCGATCTCCGGCAGCTTGCCGGGGCCGAAAACGAGCAGCGCGACGACGAGGATGACGATGAGCTCGGGAGCACCGAGTCCGAACATTGGGGGGTTCCTCCAGCCCGGAACCGTAGCACGGGAAGATCGGTTTCTCGAAGACAAAGCGCGCGCGGTCCAGAGCGGCTCTCATCTCCATGGGCCTGGCCCCGCGGACCGGCGGATGCTGCATTGCCGCCCGCCAGCCGGCCGGACTAGTATCCGCGCCATGAAGCAGTGGTTCGCGCTCTCCGCCATCGGTCGCGATCGGCCGGGAATCGTCGCCGATCTCTCCGAGCTGATCTACGAGTGCGACTGCAACCTCGAGGACTCGAGCATGACCATTCTGGGCAGCGAGTTCGCGGTGTTGCTGTTGCTCACCGGAGAGGGCGAAGGGATCGCGGACCGCCTGTCCTCGGCCTGCAAGCGGCTCGAGTGGGAACGGCGGCTCACCGTGTTCTTCCGTCCCCTCGACGCCGAGCCGATTCCCTACCGCGCCAGTCATCGGGCCACCCGCTATGGACTGCAGGCGTCCGGCGTCGACAAGGCGGGCATCGTCGCCAGGTTGGCGCGCTGCCTGGCCGATCACCGCGTGAACATCGCCGAGATGCAGACGCAGTCCCGCCCGGAGCCGGAATCGGGAACGCCGATCTATACCGTTCGCATGGTCCTGGACGTGCCCGGGGAGATCGACGCCTCGGCATTGCGGGAGCGCCTGGACGTCGTCGCCCGCGAGCTCTGCATCGACCTGGTCATGGAGCCCGTCTGACCGCGCTGGGATGCGCCGGGGGCTTTGCGCTGCTCCTGAATTGACCCAGCCGTTGGCAGCGGTGTAGGTTCCCCACGTCAACCATCTGGAGGTCATTTGGCGTATCGCGGCCGCGGCCCACGTTTCGTTCCCCCGCCCGAGGAAACCCACCGCATCAATCGCAGGATTCGCACCCCGCAGGTGCGCCTGATCGGTGCCGACGGAGAGCAGGTCGGCGTCGTCCCGATCGACGAAGCGTTGCGGCTCGCCGAGCAGGCTTCCCTCGACCTGGTCGAGATCGCCCCGACCGCGCAGCCGCCGGTCTGCCGCATCCTCGACTACGGCAAGTTCAAGTACCAGCAGCACAAGAAGGAATCGGAGGCCAAGAAGAAGGCCACCGTCACCCAGGTCAAGGAACTGCGCCTCGGCTATCGCACCGGCGTCGGCGACATCGAGCGCCAGATCGCCAAGGCGCGCGAGTTCCTCGAGGAAGGCGATCGGGTGAAGTTCCTGCTCCGCTTCCGCGGTCGCGAGATGGCCTACCAGCACCTCGGCCGCGAGAAACTCCTGGGCGTCTGCGAGGCGCTGAAGGACGTGGCCATCACCGAGGGGGAGCCGCGGATGGAAGGCCGCATGATGGGCATCGTGCTGGCCCCGTCGCGCAAGAAGCCGGCCGCGAAGCCGGCGCCCGCGCCGGCCAAGGACGCCGCCGCGCCCGCGCCGGAGCAGCCGAAGGCCCAGGTGGGCAGCGGCCCCCAGGCCTGACGCGCGGGTCGCCTCGGGCGGAGTCGAGCGCGGGCTAGTCGCGCGCCGGCAACACGCGCACGCGCCGCCCTTCGATTCGCAGCCGGCCCTCGGCGAAGAGCTGGACGGCCCGCGGATACAGCTCGTGCTCGAGTGCCAGGACGCGCGCCGCCAACGTGTCGGCGGTGTCGTCCTCCAGCACCGGCACGCAGCCCTGCAGGATGATCGGGCCGCGGTCGTAGTGATCGTCCGCGAAATGCACCGTGCAGCCGCTGACCTTGACGCCGGCCTCGAGCACCGCCTCGTGGACGCGATGCCCGTAGAATCCCTCGCCGCAGAAGGCGGGGATCAGGGCCGGGTGGATGTTCATCACCCGGCCCGCGTAGCGTGCGCGCGGTTGGAACAGCGACAGGAAGCCCGCGAGCACGACGAGCTGCGGCGCGTAGGGTTCGAGCGCGGCGTGGAGCGCGTCGTTGAACGCCTGCACGTCCGGCTGCCCCTTCCTCGGCACCGCGATCGCCGACAGGCCGGCGCGGCGGGCCCGCTCGAGACCGAAGGCGTCGGCACGCGACGAGACCACGACCGCCACTTCCGCCGACAGGCGGCCGTCGGCGATGTGATCGAGCAGGTTCTGCAGCGTCGTGCCGCCGCCGGAGAGCAGCACCGCGAGCCGGAGCCGGTTGGCCATGCGTCGCGCACGGTACGGAGGGGGCGGGGAGGAATCAACTGCCTGCGGCGCGTCGTCGCATCGCCGGCGCTCCGGGGGCCGCTGATGGCGGACGATGGCGGGGCCGCGAACGCCGCAGGCGGGCGCGATTCCCTCTCCGCGCGGCGGTGTGGTAGGCACGACAATCGAGGAGGAGCTCCCCATGACTGACCGCTTGTTGCGCGTCGACATGACGACGCTGACCGTGACCGAAGAGCCGTTCCCCGCCGAGTGGACGGCGCTCGGTGGCCGCGCGCTGTCGGCGCGCATCCTGACCAAGGAAGTCGATCCCACCTGTGATCCCCTGGGCCCGGGGAACAAGCTGATCCTGGCGCCCGGCTGTCTGAGCGGCGGCGTGGCGCCGACGTCGGGTCGCATGAGCGTCGGCGGCAAGAGTCCGCTCACCGGCGGCATCAAGGAGGCGAACGCCGGTGGCCAACCGGCGCAGAAGCTGATGCGCCTCGGTTATCGAGCCGTCATCGTCGAGGGACAGGCGAAGGATCCCGAGAAGCGCTACCTGCTGACCGTCAACAAGCAGGGCGCGTCGTTGCGCGAGTGCCCGGAGCTGAAGGGGCTGCGCACGTACGCCGCCTGCGCGAAGCTGGCCGAGACGCACGGCAAGCGTGCCGCGTTCGTGCTCTGCGGCCCGGCTGGCGAGGCGCGCTACAAGGGCGCCAGCGTGGCGCTCACCGACGAGGATCACCGCTATCCGACGCGCCACGCGGCGCGCGGCGGGCTCGGCGCGGTCATGGGCGCCAAGGGGCTCAAGGCGGTGGCGGTCGACGACGAAGGCACGCAGGCGCGCGTGGCCAAGGATCCGAAGGCGTTCAAGGAGTTGGTGGCGGCGCAGGTGAAACACCACAAGGAAGGCCCGCAGCTCTTCGCGCGCGGCACGTCCTCGGTGGTCGGCATGGCGAACATGATGGACACGCTGCCGACCAAGAACCGGCGCTTCATGCAGTTCGACAAGGCGATGGACCTGGACGGGGCGCGCATCATCGAGAGCTTCGAGACCCGCGGCGGCGGCATGCACAACTGCATGACCGGCTGCATCGTGCAGTGTTCGAACGTCGTGCACGGCCCCGACGGCAAGTACGTGACCTCGGCGCTCGAGTTCGAGACGCTGGCGCTGATGGGGTCCAACTGCGAGATCGGCGACCTCGACGCGGTCGCGAAGATGGACCGCCTGTGCGACGAGCTGGGGCTCGACACGATCGAGACCGGCGGTGCCATCGCCGTCGCGATGGAGGCCGGCAAGGTGCCGTGGGGCGATCACGAGGCGGCGATCGCGTTGCTGGAGAAGGTCGACCATGACAGCGATCTCTCGGCCGACGTCGCGCAGGGGGTCGTCCACACCGGCAGGAAGCACGGCGTGCAGCGCATTCCCGCGGTCAAGGGGCAGGGCGTGCCGGCCTGGGAGCCGCGCACCCTGAAGCCGACGGGCATCACGTACTGCACCAGTCCGATGGGCGCCGATCACACCGCCGGTCTGATCGTCATGCCGGTGCCCGACGCGGCGCGCGCCTCACAGAACGCGCAGATCGTCAACGCGGTGTGCGACTCGAGCGGGTTCTGCCAGTTTCAGCAACCGAGCATGGAAGAGATGCGGCAGTACTTCAACGCCATGTACGGCCTGACCCTCAGCCCGCAGGACATCGTGCAGTACGGCTGGCAGTGCCTGCAGGACGAATGGGCGTTCAACCGCAAGGCTGGTCTGGGCCGTGCTGACGACGCCCTGCCGGAGTGGATGACGACCGAGGCGATTCCGACCAACGGCGCCGTGTTCGACGTCCCGCGGGAGGAGATCGAGCGCGTCTTCACCCTGATGCCATTCGAGGAGGACATCATGTCACAGCGCGCCAGCGGTTGAGCGGCGCGCGGCGAGCGAGCGACCACTCCTTGCCCTCGCGGGGCAGGGAGTGGTCGCGCTAGCTGCGGAAGTAGTGCGCGCGGTAGAAGCGCAGTTCCTCGATCGACTCGCGGATGTCGTCGAGCGCCAAGTGGGCGTGCTTCTTCTCCGGCGGCGGCGGTCCGGCGGGGTACCAGCGGCGAACCAACTCCTTGATCGTGCTGACGTCGACGTTGCGGTAGTGCAGGTAGTGGTCGAGCTGCGGCATGTGGCGCGCCAGGAAGCGGCGATCCTGGTAGATCGAGTTGCCGCAGAGCGGCGAGCTGCGCGCCGCGCAGTGGGCGCTGACGAAGGCCAGCGACCGCGTCTCGGCGTCGGCGGCGGAGAGGTGCGAGGCGCGGACGCGGGCCGTGAGACCGCTGGCGCCATGGTGCTCGCGGTTCCAGTCGTCCATCGCGTCGAGCACGCTGTCCGGCTGGTGGATGGCCAGCACTGGGCCCTCGGCGACGACGGTGAGCGACGCGTCGGTGATCAACGTCGCGATCTCGAGGATGACGTTGCGCGCCGGGTCGAGGCCGGACATTTCCATGTCCATCCAGACCAGGAGGTCGTCGCGCGGCGGCATGCGCGCCTCAGGCGATGTCGCGCAACGCGGCGGAGACCGCGGGGGTGAGGCGATGGGCGACGGCCGCGTCGATGCGCAGTTGCTCGATCGTCTGCGCCACGGTCTCGCGCGTCTCCTCGGTGGCGCGCGGCGGGAGGAAGGCGAGCACTTCGTCGGCGACGTCGGCCGGGGTCAACTGGGCGAGGGCGCGGACGATGTTCTGTTGCAGCATCGGGTCGAGGTTGGCCGTGAGCGCTTGCCAGCGGTCGCGGATGAAGGTCCAGGTGGTCAGGCGCGCGGCGCGCATCCCGAGCAGACGCGCGTACAGGTGGGCGCGATCCTGTGGCCGCACCTCGTCGGTCAGGGTCATCGCCAGTGAGCGCCCGATGAGCTCCGGATCCTCGAAGGCGGCGAGCCCGAGCAGAAAGCGCTGCTCCTCCTCGGGGTCGGCGCCGGCCGCGCGTTTGCGCTCGAGGTAGCGTTGGTACAGCGCCGCGTCGCCGCGGCGGGCGGCGATCGTCACCACCGCGGAGGCGAGGTTGGCGTCGAGGCTGGTGGGCTCGGCCAGGTAGCGCTCCAGACGGGCCCTGGCCGCGTCGATGATCGCCGGATCGGCGGCGAGCTCGCCGAGGGCGGCGATGGCGGTGGCACGGCGCAAGCGGTCGTCGGCGCTCTCGCCCTGCCGCGGATTCCAGCCGAGGGCGTCGAAGTGCGGGCGCACGAAGGCGCCGACGAAGCGCTCGAAGAGCGGACGCGTCGCGTCGTCGACCACGTGCGTCGCCAGCCAGTAGAGGCGTTCGGCGATCGCCGACAGCACGGCGCGGTCGGGTTCGGCGCGGAAGCCGGCGAGCATGGAGAAGAACTGGGCGACATCGGCCTTGCAGGCGCGGACCAGCGCCCACTGGTTGCCGACCAGGGTCAGGCGTTCGGCCGGATTGAGCGCCGACTGTACCACCTGCACCAGGCGGTGCAGGGCGGCGTCATCGAGGGCGAAGCGGAAGAAGCCGGCGCCGTCGCCGTTGGGGAAGAACCAGTCGTGTTCGGGCAGCTCGATCGTCTGCGTGGCGCCGTCGAGCAGCACGCGCGTTTCGCCGCTCTGGTCGCCGCGTCCGTGCTTGATCACCAGCGGCGTCGGCCAGGTCGCGCCGCGCGGGTCGGCGGGGGCGTCGGGATCGGCGAAGAAGCGCTGCTGCCGTGCCTCGAGGCGGCCGTTGGCGCTGCTGAAGCGGAGCAGCGGGTGGCCGGGTTGGGTGATCCAGGCGTTGGCGATGGTCGCGACGTCGCGGCCGGAGGCGGCGCCGAGCTCGCGCCAGAAGTCGTCGGCGGTCGCGTTCGCCTCGCGATAGCGGGTCAGGTAGGCGCGCACGCCGGCGCGGAAGGCGTCCGCGCCGAGGAAGCCCTCGATCATGCGGACGACGCCGGCGCCCTTCCAGTAGGTGATGACATCGAACCGTTCGGTGGCCTGTTTGGCGTTCTTGACCTCGAACGAAATCGGGTGCGTCGAGGCGAGAGCGTCGAGGTTGAAGGGGCGGACCAGGGTGGCGACGAAGTCGCGCCACATGCCCCATTCGGGAACCAGGTCGGCGACGACCTTGTAGCCGATGAACGTGGCGAAGGACTCGTTGAGCCAGAGATCGTCCCACCACGCCATGGTGACCAGGTCGCCCCACCACATGTGGGTGAGCTCGTGCGCCGCAGTGTAGTAGATGCCCTTGAGGCTCGGGGTCGAGGCGCGCTCGGCGTCGGCGGCGATCGCGGTGAGGCGGTAGGTGATGGCGCCGGGGTTCTCCATCGCGCCGGCTTCGAAATCGGGCACGCCGATGGCGTCGACCTTGGTGTATGGATACGGAATCGCGGTGTAGTCCTCGAGGTACTCGAGTGATCGCGCGTGGGCGTCACGCGCGAAGACACCCTTGGCGGCCATGCCGCGCGGCAGGAAGACGCGCACCGGCCAGCCGGTGCTGGTGGTGGTGACCGGGGTCGCCTCGTAGGGGCCGACCGTGTAGGCGACCAGATACGAGGAAATGGGTGGCGTCTCGGCGAACTCCACTTCCTTGCGGCCGCCGCCGAGATCGGTCTCGCGGACGACCGGGCCGTTGGCGATCGCGACCAGGTTGGACGGAATGTCGAGCGTCAACGCGAAGCGCGCCTTGAAGGCGGGTTCGTCGAAGCAGGGGAAGGCGCGGCGCGCGTCGGCGGCCTCGAACTGCGTCGCCGCGTAGCGCGCGCCATCTTTGGTCGAACGGTAGAAACCGCGCAGGCGAGCGAGGATCTCGCCGCGGAAGTCGAGACTCAGGCGCACGGTGCCGCGGGGCAGGGCGCGTGGGAAGGTCAGGGTCGCGGTCTCGGCGGTGGCGTTGTACGTCGGGTGAGCGGCGAGCTGGGTGCCATCGAGCAGCACGGCGCGGGCGCTGGTGATGGCCAACTCGCTGGCGTGCAGGGTGACGCTGGCGGTTGGCTCGCCGACGGTCAGCTCGATCTCCTCGACGCCGTGGAAACGCCAGTGGTCCAGGTCGACCTCGATGGCGAGGTCGTAGCGCACCGGGCGCA
Source organism: bacterium (assembly GCA_019637795.1). Taxonomy (NCBI): domain Bacteria; species bacterium. Next base: position 19,458 of record JAHBUY010000009.1, on the reverse strand, counting down.
CGTGGGGCGAGAGGCGGAAGTCGCGGTCACTCATGCCTTCGCCAGATATCGCATCGACGCGGCAGCGACCAGCCAGCGAGGGGCCGCGCGCGGCCCCCCGGCGAATCGTTCACCGCCGACCGGGCGCGGTCAGCGCGGCGTCTTCGCGAGGCGGTGGAGCGCCCACACCAGCGCGCCGCCAAGGGCGATGATCATCAGCGCGCCGGCCGGGCTGGCGGGCGACGGCACCACCGGAATCGGCGGCCGCGTCTGGGTGGCGTTGCGCGTGTTGGTGGTGGTGCGGGTCGGCGTGAGGGTGCGCGTCGGCGTGAGGGTCGGTGTTTCCGAGGCAGTGAACGACGGGGTCGGCGTGTTGGTGTTGACGGGCGTGTTGGTGATCGTCCCCGTCGCGGTCGACGTCCTCGTCGTGGTCGCCGTCGGCGATGGGCCGATGGTGTTGGTGAACGTGACCGTCGCCGTCGCGCTCGCGGTCGCCGTTGCCGTACGCGTCGCCGTGGCGGTAGCGGTCGCCGTGACGGTCGACGTCGGCCCGGCTGGTCCGAAGGTGATCTGACCGTTCACCGGCTCGCACGAAGGCACGCCTTCGTTCAGGAAGCAGCCGCCCGGGACCTCCTGGGTCTGGGTGAACGTCAACGGCGTCGAGCCGTTGGCCACGGGGGTGAAGTGCACCGTGAACAGGGTCTGCGCGCCGGACGGCAGGCCGCCTGCGCAGGCAGCCGTGATGACCACCATGCCGCTCGTCAGGCTGGGAACGATCGTGCAGTTGTTGGTGACGCCGGGTACGGAGTTGACCTGCGTCGCCGTGGCGACGGCGTTGTTGTACGAGAAGCTGAGGGCGATGCCGAGGATGCCGGCGGTGTCGGCGACGGTGATCGGGACGTCGACCGCTGCCGCGGGGTCCTGGCTGACCGTGCCCAGAGTCACCTGAACGGCGGAGGCGGCGTTGGCGTTGGTGAACGCGGCGAGGGCAACGACCAACTGCAGGAATCGCTTCGCGCTCGCCAATCTGACACCCATGCCCCAATCCTCCGACTGACCCACACCGCTGCCCGCGAGCAGCGTCATGCCTCAAAAACCCGCGCACGTTCTAGGTGGCCGGGCCGGCGGAGTCAAGTGAATAACGCCGGCGCCGTCCCAGCGGAAACGTCCGGAAGGTGGCCGGGTCGGGCTCTTCCAGCTCAACGTGTGCGGCCGTGGGTGACGACGCGTGAAGGCTGCTCGTCGACCATCGCGCCGTCCAGCGTCACCCCGGGGGACGCGCCGCGGAACCTCAGGAGGAGGATCGAGCCCCGGTTGCCGGCGATCGGCTGGGCGCTCGCGAGGCTGAGCGACACACGGGCGCCATCGCCCTGGGCGCTGGTGATGGCGGCGGCGGCCTGCCCGCGCACCGAGGCCCCGACGAAGGTCGCAGTCGAACCGTAGCTGAGCCGCAGGTCGAGCGCCTGGAAGGGGATGGCCGATTTCACGTAGATGGGGACGACGATTTCGCCGCGGGACCGCCGTGGTGCGCCGGCGTGGACGACGGCGCTGCCGGCGGCGCGTTGGCGCAGGGCCATGGACGACGTCCAGTTGCCGGTGCAATCGCCGAGCAGGATGCCATCGAAGCTCTGCCCGCTCGCCGAGCCGACCAGCGGGTTGAGGACGATCGAGCCCTGCTGGCAGTTGCCGCTGCCGAGCGAGGGGTTGATCACGAGTTGGTTCTGTGCGGCTGAAGCGGACGGATAGAAGATCCAGTCGGAGCCGCAGGTCCTGGCGGCGGGCAACTGGTCGATGAGGCCGGCGCTGAACTGCAGGATGTAGACCGCGTCCAGCGTGCTCAGGCTGCCGTCGCCGCTGGCGTCGCAGGCAAGCCGCTGCTGGTCGGTGAAGTGCTGGATTCCGGCCAGCGCCTGCAGCACCCGGGCGGCGTCGAGGGAGCTCACGGCGTTGCCGAATCCGCCCGATTTCGCGGGCTGGATGCTCCATGTGCCGAGGGCGAGCGTGGCCGAGTACTGACCGTTGCTGTTCGTCGACACGGTGACCGGCGCGGGGCCGACGAGGCCGACGCTGACGCCCGGCACCTTCTGCGTATTGGAGTAGTACGTGATCGATCCGGCAATGGTGCCCGTCTGCGCGCTCTGCGTGTTGGTCTTGGTCGGGGTAGCCGTGCGCGTCGACGTTCCCTGGGGGGTGGGCGTGCGCGTCGACGTCCCCTGCGGCGTCGAGGTCCAGGTCGGCGTCGGCGGGATCGCCGTCGCGGTGAAGGTCGGCGTCGGCGGCGCGGCGCCGTCGAAGGTGACCATCCGGACGCGACGATCGTCGAGAGAGCTGATGAAGAGCTGGCGTGCCGAGGGATCGACCATGAGCCCGGTCGCCGTGCTGAACGAGGCGGCGGTGGCCGGACCACCGTCGCCCGCGGCGGTGCGCTGCCCGTTGCCGGCGACCGTCGAGATCAGGTGCAGCAACGAGTTGTCGATCATCCGGATGCGGAGGTTCTTGGAATCGTTGACGTACAGGACGCCGTTGTTGTCCAGGTCGAGGGACGTCGGGAAATTGAACAGGGCGGCCGTCGCCAGTCCGCCGTCGCCGGCGAAACCGGAATAGCCGAGCCCGGCGTAGGTGCTGATCGTGCCATTCGGGTCCACGTAGCGGATCCGATGGTTGGTGGTGTCGGCGATGAACATCGCCCCGTCGCTGCGCACGACCAGGTCCCAGGGGTTGCGCAGCATCGCGCTGGTCGCCGCGCCACCGTCGCCACCGTAACCAAAGCTGCCGTTGCCGGCGACGGTGGTGATGACCCCATTGCTGCCGACCCGGCGTATGCGGTTGTTGCTCTGATCGGCGATGTACAAGAGGTTGCTGGCATCGACCGCGACGCCCGTCGGTGAGCTCAGTTGCGCCGCCGTCGCCGCGCCGCCGTCGCCGCTGTAGCCGAGACGACCGGTGCCGGCGACCGTATCAATGATGCCGTTGCGCACGCGCCGCACCACGTTGTTCCCGGTGTCGGCGATGTAGACGACGCCGTTCGAATCGACCGCCACGTCGTTGGGGGCATTGAGCGCCGCCTCGAGCGCGGGCCCGTTGTCGCCGGAGTAGCCCGGGGTGCCGCTGCCGGCGAGGGTGATGATCTCGCCCGTTGCGCCGTCGACGAAGCGAGCCACGTTGTTGCCCGCGTCCGCGAAGTAGAGGTTCGCGATCGGGCCGTTGCCAACCTTTGCCTGCCCGCCATTCGGACCGACGATGGCGTCGTACGCCTGGCCGCCGTCGCCGAGGCCGCCGCCGATGACCGAGGTGATGATGCCGTTGCTGATACGGCGGATCCGGTTGTCGCGGGAGCGTTCCTTGTTCGCTTGGAGATCGTTCTGCGAGAACCACATGGTGCCAGGCGCGATCGCGGCCACGCCATACGGCGTGTAGATCGTCGCGTTGGCGGCTGGCCCGCCGTCGCCGGTGCTCCCGACCGGACCGCCGTCGCCGGCGATGGTGTAAATGAGCTGACTCGCGGCCTGCACCATGCGGACCCGACGGTTCGATGAGTCGGCGATGAAGATGTTGCCCGCCGTGTCGGTAGCGACCTGCATCGGGAACAGGAGCACGGCCGCCGTCGCCGGACCGCCATCGCCGACCGAGCCGTCGGGGAAGAAGCCGCCGCCCGCAACCGTCGTGATGATGCCGTTGCTCACTTTGCGGATGCGCTTGTTGCCGTAGTCCACGATCAACATGTTGCCGTTGTTGTCGAAGGACACGTCGGCGGGGTTTTTCAACGAGGCGTTCGACGGTGCGCCGCCGTCGCCGGAAAAGCCCCAGTCGCCGGTGCCGACCACGGTGCTGATGACGCAGGTCGATGGCGAGCAGCCCGCAGGGCCGGCGCGCCGAATGCGATTGTTGCCGAAATCGGCGATGTAGACGTAGCCGTCGGGACCAACCGCGACTGCGTACGGGTTCTTCAACCCGGCCTGGGTCGCCAGTCCGCCGTCGCCGCCGTAGGTGTAGGTGCCGTCGCCGGCGAAGGTCGAGATGACGCCACTGGGCGTCACCTTGCGGATGCGGTTGTTCTGCATATCCGCGATGTAGAGGTTGCCGGCGCTGTCGCGCGCCACGTCGAGCGGCAGCGACAGCGAGGCGTTGCGCGCGTTGCCGCCGTCGCCGCTGAAGCCCTGCACGCCGTTGCCGGCGACGGTGTCGATCAGCCCGCTCGAGCCATCGACGCGGCGGACCAGATTGTTGCGCCCGTCGGCGATGTAGAAGTCGGGGGAAGCCGCGGATCCGACCGCGATGAAGCCCCGCGGGTCGAGGGCGGCGTTGACCGCCAGGTTGCCGTCACCATTGCCACCGCCCACATAGGTATCGATGGACGGCACTGCCTTCGCCACACTCGCGGCGCTCGCAAACGCCAACGCACACCAGGCGACGGCCAGAAATCTCCTCGCCCGCTGCCTCGCCTCACCTGAGGATTCCGTCCAGCTCTTCAACAGCACCGTGTGTGTCCCCACTCACCCAACGGCTGGAGCACGTGCCGTGCCACGAACCCTCACCGGGGCCACCCCGGCGAACCGCGAGTTTTCATAGACGAACGCCCTCGAGGAGCGCAAGGACCCGATTATGCAGTCGCACGTCACTGCCAATTCCCCGCTGCCTATCGGCGAGAAAATGCCGCTCAACTTTGTTGCCGTAGGACAGGCTGTTGGACAGGAATGTACGTGGGGAACGGGGGCATTCAGGCTCGAGGCGCCAACGGCGTCTCCGCTCCTGGCACGACCCAGGCGGGATCGTCAGGGAGGACGATGACGGGACGATCTCGATTATTGCACCGCGCTATCAAATTGGGCGAGTCGAAAATGGGTTTGCCTCCCTACCGCCGTCGCCCCGGCGCTCTCGTTTGTACTTGACAGGTTGTGGGGCCGGTGGTAAGCGCTTCGCCGTCGTTCGGGAACTGTCCCCGTCCGCCATGCGGGCGCGGCGACTGGGAGGTGGAGACCCTATGAGCACTAGTCGAGAGTGGCGTGTCGCGCGGATCAGCCGCACGGCTCTGGTCGCCGTCGCATGTCTCGCGCTGGCCGGTACGGCGAGCGCGCAGATTCAGGAGTCGCTGTTTCGCGCTGGTGACGGCACGGCGTATCAAGTGCTGACCGCCTCCAATCTGGGGGGCGGTGCCGAGAACATTCGCGTGACCACGATCGCGGGTTCGATCTCCGGCGCCGGCTCCTGCGCCGCGACCTCCGGTATGCAGAACCAGTCCACCTCCGCTATCGGCGGCGTGATCGCGCCGCAGATGAGCCTGCACCCGTACGGGCAGATCACCCGCACGTACATTCTGACGCCGAACGACATTTCGGTGATCAACTTCAACAGCGCCTTCGGAGGGCGCGTGACGCTCGGCACTGGCGGCAGCGCGCTCAACATCTGCCATACCGCCAGCGACTGCAACGCACAGGTAAATGTTCAGCCGTTGGTGCCGCTGACCTCGAGCCTGGGCAACGTTCCGCCGGCCTGCATCGCGCCAGGTCGCGCGGCGGAGTGCGACAACTTCCAGGGGCGCACGGTCCTCGGCTTTGGCGTCGACGCGTCGGGTGATCCCCCTGTCTGCGACGACCCGAGCGAGGTTACCGTCAACAGCACGGTGTGCGGCGCCCAGCCGGCCGATGGCTTTACCGTCAACAGCGGTCAGGCGATCGTGTTCGTCTACAACAGCACCCTGCAGAACGACGGCTTCGCCGTGGCGACGGGCGGCTTCGGTATTTCCACCGACCTGCTGAACAACCCCAGTTGCCCGAACCCGAACTCGATCGTCAGCGCCACTGGCGACAATGACAGCCAGCCGGCTCCGCCGCCGCCGACCAACACGCCGACCAACACGCCGACCAACACGGCGACCAACACCGCGACGGCGACCAACACCCCGACGGCGACGTTCACTGCCACGTTCACCTTCACGCCGACGAGCACGTCGACCTTCACTCCAACGCGGACCAACACCCCGACTCCGACAAATACCCCGCCGCCAACCAACACCCGGCCGCCCATTCCGGTCGTTCCCTCGCCGACCAGCCCGGCCGGCTTGGTGATGATCATCGGCCTGGGTGGTGGCCTGCTCTGGGCGCTGCGACGGATGGTGCGAAAAAACTAGTCCGCGTCAACCCTGACTGAATGGAGCCCCGGCGGGATCGCGATCTCGCCGGGGCTTCGTGTTTTGGCTTGACCGATGGGGGCGCGCGGTGTACCAGACGCCCCGTGGCCGCGGAGCAGCACGACGAGAGGTGAGGCGAATTATGGCGACTCGGGAACGGCGCTGGCATCGTAACGGCGCGGCACTCGCCGCGTTTGCGGCAGTTATCTTGCTCGGCTGGACCGGGCGCGCCGACGCGCAGGTACAGGAGTCGCTGTTCCGCGCCGGCGATGGCACTGCCTACCAGGTGCTGGTTGCAACCAACCTCGGTGGCGGTGCCGAGCGCATCCGGGTCACGACGATTGCCGGGTCGATCGCGGGAGCCGGCTCATGCTCGGCGACGGCAGGCATGTCGGGGCAGCCGACCTCTGCCATCGGCGGTGTCATTCAGCCGCAGATGACGCTCCACCCGTACTCTCAGATCACCCGCACGGGCCGTATGACGCCCAATGCGATCGCTTCGATCAGCTTCAACAGCGCCTTCGGCGGCCGCCTCACTCTGGGCACCGGCATGGGCGCTCTCAGTGTGTGCCATAGCGCATCGGATTGCATCGGCGCGCCGAACGTACAGAGCCTCGTGGCTCTCAGCTCAACGAGCGGCAACGTACCCGACGCCTGCGTGGCCAACAACCGCGCCGCGGAGTGCGACAATTTTCAGAACCGCAGCGTGTTTGGCTTCGGCATTCCATCGACCGGCAGCGACCCCCCGGTCTGCACCACGCCGTCGCAGGTGACTGTGAACACAGCGGTCTGCGCCGCGGAGCCGACGGACGGGTTCATCCTCAACGAGGGCGAGGCGATCGTCTTCGTCTACAACAGCACGCTCCTCAGCGACGGATTTGCGGTCGCGGTCGGCGGCTTCGGCATCTCGTCGGACGCTACCGCGGCATGCCCTTCGTCCACCAACGAAGTCGTGAGCGCCACCGGCGACAACGACAGCCAGCCAGCTCCGCCGGCGCCGACCAACACGCCGACGAATACGCCGACCAATACGCCGACCAGCACCCCGACCAACACGCCGACGAACACCCCGACCAACACACCGACGTTCACCCCGACCAACACGCCGACGAATACGCCGACCAACACCCCGACGAACACGCCGACCAACACGCCGACCAACACGCCGACGAATACGCCGACGAACACGCCGACCAATACGCCCACGAACACGCCGACGAACACGCCGACCAACACCCCGACCAACACCCCGACGGCGACGCCAACGTTCACCCCGACCAACACGCCGACGAATACGCCGACCAACACGCCGACGAATACGCCGACGAATACGCCGACCAACACGCCGACGAATACGCCGACCAACACGCCGACCAACACCCCGACGCACACGCCGACGTTCACGCCGACCAACACCCCGACGGCGACGCCGACGGCGACGCCGACGAACACGCCGACCCGCACTCCGACGGCCACGCGCACGCGGCCGCCGATTCCGGTGGTGCCGTCGCCGGCCAGTCCGGGTGGCCTGGCCCTGATCGGCGGCCTGGGGATCGGTCTGCTCTGGGCGCTGCGGCGCCTGGGCCGGCTCGGGGCCTGAGCAACTCTCCCGACTCGCTGAACAGAGAGGCTCCCGCAGGGGAGCCTCTTTTTTTTGCTCAACGCGCCTTCTTCCGGCGCGTTGCGACCTCCTGCCGGAGGACATGCGCGGCAGGATTCGGCCCGGGCGTGCCGTGGGAACATGCTGGCTCGGCCCCGTCGGGCCGAGGCCGCGAGTCTGCTCCCCGTCAGCGCGATGCAGCGGCACCGCGCGATGGCGGCGCCGTCAACGTCGCGGTCCCGACCGCGGCGGCTTCGCCGTGGCGGTTCTCGAGCGTCAGATCCACCGCCAGGCGATCCTGTCGCGGCGCGAGCTCGGTCACGACGGCCCGCAGGGCGATGGGCTCGTCGACGATCACCGACACGCGGAAGCTGAGACTCAGGGAGTCCAGGTGCCAACCCGGCAACTGCTCGACCAGTAGAGCTTCGAAGAGCGTCGACTGGAGCGGGCCGGGAACGATGACGTCGGCGAAGCCGATCTCGCGCGCGGCGGCGCTGTCCACGAAGAGCGGCTCAGGGCTTCCCAGCGAGCTGGCGTACGCCCGGACCAGCGGGGCGCCGGGCGCATGGCGACGAACCGAGGCGACGGTGGCGCCGATGTCCAGGTTGGTGTCGGCGACGCCCGCGCCACCTTCACCGCTCCCGTGCGCCTCGCGGTCCGGCGCCGGCGGCGCACCCCGCCGATGCCAGCGGACGATCTGCTGCTCGCGGATCGCGATCACGACGGGACCCGATCGGGCGCACAGGTCGGCCGCGCGGACGATGACCCGCAGCGGTCCACTGCGACCGCTCTTGTCGAAAATCTCCGCAATGCGCGCTTGCACACGGTAACGACCGGGAACGAATGCGCCGTCGCGCCTGATGGTGTGCCCGGCATGGACGCTCACGGTGCCGGCGGCGAGCGCAACTGCCGGCGACGGCCCGCCACGCAATGCGAACGCGAAGCCGAGCGGCAGATGAGCGGACCCTGGCGGCGCCAGCCCGGCGCTCCGCCAGTAGTCGTCCGCGCCCGCACGATCGGCGACGACCCAGCCGAGATCGACCGTTTCGCCAACCGGGACCTGGAGCGACGTGATCAGAACAGCTCCGCGAGGCCGACTGACCGGCGGCGCATGCGTGCGGCCGGCGCCGCCGCGGCGAGGGGACGCGCGCCGGTGCGCCGCGGCGGACCGCCGGTTTCCCGATCCGCGAGGACCATCCGCAGCGGCGGCACTCTCTCACCCGCCTCGTAGGAACGATCGGCGGCGGGTGAACAGCCGCGGATGGGACGATGGGCGGCGGGGGCTTCCGCCGCCCATCGTCGTGATCTCACCGCGAACGGCGGCGGCGCCAGAGCAGGGCCGCGGGCGGTAGCAGCCAGAGGAGCGTCGAGGCGCTCGGCACCGCGTTCGGATCGACGGCGCAGCCGCCATCGACCGGGGGCGTCCTGGTGCGCGTCGGAGTCGCCCCGGGCGTGTTGGTGCGCGTTGCGAGGGCCGTCGCGGTCCACGTTGCGGTGCTCGTGGCCGTCGCCGTCTCGGCCGTCGTCGGTGTCGACGTGGGCGTCGGCGTCGCGGTGTTGGTGCGCGTCGGGATCGGCGTGTTGGTGAGCGTCGCCGTGGCCGTTGCCGTCTCCAGCGCGGTGTTGGTGGCGGTGGCGGTCGAGGCCGGCGTGTTGGTCGCCGTCGCCGTGCTGCCGAGCGTCGACGTGGGGGTCGCCGTTTCCGTGCTGCTGGCGGTTGCCGTCGCCGTCGCGGTGCCGGTCGGCACGCCGGTCGGCGTGGCGGTGAAGGTGGCAACTTCGGTCGGTGTCTCGGTGGCCGTCGCCGTCGCGGTGCCGGTCGGGATGCCGGTCGGAGTGGCGGTGAAGGTGACGGTCTCGGTCGCGGTGGCGGTCGCCGTGCCGGTCGGGATGCCAGTCGGAGTGGCGGTGAAGGTAGGAGTCTCGGTCGCGGTGGCGGTCGCCGTACCGGTCGGGATGCCGGTCGGGGTGAGCGTGAAGGTCGCCGTCGCGGTCGCCGTACCGGTCGGGATGCCGGTCGGGGTGAGCGTGAAGGTCGCCGTCGCGGTCGCCGTACCGGTTGGGACGCCGGTCGGGGTGAGCGTGAAGGTGGCCGTGGCGGTCGCGGTGCCGGTCGGAATCCCCGTCGGGGTGAACGTGGCGGTGGGGGCTTCGGTGGCGGTGGCGGTGGCCGTGCCGGTCGGGATGCCTGTCGGAGTGGACGTTGCCGTCTCCGTCACGGTCGCAGTGGCGGTACCGGTCGGTATCCCCGTCGGGGTATCGGTGGGCGTCGCCGTGACGGCCTCGGTCGGGGTGCCGGTCGCGGTCGGGAGCTCGCCTGGAGTGTCGGTCGCCGTCGGGCTGGAGATCTCCGTATGCGTGGCCGTTGCGGTCACCGCGGCGGTGTGCGTGGCCGTGGCCGGCGCGGTGCCCGTCGATGTCGCCGATGGACTCGCGCTCGCCGTTGCGGTCGACGGCGCCGTCGCGGTCGCGGTGGCAGTCGGCAGCGGGGTATTCGTTGCCGTTGCCGGCGGCGTGTTGGTGGCGCTCGGGGTGGCGGTGGCGGTCGCAGTCGTCGTCGCGGTGGGGATCGGCGTCGCGCTGCTCGTCGGGGTTGCCGACGCCGTCGGCGTCGCGGTCACCGACGCGGTTGGGGTTACCGTGGCTGTGGCGGTCGCCGTGCGGGTCGACGTCGCCGTGCCGGTCGGCGGCACCGGGGTCGCGGTGGGCGTGAGGGTCGGCGTCGGCGTTGGCGCGCTGATGTCTGCTATGGCAATCCCGCGCGGGCTGATGCCCAGCATCTGGATCGTGTTCGCTATCGTGTTGGTCGCCGTGTTGATGCGCGACAGGCTCTGACTCTGGGTGTTGGCGACGTAGACGATACTACCGTCCAGCGTGTTGGCGATGCCGCTGGGCACCGAGCCGACCCCGACCGTGGTCAGCACCGAGTCGTTGGTGGTGTCGATCACGGTGACGACGCCGTTCAGCACGCGGTTCACCACGTAGGCGCGCGTGCCGTTGGGCAGGATCGTGATGGCGAACGGCGACGTTCCAGCCGGAATGGTGGTGATCACGCTCGGCGGATCGGATTGGGTATCGATCACCGACACGGTGCCGCCGACGCTGTTGGTCACGTAGGCGCGGGTTCCATCGGGGGTGAAGGCGACGTCGCTGGGACCGCTTCCCACGACCACGTTGGTGACCACCTGCGGCGGAGTGAGGCTGGTGTCGATCACCGCCACGCGCGACAGGCTGGCGCGGGTGACGTAGACGAATGCCCCGTCCGGCCGCACCGCGACGCCGGTGGGCTGATTGGCGACCGGGATCGTGGCGATCACCAGGCGACTGGCGGTGTCGATCACCGAAACCGTGCCGCCGTTGGGGTTGGTGACCCAGGCCGTGGCGCCGTCGGGCGAGAAGGCGACGTCCTCGGGCTGCATGCCGACCGGTATGGTGTCCACTTCCGCGTTGAGCGCCGTGTCGACGACGGAGACGTCGTTGCCGAGGCGGTTGACGACGTACGCGAAAGCCCCGCCGGGCTTCACCGCTACGGCGAACGGCTGCGATCCGACCGCGACCGACGTCATCGTCGGCGTCGGCGAGGTGTTCAACACCTTGATGGTCGAGCCGGCGCTGTCCGTGACGAAGACCCGCTCCTGCCCCATCGCTGGCCCGGCAACGGCCAACGCGAAGACCAATAGGTTGAGCCACGTACTGCGAGGGATGCGGTTGCGAGTCATTGGGTCACCCATTGTCTTGAGGGAACGGCGGGCGGCTGCGCCCGCTCGAGGGACTCGCCGGCGGCATCCGCGCAGTGTGGGCAGTCACTCCCAGAATGCGACGTGCCCTGGATATAGAATGTGGCGCGGAGCGTCAATCCAAAGAACGCGCCGTGGTAATGTCGGCCAACTTCGGCGCGAAAACGGATGGGTGCCCGCGGCGGGCAGCAAATCGCCTGGCAGACCGCAATTTGCGCCGCGCCTTGCGGGCTACTCGATAGCGAGTGGGGTGGGGGCCTGCGCGACCGGAGGTTGCACCCGCAGACCGGTCAGCATCAGGGTGCGTGAGCCGACCCGGCGATAGCCGGTGATGACAAGGGTGTCGGATGGGGTCGCGGCAGCCAGGGCGGCTCGCTGGTCGGCATGGCCGAAGACGAAGAGGGTTGGCTTGTACGGTTCGAGGCTGGCCAGCACGGACAATGGCAGTCGCCCGCTGTTGAGAATGCGCATGCCGGTGAGGTGGAAATCGTACACGGTTGATGAGAAGCCGACGCCCAGGGTGATGCTCCAGCCGCCACGCTCACCGGGCGCGGGCCGGCCGACGTGCCCGTTGAGCTCCATCACGTCGGGCGGCTCGAGCGCGCCGCGGTATTCCATCGTCTGCCCCCGGGCGAAGGCGCTTACGAGCAGCAGCGCTGCGGCGACGACGGCGGCGCCCGTCGCTGTCTGCCGCGCGGAGGCCATTTTGTTGCCTTATCACACGGAATCATGTCTGGATGGATGCCGCTCGACTTCCCGCCGCTCGACGAGGTTCTCACCCATGCCGATCGACAAGGACGCTTTCCGCCGCGTGCTCAGCAACTTCGCGGCGGGTGTGACGGTCGTCACCACCCTCGACAGCAACCGCCAGCCGCACGGTCTGACCGCCACCGCGTTCACTTCGGTGTCGCTCGAGCCGCCGCTGGTGCTGGTGTGCATCGACAAGACGGCCGAGACCTATCCGCATTTCGCGCCGGCCGGCGTGTTCGCGGTCAACTTCCTCGCCGCCGACCAACGCGAGGTCTCGCAGCACTTCGCCAAGCACGGCGGCGACAAGTTCAAGGGCCTGGCCTGGCGGCGCGGGGCGCTCGGGACGCCGATCCTCGAGGGCAGCATCGGACACGTCGAATGCCGCATCGCGCACGGCTACGACGGTGGCGACCACACCATCTACGTCGGCGAGATCGAAGCCGCCGATGCCAACGACGGCGCGCCGCTGCTGCACTTCCGACACGCCTACCACCGCGTCCTACCCGCCTGATCGCCCGTCCCGCCGGCGACCGATGACCCGCGCCACCACGCCGCGCACCGGAGCGATCATCCTCGCCGCCGGACGCAGCACCCGCTTCCGCTCCGCGCGCTCCAAGCTGGTGCATCCGCTCGCCGGCCGGCCGATCATCGGCTGGTTGCTGGGCACGCTGCGCGAGCTCGCGATCGATCCCGTGGTCGTCGTGGTGGCGCCCGATGCCGACGAGGTGCGCGCCATCTGCGGAACGGACGTCCGCTTCGCCGTCCAGCGGACACCCCGCGGCACCGGCCACGCCGTGCTGGCGGCGCAGGCGAGCCTGCGCCGCTACCGGGGCGACCTGCTGCTTCTCTACGGCGACCTGCCGTTGCTGCGAGCCGAGACGCTGCGGCGCCTGGTCGAGGCGCACCGCGCGGGCGGCGGCCAGTTGACGCTCGCCACCGGGCACGTCGTCGATGCGCACGGCTGGGGGCGGATCGTGCGCGGCGCCGACGGCCGGGTGCGGCGCATCGTCGAGCAGAAGGATGCCTCGGCGGAGGAGCGCGCCATCCGCGAGGTCAATGTCGGCCTCTACTGCGTGCGCGCGCCGCTGCTCTTCGACCTGCTCGGCCGGGTACGGCCGAACAACGCCCAGCGAGAGATCTACCTCACCGACATCGTCGCGCTGGCGGCCGCCGCCGGCATGCCGATCGCCGACGTCGCGGTCGACCTCTCCGAGGTGGCGCAGATCAACTCGCGCCGCGAGCTCGCCGCCGTCGAGCAGCAGGTGCGCGCCCGCATCGCCGCGGCGTGGATGGACGCCGGCGTCACCCTGCAGGATCCGGCGACCGCGTACATCGATCCGGACGTGCGCATCGGCCGCGACACCACCGTCGGGCCCAACGTCCACCTGCGCGGCCGCACCGTCGTCGGCGAGCGCTGCCGCATCGACGGCTCGGCGTTCCTCACCGACGCCACGCTGGCCGACGACGTCCACCTGCGCTTCGGCGTCGTCCTCAGCGAGGCCGAGGTCGGCGCCGGCTGCGAGATCGGGCCCTTCGCCCACCTCCGTCCGCGTACCCGCCTGGCCGCCGGGGTACACATCGGCGACTTCGTGGAGACCAAGAACGCCCGCCTCGGTCCGGGCAGCAAGGCCAACCACCTCGCCTATCTCGGCGACGCCGAGATAGGCCGCGACGTCAACATCGGCGCTGGCACCATCACCTGCAACTACGACGGCTTCTCGAAGCAGCGGACGGTGATCGGCGACCGCGTTCAGGTCGGCAGCGACAGCACCCTGGTCGCCCCGGTCACCCTCGGCGACGACGCGTACGTCGCCACGGCCACGACCGTGCGGGAAGACGTTCCCGCGGGGGCGCTGGTGTTCAACACCCGCCAGCAGCAGCACCGGTCGGGGTGGGTGGCGGCGTTCCGGGCGCGGCAGCAGAAGCGGCAGAAGAAGACGGCCACCCGGCAGAAGGCACGAGGCAGAGGGCGAACGCCGAGAGCCTGACCCGGGGCGCCGCCGCCGCGTCGCTCCGGCATCGCCACGGCCGTCGACGGTCCTTCCGCGCCCCCACCGGCCGCGCTATAGCTGGCCAACCATGTTCACCACCTTCCGGTCGCCGCCCAAGCGGCCCCGGCAGATCAGCCCGATCGAGGACGCCATCGCCGACATCAAGGCCGGCAAGATGGTGATCCTGATGGACGACGAGCAACGCGAGAACGAGGGCGATCTGTGCATGGCGGCGAGCAAGGTGACGCCGGCTGCCATCAACTTCATGGCCAAGTACGGTCGCGGCCTGATCTGTCTGGCGCTCGGCGAGGAACGCATCCAGGAGCTCGGCCTGACGATGATGGTGAGCGACAACCGCGCCCCGCTCGGCACCGCCTTCACGGTGTCGATCGACGCCCGTCATGGCATCACCCACGGGGTCTCGGCCCACGACCGCGCGGTCACCATCCAGCGGGTGATGGACCCGGCCTGCGGCCCGCAGGACATCGTCACCCCGGGCCACATCTTCCCGCTGCGCGCCCGCCGCGGCGGCGTGCTGGTGCGCACCGGCCAGACCGAGGGCGGCGTCGACCTGTCGCGCCTCGCCGGCCTGCCGCCGGCGTCGGTGATCTGCGAGATCATGAACGAGGACGGCAGCATGGCGCGCCTCGCCGACCTCGAGCGCTTCGCGGCCCGGCACGACCTGAAGATCTGCACCATCGCCGACCTGATCCAGTACCGGCTGCGGAACGATTCGATGGTGCACCGGGTCGCCGAGGCGACGCTGCCGACGCGCAGCGCCGGCAACTTCAAGGCGTATGTCTATCGCAGCGACGTCGACGACGGCGAGCACCTCGTCCTGGTGCGCGGCGAGATCACGCCCGAGGAGCCGATCCTGGTGCGCGCCCACGCCGAGTACCTGGCCGGCGACGTCTTCGGCTCCAGCGACCGCGACACCTCGGCGCTGCTGCAGCGCTCGATGCAGATGATCGACAAAGCCGGGCGCGGCGTCATCCTCTACCTGCGGCGCGAGGCGCAGGGCGTCGAGCTGGTCGACCGCACCCGGCCGCGCGAGACCGCCAGCCGCCCCAGCACCGATGCCGCCAACCGCGCCATGGATTTCCGCGAGTACGGCATCGGCGCCCAGATCCTGCGCGACGTCGGCCTGGGCAAGATCCGTCTCATCACCAACTACCCGCGCCGCATGGTCAGCCTGCCGGGCTACGGCCTGGAGATCGTCGAATGCGTGCCGATCCGGCTGTCGGCGGGCAAGCCGAAGAAGCGGCCGGCGAAGCCGCCAGTCGCCGCCGCAGGCGGCGGTCGCGTTCAGTCGAAGAGCGCCGCCAGGCGTTCCAGCTCGAAGCTGTAGAAGACGCCGCCGCTGAAGCCGTAGGTCGGGGCGGCGCCGTCGATGCCGCCGGTCGCCCCGAGAAACATCGTCCAGCCGCCGATCGTCACCTGCGGACCGGCGCGCACCAGGTTGTAGTCGTTGTCGAAACGCGACCCGGTGGAGCCGGCGAATTCGAGCAGGCCGCGCAGCCCCCAGCGATCCTCGGCCTGGGCGCCGAGGTAGGGCGAGGTCAGGGCGAGGTCGTAGGTGAAGAGGTCGTCCTGTCCCGAGCTGTCGGCGCCGTAGAAGCCCGGATTGCCCAGCAGGGCGATGCCGAGGTTCACGTGGCCGGCCCAGTCGCCGAACCGCTTCGAGCCCAGCAGTTGGATGAAGAAGTCGGTTTCGTCGGTGCCGAGCCGGTCCTTGGCGTCGGCGTTCGGTAGCTTGGTGCCGAAGCGGACGCCGAGCGCCGGGATCCAGGTGCGTTCGCGCACGGCCCACACCTTGGTGAAGAGGCGCGCGTCGCCGCCGCCATAGTTGTTCTGCTTGCCGAGGCTCACCGTGCGTTGGTCGTTGTTGAGGAACTCGTAGCTGAGCTGGATCTCGACCCAGTCGCTCGGCGCGATGCGCAAGGCGAGCGCCGGCGCGGTGGTCAGGCTCTGCCACTTGATCTCGCTCGGCGGCGTGAAGCCGGGGTAGCGGCCGTCGTTGTCGTAGGCGAAGCCGATGCCGATCTGGGCGGTGGCGGCCGGGATCGTCTCGGCGGTCTCGGTGGCCAGCGGCGCCAGCCATTCGGCGCGCGCGCTGCCGGCGAGGATGATCCCGAGAGCGACCAGACACCCGAGACGACGGCGCGGCATCATGAGGGGCGGCGTTATCCGCGCCGTATCATATTTGCAACCGCTCCGACCCTGTGGAACCATCGTCGCACCTCATGCGTCGACCTCTCGGCCTGCTGCTGGTGCTCGGCGCGCTGTGCCTGGCCGCGCCATCGCGCGCCGCCGAGCCCAAGGTCTCGCTGGCGCTCCGCCCGACGGCGGCGGCCGTCGGCGCGCGCGTCGACCTCGCGATCGAGGCCACGATCGCCGCCGGCTGGCACATCAATGCGCACCAGCCGAATCAGAAGTTCCTGGTCCCGACCACGCTGACCCTCACCCTGCCCGAGGGCGTGACCGCCGGCGCCATCGACTACCCAGCGCCGAAGTCGAAGACGTTCGCCTTCGCCGGCGACATGGAGCTGCTGGTCTACGAGGGCACGGTGCCGCTGCGCGCCGCCGTGCAGGTGCCGGGCGACTTCCGCGGCGATGCCGTGTCGATCGAGGCGGTGTTGCGCTTCCAGGCCTGCGACGACACCACCTGCCTGCCGCCGACCAACGTCACCCGCGTCTTCTCCCTGCCGCTGCAGGGCGTGACGCCGGCCGTTTCCGGGGCGCGCGACGTCGGCTCCACCGGGCCGCTCGCCGGCGCGGGTGGGGGGCGCGGCGCCCAGTTCGCCAGCCTGCTCGCCGACTACGGGATCGTGCTCACCCTGGGCGCGGTGCTGCTGCTCGGCCTGGGGCTGAACCTGACGCCCTGTGTGTACCCGCTCATCTCGGTCACCATCGCCTACTTCGGCGGCCAGGCGCGCAGCCGAGGGCAGACCGCCTGGCTGGCGACCCTGTACGTGCTCGGCATCGCCGCGTCGTTCTCGGCCCTCGGGCTGGCGGCGGCGCTCTCCGGCGGCATCTTCGGCGCCGCGCTGCAGCAGCCGGTCGTGGTGCTGTTCATCGTCGGGCTGATGATCGCGCTGTCCCTGAGCAGCTTCGGCGTCTACCAGTTTCAGCCACCGACGGCGCTCATGCGCTGGGCCGGCGGCAGCGCCAGCGGCGCCGCCGGCGCGATCTTCATGGGGCTGACGATGGGCGTCGTCGCGGCGCCGTGCGTCGGTCCGATCGTCGTCGGCCTGCTGGTCTTCGTCGGCAGCCGCCAGGATGCCGGGCTCGGCTTCCTGCTCTTCTTCTTCCTCGCGCTCGGCATGGGGCTGCCGTACGTGGTGCTGGCGATCGCCGCCGGGTCCCTGACCAGCCTGCCGCGCTCCGGCGAGTGGCTGGCGTGGACCGAGCACCTGTTCGGCTGCATCCTGCTCTGCCTCGCCGCCTACTATCTGGCGCCGCTGCTCCCGGCGCCGTGGAAGCACTGGTTGCTGCCCACCGCGATCGCCCTGTCCGGGATCTATCTCGGGTTCGTAGACCGTGCCGGACGCGCCCTGCGCGGCTTCCCGGCCCTGAAGGCGGCGGTCGGCGTGCTGATGATCGCCACCGCCACCTGGCTCATCCGCCCCACCGACGCGGCCCAGGCGATCGCCTGGGAACCGGTGGAGCAGTGGGTGGCGCAGGGTCGCGGCAGCGAGCGACCGGTGCTGCTGGAGTTCGCTGCCGAGTGGTGCATCCCCTGCCGGGAGATGGAGTCGACCACCTACGCGCACCCGGACGTCGTGCGCGAGGCCGACCGCTTCCGCATGGTGAAGGCCGACATCACCGAGGAGACGCCGACCACCACGGCGCTCACCTCGGCGTACGCCGTGAAAGGGGTGCCGACGGTGATCCTGTTCAGCCCCCGCGGCGGCGAGCACCACCGGATGGTCGGCTACGTCGGTCCCGACGAGATGTTGGCCGCCATGCGCGACGTGCATTGAGAACGGCGCTCGATGGCGTTCCGAGGGCACCCGGCTTCCCGCCGCTGTGTACCTCCGGGCCCCTCTGTGGTTAAGCTTCGCGGCGCATGTCCGTTCCCGACCATCCCGTCACGTTTGCCTCTCTGCCCATCGCCGAGCCGGTGATGCGCGGCATCGAGTCGGTCGGCTTCGAGGCCTGTACGCCGATCCAGGCGCGCTCGCTGCCGGTGTCGCTCGCCGGCAAGGATGTCGCCGGCCAGGCGCAGACCGGCACCGGCAAGACGGCGGCGTTCCTCATCACCGTCTTCACCCGCCTGCTCAAGCACCCGGAGCGTGCGGAAGGGCCGCGCGCCCTGATCATCGCTCCGACCCGCGAGCTGGTGGTGCAGATCCTCCACGATGCGCAGGGGATCGGCGAGTTCACCGGCCTGACCTTCCAGGCCGTGTTCGGCGGCGTCGACTACGCCAAGCAGCGCGAGTTGCTGCGCGACGGCGTCGACGTGCTCATCGGCACGCCGGGGCGGCTGATCGACTACTTCAAGCAGCGCGTCTACACCCTGAAGCACATCGAGGTGCTGGTCATCGACGAGGCGGACCGCATGTTCGACATGGGCTTCATCGCCGACCTGCGGTTCCTGCTCCGCCGCCTGCCGCCGTACGACAAGCGGCAGTCGATGCTCTTCTCGGCGACCCTCAACTGGGACGTCATGGAGCTCGCCTACGAGCACATGAACGAGCCGATCAAGGTCGCGGTCGAGCCCGAGAAGGTCACCGCCGAGAAGGTCGAGCACGTGCTCTACCACGTCGGCCGCCACGAGAAGCTGCCGCTGCTGCTCGGGCTGATGCAGCGCGAGCAACCCGAGCGCGCCCTGTTCTTCGTCAACACCAAGCGCGAGGCCGAGTGGCTGGCGCACCGTCTCGAGGATCACGGCTACCACGCGGCGGCGCTCACCGGCGATCTGCACCAGCGGGTGCGGTTGCGCGTGCTGCGCGAGTTCAAGGCGGGCGAGCTGCCGTTCCTGATCGCCACCGACGTCGCCTCGCGCGGCCTGCACATCGAGAACGTCACCCACGTCTTCAACTACGACGTGCCGCAGGATCCCGAGGACTACGTCCACCGCATCGGTCGCACGGCGCGGGCCGGCGCCTCGGGGAAGGCGATCACGCTGGCATGCGAGAGCTACGTCATGGCGCTGGAGGCGATCGAGTCGATGATCGGCTTCAAGCTGCCGTCGGTGCACGTCGAGGACGAGATGCTGGTCAGGCCGCTGCCGGCGAAGCATCGCGCCCGTCCGGAACGGGCGCCGGAGCG